>PBRZ01000011.1 GCA_002726085.1 Acidobacteriota bacterium
AAAATGGTCATCCAAGGGAGATTGCCGGGCATCCAGGTGGCCCGCCACTGGATCATCCCCAGGGACGCCCTTCTGGAGTTCGCCAAGTCCTACGTGAAGGGGCCAGGGCGTCGCAAGCCCAAGGCGCAAAAAGGAGCAAACACATGACGCGGGCCGCACTGTACGCCAGGGTCAGCACCGACCTACAAGAGAAGGAGGGCACCATTCAGAGCCAGATCGAGGCCCTCCGCCACTATGCCCAGGAAAAGGGCTATGCAATCATGGCGGAGTACCTGGACGAAGGCTTCAGCGGGGCCACACTAGAGCGGCCCGGCTTCGACAGCTTGCGGGATGCCTTGGGCTCCGGGGAATTTGACCTGGTACTGTTCCACTCGCCTGACCGGCTGGCCCGAAAAGCCGTCTACCAGGGCATCGTCCTCGAGGAGATGGAAAAGGCGGGCGTCAAGCCGGAGTTCCTCTACTACCCGGTGGACAACTCCCCAGAGAGCCGGATGCTCCTGGGCATGCAGGGCCTCTTCGCCGAGTACGAACGCGCCAAGATCATGGAGAGGACTCGCCGGGGAAAGCTGCACCGAGCCAGAGAGGGTGCTCTGGTAGGTGGGCACGCCTCCTACGGCTATCGCTGGATCAAGAAAAGCGAGAACGGCAGGGCCCGGCTAGAGATAGATGAATACCAGGCCGCCGTAGTTAGACGCATGTACACGCTGCTACTGGAAGATCGGCTCAGCACCTGGGCTATAGCTCAGCGTCTCACGCGAGAAGGGGTGCCGACGGCCAGGAGGGCCATCCGGTGGCAGCCGATGGCCGTGTACCGCATGATCACCAATCCCGTCTACAATGGGTTCTATCGCTACCGCCACTCGGAGCACGAGGAGATATCCATACCAGTGCCCCCCATAGTCGATGACCCTACCTGGCAGGCTGCCCAGGACCAATTGGCGGAGAACTCCCTCCACTCCCGCCGCAACAACAAGCGGCACCAGTACCTGCTCCGGGGCCTTATCCGCTGCCCTCGCTGCGGAGGCGCTTACACCGGCTACTACAACAACACTGCTCGCGGCTACCGGGGTTATCGGTGCCAGAATCGCGACCCGTCTATCTCCTCCACGGGTAAGCGATGCAAACCTGGGTTCGTCTCAGCCGGACCGCTAGAAGATGCCGTATGGGAGGCGGTCACGGAAGCCCTGCGGCAGCCGGAGGTGCTGGCCGAGGAGTACCGGCGGCGGGCTGAGGCTGCGGTGGACCCCGAGAAAGTTGATGTGGAGCGAAAACAGCTGGCCGTGGCTCTGAAGCGGGTCAAGACCCAGGAAGACCGGGTCACTGACGCCTACATCCACGAGGTGATGGACCTGGAGCGCTACGACGACGAGATCAGGAAGCTAGCCGACCGGCGCGAGCACCTGGAAGAGTGCGCCCGGGAGCTTGACCGGCGACAGCAGCAACAGCAAGATAGCCGAAGCGCCCTCGCGGACTTGGACCGGTTCTGTCACCAAGTGACAAAGGGCCTGGATGCCCTGACCTTCGAGCAGCGCCAGCAGCTACTGAGGCTGGTCGTTGAACGGGCCACCGTGGAGAACGGGCGCGTCCGCATCGAGACCGTGATACCCACGGGCCAGGGTAAGTTGTGTAACCGTCGTCCTGAGCTTGTCGAAGGGCCAAGACTGGGCCGGGAAAGGTCCCGGAAACCACCCTCTCCGCCGCGAGCTTGTGGGAATAACTGGGGCAGACCCCCTGGGCATCGCGGGGTTACCGCGATTAATCCCCGAGGCCCTGGCGCCGATCACATGGGGACGGTCCAGGGGATGTAGGGCCGCCAGTCTTCCAGGATCGAGCGGTTTTGCAGAATGAGGTAGGGATTCGGGTCCGGCACCCGTGGCGCTTTCACCAACCGCATGCCGGCCTCGACCGGCGTGCGGCCCGCCTTGCGCAGGTTGCACGTGGAGCAGGCGGCCACCACGTTCTCCCAGGTGTGTGACCCATGCTGCCGCCGGGGTATCACGTGGTCCAGGGTCAACTCACGGTTCTTGCTTCCGCAGTACTGGCAGGTATTCCGGTCCCGGAGGAATACCTCTTTCTTGGATAGCTTGCGGGGCAGGAAGGCCCTCTTGATGAGGTACACCAGGCGGATGATTGAGGGAACATCGAACGCGGTAGTGACGGTGAAAATCTGCCCTCGGTGGTTCTCCAGCTGCTCCGCCTTGCCCTTACCGAGCATGATGATGGCCCGCCGCACGGTGCAGATGTTGATGGGCACGTAGTTGAGGTTGAGCACCAGGACCGGGGCNCGAATCAGTCCACNNCGCCCGGCTGACGNCTCCTCGCNTCCGGNGGCNGGCGCCGGNGCNTNCGCCTNGGGCTGNNNGGCCTGTACNTTATCGACCANTGGCNCCGATACCTCGATCCGGCTGACGCGGAATACCTGGTCCGTCCCGGCACCACCGCCCAACGCCGAACTTCAGTGCTGCACCAAGAATCACCCTCACCACGGCCCGGTCCGGAGGCTCGGGTGATCCTCAGGGGCTCGGCCCTCACCCGGCTTGTCCGCGCCTTTCCGCCGTGCTCCGGACCGCGTTTGGGATCGGGCCGGACGCCGCCGGTGGGGCAATCAATCGGTTAGTTCTTTGACCTTATCGTCCCAGTCGCCGGGGATCAGTTTGACGCCCCGGAGCACAACGTCGAAGTTATCCGCCATGACCGCAGCCAAGGTGGACTCGTCGATGTCGNCGTCGATTCTGTCGGTGTACTTCTGGGTCGCCGCCAATACGCCGGCGAGCAACACGAACCCGACGATGACGGCCGCCACTACCCCCGCCAGGCGGTTGGCCATCCCGGCGAGCGGGATGAAACGCATCACCATCCGGAGCCAGAAACTGGCGATGGTACCGATAATGAACAGGCCAATGAAGACCAGGATGAAGCCGCCGATCGCCTGGTGGTTCTCATTGTCGGTGAACAGAGAGAAGACGTTGCCCACGCTCTCGGCAATACGGCTGGAGATGGCCAGCCCGAAGATTACCACCAGCAGAGGAATCACAATCCGGACCAAGCCGGCCGAAAAGCCCCAGAGGGCGGTCCCTCCCCAGACACCCAGAACCGCGAGGTCTAGCCAATTCATCGCTTTCTCCCCCAACTGTAGCCGAGTTGTGGCGCTCCAAGCGAAACCGCACGTACAGCCAGCGATGGATTTGAGGCGGCCCGATCGGGCCCGCTCCCAGGGAGTTTAACACAGAAGAAGCGCGTACCGCAGGCCGGCGAGATGTTGGTATCCAACCGTTTCCGCAGGGCGATCAGCCCCAGCAGCGACATGCTCCCGAAGAGGTAGCCGCCAACCACATCGCTGGGCCAGTGGACCCCCAGGTAGACGCGGGAAGCCCCGATGGCCAGGATGACCAGGGCGATGCTGATTTGCAACCAGCGGCGCAGCAGCGGCGAGGCAACCAACTGCTCCGCCAGGAAGATCAAGATTCCGCCGACCAGGATCGCGTAGACGGAATGGCCGCTGGGGAAGCTCAGCCCATGGGGCGCCGCGCCGACCAAAAGGTAATCGGGCCGGGGACGCTCAACAATCACCTTCAAGCCATTGCCGGCAACTATCGGCACCAGGCTAAGTATGACGATCAGGGCGTCTGTCTGGTGGCGGAGAACGAAGAGAGACCCGCTAACCGCCAGTATCAAGGTAATGGAAACGGGCACCAGCCCCAAGCTCGACACGGCCAGGGCCACTTGGTCAAGCCATCCAGCCTGAAGGCCCTGCACTTCCATCAACGCACGTTCGTCGCCGGGGAAGGTGGGGTAGGCCCAGGCCAGGGGGAATAAGGCCATGGTGACCAGGAGAGCGCTCCACAGTCCGCCCGATTTCCAAGATACTCTTAAGTTCATCAAATCCTATATCCCAATATACTTCCTCCACACGACATACGCCACCCGAACTACTCTAGATTCAACTGTATAATCACCGGCAACTAAAAGCAAGGTTCGCCAGGCCCCCGGTCGATGCTATAATGCGTTTTCAGAGTCCTGATCCGAGGAGCAGACTGTCCGGAGTGGTTAGCGTTATCGCCATAGATGGGCCGGTAGCCGCCGGGAAGACGGTGGTGGGCCGGGCCTTGGCTCAGAGGCTGGATTTCCGGTACCTGGACACCGGCGTGATGTATCGGGCCATAGCCTGGCTGGCCCTCCGGGATGGCCTGCCCATCGAAGATGAAATGGCCCTGGGTAAGTTGGCGGAAACCCACCCGGTCCGCCTGAAAGGCCAACAGAGCGATCAGGTGCTGGTCGGCGAGCACCAGGTGGGCGAGGAGTTGCGCGGCTCCCTGGTCAGCCAGACGGTCTCCCTGGTTGCCCGGATACCGGCGGTTCGGCGGGCCCTGGTGCAACAGCAGCGGGTGTTGGCCGAGGAAGGAGACATCGTGGTAGTCGGACGAGACATCGGCACCGTGGTCCTGCCTGACGCCGGTCTAAAGGTTTTCCTTTCGGCTTCCCCCGAGCACCGGGCCCGGCGCCGGTGGCGGGAAACCCAGGGCCAGAGCCAGGCCCCGGAGTTCCAACAGGTACTGGCGGAAACCAAGGCCAGGGACGAAATCGACTCTAGCCGGGCCGATTCTCCCCTGATGCCGGCGCTGGACGCTTTCTTGCTCGACACCGATGAGCTGAGTGTCGATCAGGTCGTGGAGCGGATTCTGAGCCGGATTCGGGAGCTGACCGCGGCCGGGGAAAGATGAAACTGCTGTTCCGGCTAGGCCGTGGGTTGGCACGGTTCAGCTTCAACAAGCTGGGCCGGGTTGAGGTGATCGGGCGCGAGAACGTGCCGCCCGACGGTCCCTTGATCGTGGTGGCCAACCACCTGTCATTCAGCGACCCTCCCCTGTTGGTGTGCGGCATCGACCGGCCGGTCTACTTCATCGCCAAGCGGGAGCTGTTCTCCAACCCGGTCAGCGGGTTTCTCATGAGAGGATTCCATGTCTCTCCCTTCGACCGTTCCAGTTCTCGGGTCGAAGCGCTGCGGCTGATGCTCCGGATGCTGGCCCAGAACCGGGTCGTGGTTGTTTTTCCCGAGGGCCACCGCAGCCCCGACCACACCATGAAAGAGGGTATGCTTGGAGTCGCCTATCTGGCGCTGAAGTCTCGGGCGACGATACTGCCCGTGGGCCTGTCCGGCACCGAGAAGATCTCCGCATGGCGAATGACGGTCCCGCTCTGCCGCATGCGCATCAACATTGGCCGGCCCTTCACCCCTCCGGTCCTGGAAGGTGCGNCCCGCCAGGATGCGACCCAAAGCGCGCTGGACTTGATAATGAACCGAATTGCCGCCTTGCTCCCAGAGAAGTACCGGGGCGTTTACGCCACCACCGCGGACCAGGGCGCCTGGATGGCAGCCGAGGTCGCAAGCCAGGCGAGCGAAGCAGGCCACGGCACACTTGCACCCTGAACCATGATTCCTCGTGGTGAGGAGAGCCCGGCGAGCCGGGGCCAAAGCAAAGGAGCGGCGGCGAAGAGCTTTTGGAAATACTTGATGCCCGGCCTGGAACTGGCCGGTAATCAAATGTAGAATCAGTCGAGTGGGCGGCTTCGAGCCCGAAAAGCTCACCGGCACGAAGGCAATACTGATTGGGAGAAGCACAATGCAGCAAGCGTCCAAATTCGGCATCTATNTGAACTCCAAGGAAAACCAGGTGGTCCGCATCANCTCTCCTTACTGGCTACCGGAGGAGCCCGATTGGGTCTTCCTGACACCCGAGGTCAACTCGACGCTGCTGAACATCCGGGAGCTGGCCAAGGAACAGGGACTGACCTCCGACTCCGACTCCCTCAAATGGGGCACCATCCCCCTGCGTGACTGACCTCCCTGGCCGCGTTGACATCGATACCCGGAGGCCCTGCGTTGTGCACCTCCTTCGCGTGTTCCCACGCGCCTGNGTTGTTATGAGGGAATGACTTGACGACTCCGTTGGAAGCCGGCCCGGTGGTTAACGCCGCGGTTCGGAAGCGGCTGGAGCGGCTGGAGGACGGGCTTTCCCCCTACGCCTGCCGCTCTACCAGGTCTCTGGGCCGGGAACGGCCGGAGCCGGCCTGCCCATTGCGTACCGAGTTCCAGCGGGACCGGGACCGTATCATTCACACCAAGGCTTTCCGGCGTCTCAAGCACAAGACCCAGGTGTTCATCGCCCCCACCGGCGACCACTACGTGACGCGGCTCACCCACACCCTGGAGGTGGCCCAGATTGCTCGGACCATCGCCCGCGCCCTCAACCTCAACGAGGACCTGGTGGAGGCCATGGCTCAGGGCCACGACCTTGGGCACACTCCCTTCGGCCACGTGGGCGAAGCGTCTCTGGACCAGCTCTGCGAGTCGGGGTTTTCCCACAGNGCCCAGAGCCTTCGCATCGTGGAGCGGTTGGAGAAGGACGGTCGGGGGTTGAACCTGACCTGGGAGGTGCGGCAGGGCATCCTTTCCCACTCCAAGCCCCGCGGGGATTTCCTGGCGGCCGGGGTGGCGGAATCGATGACCCTGGAAGCGCAGGTGCTCCGGCTGGCCGATTCGGTGGCCTATCTGAACCACGATATCGCCGACGCCATCCGGGCCGGCGTACTGAAGGTGTCCGACCTGCCGGCGGAGGTGAACCGGACGCTGGGCACGGCCCACTCCCAGCGCATCAACTCGCTGGTGACGGATATCGTCGAAGCTTCCTGGGCCGCGTCCGGAGAGGACGGAGGGCCGCCAGGGGAGACGCCGGTCATCACCATGAGCGACCCGGTCCGGCAGGCCATGGTCCAGCTCCGGGAGTACATGTTCGAGCAGTTGTATCTGCCCCTGGGCGAGAGCGAGGAGTCGGAGGTGGCTCGGGACATGGTCCGCCTGCTGTACGGCCACTTCGTGCTGAACCCGGAGGAGGTCCCACCCCCCTACTTCGGCCAAGGAACCACCCCCCAGCAAGCCTCTNTCGACTACCTGGCCGGAATGACAGACCACTACGCCATTCGCCTGGCGGAACGGCTCCAGCCGGGCATCAGCCGGGGCGTCTTCTCCGGGGTGATCCTGGTCTAGAGGTTCGGAACGCTCGGGGGTTCCCCTCCTCAGGACGCCGACTGCCTCTCTACCGACCCGTCAACAACCTACCAACCGCTACATCGGCAAACCTTGCGCCGGCATAACCCTTCTGTCCCCCTTTCGCAAAGGGGGANACAGGGGGATTTCCCCGCTTCTCACCACCGGCCCAGGCACGCAAAAAAAACCACCTCCCCCCAATTGAGAGGGAAGGTGGCGCGCCCCGGCTTCTCCGGGACGGTCGTCGAACTCCAGGCGGTTTATTGGCTGGGCGGCGGGGCCGGGGCGGGGTTGTAAAGCTCGTGGCCCAGGGTGACCGGGACCACCCGGGCCAGCTCCTCCACCGTCCACTTGCCTTCCTTGGTGATGGTCTTCACCACCTCCGGCTCGTTTTGCAGGGACACCAGCCCCTCGTTGACGTAGAAGACGCGGCCGTTCACGTGGGCCGCCTCGTCGGAGGCCAGCCACACCACCATCGGGGCCACGTCCTCCGGTTCGCCGCGGAGAACGCCGCCGGCCTCGCTGATGCCCCGGGCCGCCCGGAGGGCCCGGGCCTCATCGGGCACGCTGGTCGTCATCCGGGTGGCGGCGCTGGGAGAGACGGCGTTGGCGGTGATCCCATACTTCCCCAGGTCCCGGGCCACTACCCTGGTGAAGCCGGCGATGCCATCCTTGGCGGCGCCATAGTTGGCCTGGCCCGAGTTGCCCCACAGGCCGGAGGTTGAGCTGAAGGTGATGATCCGCCCGGAGCGCTGNTGNCGGAACAGAATGGAAGCGTGNTTNACAATGCTGAANGTCCCCTTCAAATGGACGGCGATAACGTCGTCCCACTCCTGTTCGCCCATGTTGAAGATCATCCGGTCTCGCAGGATTCCGGCGACGGTGACCACGATATCGAGCTTGCCGAAGTTGTCGATGGCCGTCTGGACGATCTTCTCACCGCCCGACATGGTGGCGACCGACTCGGTGCAGGCGACGGCTGTCCCACCCGCCTCACGGATCGCCGCCACCACTTGCTCGGCTACCGACTGGTCCTGGCCGCTGCCGTCCACGTTCACTCCCGCGTCGGCCACCACCACCTTGGCGCCTTGAGCTGCCATCAGCATAGCCACGCCACGGCCGATTCCCCGGCCGGAGCCGGTTACAATCGCTACTTTGTCTTTAACTAGATTTTCCATTGAAGACCCCCTGCCGCGAACAATCTTATTGCTGGGCCGGCGCCGGCGCCGGGTTGNAGATNCCTTTGGTTAGGANGTCCCGAGCCTGCGGGGCCAGATCATCCANATTCCAATGGCCGCTGGCCTCGTAGATGGACCGCTCCGACCTGGGCTGCGACATCAAGGACACGCTGTTACCGTAGACCAGGAAGGTCTGGGCGTTGATGTTTTGGGCATGGTCGCTCGCCAGGAAACAGACGAAAGGGGAGATCCCGTCAGGATCCAGGTGCTGCAACTCACCTTTTACGTCCAGGCTGGCGACACCGCCCCGGGCGCGCATTTCCGCCGCGNTGTCCGGGATGTTGCCGATCATCCGGGTGTANGCTCTGGGGGCGATGGAGTTGCACGTCACACCGTAGCGNCCCAGGTCCCGGGCCACGACCTTGGTNAAGCCGGCGATGCCNGACTTGGCCGCGCCGTAGTTGGCCTGGCCNGAGTTGCCCACCAGGCCCGACTGGGANCTGAAGGTTATGATCCGCCCGGAGCGTTGCTGGCGGAACAGAATGGAGGCGTTCTTCACCACGGAGAAGGTGCCCTTCAAGTGGACGGCGATAACGTCGTCCCACTCCTGTTCGCTCATGTTNAAGATCATCCGGTCCCGAAGAATACCGGCGCAGGTGACCACGATATCCAGCTTGCCGTAGGTGTCGACGGCGGTCTGGACGATCTTCTCTCCACCGGACATGGTGGCCACCGACTCGGTGCAAGCAACGGCGGTCCCTCCCGCCGCCTGTATCTCGGCGGCCACCACCTCGGCAATCGATTGGTCGAAGCCGCTGCCGTCCACGTTCACACCGGGGTCGACCACCACCACCTTGGCGCCCTCTTCGGCCATCAGCTTGGCCACGCCCCGGCCGATACCCCGGCCGGCGCCGGTGACGATGGCTACCTTGTCTTTCAATTCGTCAACCATAGCCCCTCCTTCAACTTGGAAGTGTCACCAGTGGCTGCCGGCCAATTTGGGTTGCGCCGGCTGCTCGGTGGCGGCCATTCCTGGAACCTGGACATTTCACGTGCGCATTTCAAGTCTGTATCGGGCTGAACCAGGCTGTCAAGAGCTGTTTCGCCCAACTGCTTCCTCGTTGCCCTCGGGCGGCATGGAGGTCTCATCCATCGGCAAGCCGGCCCAAATCATGCGGAGCTTCAGGATAGGCACGTCGAACCAGACCGGCGAGGATCTATTCAGAGCCTATCCAATAACCGGCCGCTACATTTCGACAGGTCCGACTTCGTCGAGACTCCCGGCCCCGGCATGTCGGGGTCGGAGCTCACCCGAACGGGGAAAATCCGTCCGCCCTGAGCTTATCGAAGGACCAACAGCAGCCTCCTATGGAACCGCTGGATAGCCTCTGGGAGCCCTGGGTCAGGCCGGAGACTTCCGGGAGGGCAGGGCCACCGTCGCCGAGCCGGGGGTGGTCTTTTGGGCCTCCTGGTTTTCCAGCCAGATGTTGCAGTCCACCAGGTGCTGCCCGTCTTGCTCGTACTTCTTGGTCACGCTCCCCTTGGCGGAGATGGGACTGCCCGGCTGGTCCATCCCGCGGTACTGGCAGGATAGCCGCTTCAAGACCCCTTGCGGTCCCATCCAGGTGGTCGCGAACTCGCCCAAGAACGCGTTCTTCAAGGCGCCGTGGATGATCACCCCGTCGAGGCCGGTGCCCTGGGCAAAATCCTTGTCGTAGTGGATCTCGTAAAAGTCCCCGGAGGAGCCCGCGTACTGCACCAGTTGGCGGGTGGTGGGATTCTTCACCAGGGGCGGCATTTCCGTCCCCTCGCTTACGTCTTCCCAATATACTTGTTCGGCCATGGGATACCCCTCAGTAGCGGATTGAGGTAGCGGTCTGGGTAGCGGCCACCTGATCGAACTGGTTGCGGTAGGTAATCACCACAGTGGTGATCAGCATAGGGCCCAGGCGGCCGGCGCGCTCGGTGATGTTGGAGACGTGGGCCACCGCGGTGATTCGGTCGCCGGGGCGGACCGGTTCGAAATACTCCCAGTCACTGCCCCCGTCCAGGGCCCGCTCGAAGGGAATATCGAAGGGTAGGTCCGGACGTCCGGCTTTCGCGGAACGCAGGAAGGTCGGCGGCGCGATCAGACCGCCGTACTGGCTCTGGCGGGCCACCTCCTCGTCGTTGAACAGGGGGTTGGCGTCCCCAATGGCCTCGGCGAACCTGATTATAGCCCCTTTTTCGATATCGATGGTCACGGGGGGACTCTCGACGCCGATGGCTTGCTGTCGCATTTCTTCGGTCAGGAAAGGTGCTGGCGTAGTCACGGAATACCTCCCTTTCTCTATGCAGGCCAAAGTCTACAGCCAGCGGTTAATGGTGTCAAGAAGTCGCCCGGCGAGGGAGAGTTCGGGCTCTGCCGGTTCTCCAAGATTGCCCAGTTGTCCGCCGTGCCATCAGGTGTCCAGGAGGTGTCCGCCCTTGGGCCGCAGGCGCAAATCGGGCCGCCATCAGCCGG
>PBRZ01000012.1 GCA_002726085.1 Acidobacteriota bacterium
CGCGAGTGCCCGTTGGTAGGCTAGATATGAGCTTCGCTCTCTCTTAACAATTGGAACGACCATAGGGGGCGGGTCAGCTATACCACCGGTTCTGTCTCAGCTTCCGTCGTGATCGACATCCTCCTCCGAGCTGTTCACCAAAAGGACTCAGAAACTGTACCCGTCCGGCGAGTACGCGACGGCCCCTGGGAAGTAGACGTTCTCTATGATGGAGCGACCCATGTAGACGGGTGACGTCGCGGTCCTGTTCCGAGCCAGTGTCCGCATGAACCCGGTCTCCTCCTCCGGCGCGGGAATCCCCACCTCCAGGCAGGTACGGACGATGCCGGCCATCTCTTCGGGCTCGTCCCGTTGCGGGTAGTGGCCAGCCGTCGGCAAGATCCAGTAGCTGCTCTCCACCGACCTCTTGTCGAGGTAGTTGTACCAGATGTGATTGCCGATACGTGGCGGGTTCGGCGTGTCCTGAAGCCCCCAGATCAGGGCTGTCGGGACCGGGCTCTCACGAAGGTTGTCCAGCCAGCGGTACTCATTTGCTGCCCGCTCCAGCAGGTATTTTCCAACGTAGAAGCGCGCGCCGATCCCGTCGTTGAAGGCTTGGATGTCAGCGTTGGCGACCTGCTGGGGCGTGCCTTCCGTCACCCGGGGCCGGGCCGGCCGCTCCGGGGGCACCGCCCCAAGCTGGTGGCCGAGACGCGGGGCTTGGGACGCCCCTCTTTGGTACTGGCCCTGACCGAGGTTGGTCAGCGGAAGAAAGAGCCCACCGTTGGATATGAAGTGGTAGGTGATCTCGTATTCCTTCTCCTCGCGCGCCAGGTAGTTGCCCAGAAAGGCGAAGCCGACGCTCCCGCCGCGATCGTGGGTCATGAGATGGAACCGAGACAGCCCCACGATCTCCCGCACGAAGTGGTCGACGAGCTGCGCGTCGTCCTCCAGCATGTACGAATAGCCGTCCTGAGGCTTGTCCGAGAAGCCGAACCCGGGAAAGTCGAGGACGGCCACGAAGTAGTCCTCTTCCAGGAAGGGGATCATCTCCCGGAAGTCGAAACTCGACGAAGGATAGCCGTGGAGTATCACGAGCGCCGGGTTGGAGCGGTTCCCAAAGGTCCGGTAGAAGACCTTCACCCGACGGCCCTCGTTATTGCGAGTCGTCGAGGTCCACTCGAAGTACTCTCCGCCGCGGTACCATGCCTCGGCGAGCGGGGAATAGAAGGTGAAGTCAGTCGGCGGGGCGAGTGACTGTGCACCGATGACGGTCTCACTCGCGTAGCCCTCCACGTTGCTGGCTGAACGTCCGGCGTGGACGGGGCTCACGAGCACCGGGCTCGCCGCGGCGAGCTTCAAGAATGATCGTCTATCCATGGCAGCTTCCTCTCAGTAGTGGGTCGAACAGCGCGATCGGATCCTGCATCAGTAGTCGTTCTGGTCCATCGACACCCGGATGACCTCTTCGTCGTTCCGCAGCACGATGTGGCGGTTCGCGAACGCGGGGTGCGCCCAGACCACCAGACGGTCGCTCTGCCCGTGACGGGCGCGTGACCGGGTGCCGGCCCGAGAGCCGCCGTAGCCGGACCGCGAGGTCGGGTTCAGCAGGTGCGTGCGGTCGAACTCGACGAATCCCTCGGGGCTGAACCGCGCAATGATGAGGTCACCATTCTCGTTGTAGACGAAGTAGCGGTCCTCGTGCTGGACGAAGTAGGCGGACCCCCAGCGGTTGCGGGTCGTCAGTCCCTCGCCCTCCCAGACCCGTTCGCCCGTCTCCGCCAGCAGGCCCCGCACCTGGCCGTGGCTGCCGATGCCGTAGATGTGGTCGCCGACGATGAACGGCGTCGTTATGATCGAGTGGAGCCCGGTGGTCTCGGCCACCTCGATGCCGTCCTCCAGCACCCGGTTGGTCTCTCCTCTCCAGATCGCCGTGGCCGCCGGTCGGTCGCGGTCGAGGCGCATCATCAGCGACCCGCTGTAGAATCCAGACACAAAGAGATACTGGCCGCTCTTGACCGCGTCAGCCACGGTCAAGTTGCCGCGCGCGCTGAACGGCTCTTCCCAGTACAGGTCGCCCGTCTCCGGGTTCAGGGAGGATAACCCGCGTGGCTGCCAGACGATCAGCTGGCGGGCGCCGCCTTCCTCGATGATGAGCGGTTGGTTGTATCCCATTTCCGTGCTGCTCTCCAGTGCCCGCCAGACTTCTGTGCCCGTGTGCTTGTCGAACGCCATTACCAGCGCGTCGGGCTCGCCGCCAACGAGGAAGATCACGCGGTCGCCGTCGACCAGCGGCGCGCTCGAGGTGCCCCAGACCGGGATGTTCGTGTCGTACTCCTCCACCGTATCCTTGTCCCAGATGACCGCGCCGGTCTCGGCGTTGAGGCAGAAGATCCGACCGGTGGAGCCGGTGACGTAGACGCGGTCACCGTCCACCGTGGGGGTGGCGCGCGGGCCGGTGGCGTAGGTGAACATCAGCATCCAGTAGGTCGTCGCCCACTCGTGGCTCCAGAGCACCTCGCCCGTCTCCTCGCTCAGGGCCAGCAGGCGCTCGGTCCCGTTCATCACGCGAGCCTCGGTCTCCATGTAATCCAGCACGAACACCCGGCCGTCGGCCACCGCCGGACCGGAGTACCCGGCGTGGACCGGCACGCGCCACTTCACCGTGAGCCCCTCGTCCGGGAACTCGTCCAGGATCCCCGTCTCGGTCCACAGCCCGAGCCGTTCGGTGCCGCGCCATTGCGGCCAGTCCTTCGCCGACAGGGTAGCCAGGCCCGCGATGGCGGCGACCACGATTGCCGCAACGGAGACGAAGGCGACACGCGGCACTCGCCCCGCCCGCCAACCGGTCCGAATTCGGGGTCCTCGTAATGTCGGCATGGCTCGCTCCTCTCGGTGTCTTTCGCGACCGTGCTCATTATTGCCGAATTCCGACACCTCTCTAGCGCCGGTCTGCGGAACCCTTCGACTGCCACTGCGCTCCGGAACTGTCGATCGTCGCTGCCCGAGGGTGCCTGACCTCAACAAGAGGAGGACTCGTGCGCATCATTTCTGACCAACAGTGACGATAGACGACATTAGAAGCCCCCTCGACGCCCTGAACAAGCGGATTGGGCGCCCCCACACGCCGACTACGGGCCTCCACTGCGCCCCACAGGCGGACTACGGGCCTCCACGGAACGCATTGTGTCGAGAATGCCCGCTCCGGGGTTGCGGTCAGGCGTGATTCCAGACGCCGAGACACACCTCTGGCGAGCTGAGGGGTGAAACCGTTTGGCTCAGGCGGGTTCGTCGGAGAGGATCTGGTCGCCAGCGACCTCAGCCAGAAATGTAACTGTCACCCCGTCACTTGGCGGTTCTTGGCGTCGCTGCACGTCCCGACGCAAGTCGCGGTCGAGTCAGCGAATGCTGAGTCTTGCTAGGGTTCTCGGGTGATCGAGGTGGACCCGCTCAGGGGTCTGAAAATCGTGGTGTCGGCAGTTCAATTCTGCCCCTCGGCACCAACTCTTTCCCCTTCCCTATCAACGAGTTGAGCGGAAGCTCCGACGAGCGCTCATTCGACCAAAAGTTACAAGGGGTAGCGCATGGGTAGCATCTTGCAGGCCGCTTACAGATGCCCATCATTCTGCCGGTGGGTTGCGGCCTTGCCCGAGGGTTAGTCGAAGTCAACGCGCAGTCGTCTCGGACTGCTGCCTTTTGCCACGCGCGCCAGCCAGCACGTATTCGGAGTTCGTGGCCGTCTTGAGCGCCATCAAGATGTCGCGCGCCGGGTCCGTTAGAGGTACACGATGCGGCATCCCGTTCTTGGCGTGCTTGCCCGGGACGGTCCAGATGCCCGACTCGAGGTCGACGTCGGCCCACTGCATATTCCGAACTTCCCCGCCCCTCTGCGCCGTGATCAGGCGCAGCCGAAAAGCGGCCGCCATCTGCGGGGTTTCGTCGTCGAGCTGCGTCCACAGGTTCCGGATCTCATCAGCAGACAGCACCCGGTCCCGGCGCTGTTCGACACCCGGCCGCGGAACGTGGGTAACCGGGTTGCTCTCGACGATCTCCTGCTCGACAGCAAAGTTGAACACCTTGCGCAACAGCGCGCGGAGACGGTTCGCTGCGATCGGGGTACCACGCAAGGCTACGTACACTCGCCAACGCGGGACGCTCGATGCGGCCTTCCGCTCAATGGACAGCGTCGGCTCCGCAATCAGATTCCTTTCGGGGCTCCATCACGCGGCCTGCACGTTCCCTGTGTACGCTTCCCAGCCGGGTTCGCACCCGGACCACGCAACACTCGGTTACGGATGGTGGCTAGCCTTTGCCGTGGCAGGACTTGCACCTGCTGGGTTCCTCCAGGAGGTTTCCGTCATGTCTGTCGTGCTACATGGCTTCCCCCTCCTCCAAGCTTGACCTGGCGCAACCACTGCCGAATCGTCTCGTAGGTGCCTGTGACCTCGCGCTGGGCCGACAGATCTTCCGCATCGCGGAAGCTGAGACCGAAATGATGGTAGAGCCAGACGGCGTGACTGATGATTTCAGGGGGAAATCGGTATCCGCGATAGCTGGGCGGCAGGCTCGTCATCGGCCTACTTTGCCACCTGCAGCCTCAACCTGACAATGCCGGCCGGTGTCTTACAGCATCGGTCGCTGAGAGGCACCTGGGTTGGATCGCTTCGCGTCAGAGTCTGATCTTGCCTCGACGCCAATGCTGCCTGCCGAAGAATGCGCATTATGATAAATGGAGCGGACGGGGGGCTCTACTACTTCCTCTCGTCCGAGATGCTGCCGGCCCCGGCGCGTCGGCGGTCGAATCTGCGTGGGAAAAACGTGATTGAGACGGTACAGGCTGGTGACCAGGCATGCCTGGCGTCGGCGGCGTCGGAGTCAGCGCCCGGGTTCGAGATCACGGCGCGGGAGGACTTCTCGGACGTCACCTACCTGCTCGAGGTCCGCCATCCGATGCTCGCCAGGGCCGCCGCCCCGGGGCAGTTCGTCATCGTCATCTCCCATGAGCGCGGCGAGCGCATTCCGCTGACCATCGCGGACTTCGACCGGAACGAGGGGACGATCACGCTCGTCGTCCAGGCGGTCGGCAAGACCACGAGGGAGATGCAACAGCGCTGCCAGGTGGGAGCCCGGCTGTCGAGCGTGGTCGGTCCCATGGGCATCCCGAGCGGGATCGGCAACGCCCGGAAGGTCGTCTGTGTGGGCGGCGGGCTGGGTGTGGCTCCGATCTTCCCACAGCTCCGCGCCTTCAAGCAAAGCGGCACCTACGTGATCGGCGTCGTCGGATTCCGGAACCGTGAGCTCGTCTTCTGGGAGGAGAAGTTCAAGGAGCACTGCGACGAGTTCATCATCTGTACGGACGACGGCTCGGCGGGCATCAAGGGGCTGGTGACGGATGGTATCAGGGTGGCCCTGCAGAGGCACGCCGACATCGACAAGCTCGTCGCCATCGGGCCGCCCATCATGATGAAGGCCTGTGCCGAGACGACGCGTCCACACGGAATCGCGACCACCGTCAGCCTGAATCCCATCATGGTCGACGGGACGGGGATGTGCGGCGGCTGCCGCGTGCAGGTGGGCGGCGAGACCAGGTTCGCCTGCGTCGATGGCCCCGAGTTCGACGGCCACAAGGTCGACTTCGACGACCTGATGAGTCGGCTGCGACGCTTCTCCGCCCACGAGAAGCTGGCCCTCGAGACCTGGTCGGCGGCGCGCCGAGGCGTGACGCAGGACTGACGGGACAGAAGCGGAAGCCGGACGAGGATGGCGAAGAAGAAGACGATCCGGACCATTCCCCAGGAGCGGACCTCGATCCCCGTACANGATCCCGTTGCGCGCACGCGAAACTTTCGTGAAGTTGCGCTCGGCTACCGGCTCGAAGACGCGCTTCTCGAGGCGGAGCGCTGCCTGCTGTGTCCGGATCCCGCCTGCGTCGCGAGCTGCCCCGTCGCGATCGACATCGAGGGCTTCATTGAGAAGATCACCCGGAAGGACTTCCGCGGCTCCTTCGACATCCTCACCGACGCGAACCTGCTGCCCGCGATCTGCGGCAGGGTGTGTCCGCAAGAAGACCAATGCGAGGCCGTCTGCCCGGTCGGCGACACGCTCGAACCGGTGGCCATCGGCAGGCTCGAGCGCTGGGTGGGGGACCTGGCGCTTGCCGAGGGATGGACCAGCACTCCGTACATCGAGCCCAACGGCTTCAAGGTCGGCATCGTGGGCTCCGGGCCGGCGGGCATCGCCTGTGCGGCGGACATGGCCAAGGCGGGCTGTGATGTCACGGTCTACGAGGCCCTGCACGCGCCGGGCGGCGTGCTGCGATACGGCATCCCGGAGTTCCGGCTTCCGAACTCGGTGGTCGACGCCGAGATGGAGAGCCTCGCCCGATTGGGCGTCACGATCGAGTGCAACACGCTGGTCGGGCGCCTCTTCACGCTCNAGCAGATGCTCGNGGAGATGGGCTTCCACGCCGTCTTCATAGGGAGCGGCGCCGGCTACCCGAGGTTCATGGGGATCCCGGGCGAGTCCTTCCACGGCGTGCTCTCGGCCAACGAGCTCCTGACGCGCTGCAACCTGATGGGAGCCGGAGAGTTCCCCGACTACGACACACCGTTGGATCTGGGCGCCCGCGTGGCCGTCATCGGCGCGGGCAACACGGCGATGGATGCCATGCGGGTCAGTCTGAGGTTGGGTGCCGAGAAGGTCTACTGCGTCTACCGCCGCACCCGCGCCGAGAGCCCGGCCCGCGAGGAGGAGATCGGGCACGCGGAGGAGGAGGGGGTCGAGTTCCACTGGCTGACCGCCCCCATCGAGATCGTGGCGAACGCAGACGGCAACGTGCGCGCGATGCGCTGCATCCGCATGGAGCTGGGCGCGCCGGACGATTCCGGCAGACGGCGTCCGGTTCCAGTCGAGGGCAGCGAGTACGAGTTCGAAGCCGATACGGTGGTCTACGCGATCGGGACGAATGCAAACCCAGTCATCGGGCAGACCTCGAAGCTCGCGCTCGACCAGTGGGGCTACATCAAAGCGGACGAGCACCTCGCGACCTCGATGGCGGGTGTCTATGCGGGCGGCGACATCGTGACCGGTGCCGCCACGGTGATCCTGGCGATGGGTGCGGGCCGCCAGGCGGCGCGCAGCATGCAGGCCTACCTGGGGATACGCGACAGCGAGCGCGTCTGCGCCCCCGGACAGATGGGAAGCGAGGGCACGCTGTTCGGCATCGACATCGGGGAGCGGAACTTCTCGCGCGTGCGCGTGCGCTAGACCACGGGCATGGGAGCCGGAATGAAGCAGGGCGGAAAGCGCAGGTCAACCGCGCCCGAGAGGCCCGCGGCGACTCTCGATGAGCACGTCGTCGAGATCATCAGCGACTCGGGCGAGGGCGCGCAGAAATGCGGCCAGTCCTTCGCGTCGATCGCGGCAAGAATGGGAAACGGCATCTGGACCGTCGAGATCATCCCCGCCGAAATCCAGCCTCCGGCGCGCAGCATCGANGGGGCCAGCGGGAACCGCATTCGGCTGGGGGCGCAGGCCGTCACCAACGGCGGCGACGCCGCCGACTTGGTGGTGGGCTTCAACGAGCATGTACTGCTCGGCCGGCTGCGGGACGGCGAGCTGAAGCCCGGTTGCATCATCCTCCTCGAGAACAAGTGGCGCACTGATCGGGATCCGGAGCTCGCCGCCTCCTACGCCCGGGTCTACGACAAGCTGGTCGCGGACGGATACCGCCTGCACGAGGTCCCGATGGAGGCCGAGTGCCTGCGGCACGTCGCCGATGCGCGGCGCGGCAAGAACATGTTCGTTCTGGGGCTCCTGTGCAGGATCTACAGCCTGGACCGCGAGCTGGCGCTCGAGCAGGTGGCCCTGACCTTCGCGAAGAAGGGCGAGAGCGTAATCGCGCCCAACCAGCGGCTGCTCGAGGCGGGCTGGGAGTGGGCGGAGGCGAATCTCGACATCCGCTTCAGAATCCCAGCCACGCCGCCGGCCGAGCCCCGGCTTGTCGTGAACGGCAACACGGCGCTCGGCCTGGGCGTGATGGCTTCCGGCATGCAGGTCTGTGCCATGTATCCCATCACGCCCGCCACCTCGGTGTCGCACTACCTGAGCGACGTCTTCGAGGCCGTCGGCGGCGTCGTGCACCAGGCGGAGGACGAGATCGCCGCCTGCGCCTTTGCCATCGGGGCATCCTACGCCGGCACGTGCGCGGTGACGATCACCTCAGGTCCCGGCTACTCCCTGAAACAGGAGGGCATCGGCCTGGCCGTCATGGCGGAGATCCCGCTGGTGGTGGTGAACGTCCAGCGCGGCGGTCCCGCCACGGGCCAGCCGACGAAGGTCGAGCAGGGCGACTTGCTCTCCGCCTGTTTCGGGGGCCACGGGGATGCCCCGAAGGTCGTCATGGCGGCGTCCGACATCGAGGACTGTTTCTACTCCATCATCACCGCCCGCAAGATCGCGGAGGCGTTCAACATGGTCGTCGTCCTGCTCTCGGATGCCAGTCTGGGGACGGCCCAGCAGCCGTTTCCCCGGCCTCGGTTCCGCGAGGAGTGGCTGGCGCCTCCAGTGGACCAGAGCCCGATTCCCGAGGGCGTCTCGCCCTACGACTGGGACCCTGGGACCGGGCTGGCCCGCAGGTTTATTCCCGGCCAGCCGAACGGCATGCACACCCTGACGGGGCTCGCCCACGATCGCAAGAGCCACATCGCCTACGACCCGCAGGTCAACCAGGACGGGGTCAGGCTTCGCAGTCTGAAGCTGGCCGCACTGCAGAAGACGCTGAAGACGCCCCCGGTGTTCGGCGACGAGAAGGGCAATCTCCTGGTGGTGGGCTGGGGCAGCACCAAGGGAGCGATCGAGGAAGCCGTGCAGCGCGTGCGTGCGGACGGGCACAGCGTCTCCGCCCTGCACCTCAGGTTCCTGCAGCCGATGGCGTCTGGCATCAAGGGGATTCTGCAGAACTTCGAGCACGTGATGGCGGTGGAAAGCAACTGGAGCGACCACCTGGACGACCAGCTGATCGACGAAGAGAATCGCCGCTACTCAAACTTGGCCTGGATGTTGCGGGCCAGGTGTCTCGTCGACATCGACTGCTGGGGCGAAGTCAAGGGTCGGCCGATCAAGCCGGGGAGCATCGAGCAGGCCATCCGGCAGAGACTGCACTAGGAAGNAAGAGGGAACGCGATGTCGGTTGCCGCGCCGAAATGCCTGTTGTGGTCCGACCGAGAGGACTACACGCTCGAGGACTACGAGGCCGGGATCCCCCGTTGGTGCACGGGCTGCGGAGACCTGGCGATCCTCGCGGCTGTGCAGCGTCTGTGTCGCGACGAGCAGCTGCCGCTGGAGAAGATCGTCTTCGTGTCCGGCATCGGCTGTTCGAGCAGATTCCCGCACTACATGAAGACCTATGGTTTTCACGGCCTGCACGGCCGAGCCCTGCCCGTCGCGGAAGGCATCAAGCTCAAGAGACCGGACCTCCACGTCTTCGTCAACACGGGAGACGGCGATTGCTGCAGCATCGGCGCCGCTCACTGGCTCCACGCGATCCGTTACAACATGAACATGACGGTGCTGCTGCACGACAACGAGATCTATGGCCTGACGAAGAACCAGACCTCTCCCACCTCACGCAAAGGCCTCAAGAGCAACACCGCGCCGCGGGGCGCGTATCTCGAGGCGCTCAACCCGCTGAGCACGACGCTCGGGGTGGCGAATGTCTCGTTCGTCGCCCAGGCGGTGGATTGGGTTCCCACCCTGCTGTACGAGATCATCTCGCAGGCGTTCCATCACAAGGGCCTCTCCTTCATTCGAGTGGTGCAAAGATGTCCCGAGTTTCTGCCGACGCTGCTCGATCCCTGGGTGCAGGATCCGGAGCGGCTGCTCGTGCTCACGCACGAGGACGGGGTCCAGGCGAGTGAGGAGCTGTCGAGAACCTATCGGCAGCAGGACGCACACGACCCGAGTGAGCTCAACCGGGCGAGGGAGATCGCCTCGCTCACCGATCAGATCCCGGTCGGTATCCTCTATCGGAACGACGATGTGCCCTGCTATGAGGACATTCGCTGCTCCGAGCGGCTTGTCACCCCGAAGACGATCCGGGCGAGCCTGGAGGCTGAGCTCGACAAGTTCACGGTCTGGCCGCCATCCGAGGGGCGAGAGGGCCCGGGATGAGCACGGGTCTTCGCGAGCTGGTGCGCTTCCACCTGACGGGAGAGAGTAACGGCGACACTCGGAGGGAACAGCCGGGGCTCCGTTCTGCTCTCCTGGCACCCTACAGGGATCTCTCGGAGCTCCGCTACGACTACCCGTTGGTACTGATCGAGCGCGACGCCGACGGAGTGTTTGTGCGCTCTCTGTCGAGCGTGGTGAACNGTGTGCTGGAGGAGATCGCTCCGGCGGGCGCCGAGGGCGAGCGCCTGCGCAAGCACTTCCTGCGGCTCGACGCCACGATGCGGGCGCTGATCTCGAAGGGTGTCGAGGCGACACTCTCCGAGCTCTGGAGCCTGGCGGAGCGCGAGCTGCTCTCGAAGAGCGACGAGGCTGCCGCCGAGCTACTGAGGGACAGCCTGAGCCGCCCGGGAGGNGCGCCACGCGTCGACGGAGTGGTCATCGATTGCGACGACGACGCACCCACCCGACTCTTTGAACACGCGTGGAGGATGGCTCAGCAGGAGCGCAGCCGGCGCGCCCTGGCGGAGATCGACGAGCTCGTCTTGAAGCTCTCCGACATCCTGAAGGCCGACTTCCTGAAGTCGGAGAAGTCGCAAGCTCCGAAGAGTCTCGAGGGATCAATGGGAACCCGCTTCGAGGACGCCTTCGACTTCGAGGCGATGTCGCGGATCCTGAAGACCGCGTTGCCCAAGAGCGCGCTCTCCGAGCGCAGGCGGGAGCGGATCCAATCTGCCATCTCGGTGCTGGAATCCCAGCGGTTCTTCGCCGTTGCGACCGACGCCGCAGGCGACGCGGACCCGTCAGCACCGCACTCGTTCGTCTTCGACAGCTGCACGCGCGCATGGGAGGTCTTCCGAGAGCGAACTCCGGAGGTGATCGAGCTCCTCAAAGCCATTGGCACCGCCGAGCTCGAGCTCGAGAACCGCTACCGCGAGTCGGAGCATGATGCGCTCTTCAGCCGCTTCGACGAGACGTCACTCACGCCGGAAGACCTGGCGTTCTTCCCGTCGTATCTGATCCGCCTCCACGACACGGACTGCCAGGGACCCAAGAAGGCCAGTCTCATTGACGCGCTCTCCTCGGGCCTGCCGCTGAAGATCCTGGTCCAGACGAGCGACATCCTGGGCGAGCCGTCGCTCGGGGACGGGCAGTTCTCCCTCGGCGCGCGGGGCCTGCAGCTGGCGAGCATGGCCGTCGGACTGAACGGCTCTTTCGTCCTGCAGTCGGCCAGCTCCAATCTGTATCAGGTACGGGATCGGATTCTCCGGGGCTTGACCTACAAGGGTCCGGCGCTCTTCAGCGTCTTCACCGGCTCGCACGAGAATGCCTCGGGCCTCCCCGCGTATCTCGAGGCGGCCTCCGCGATGCAGTCACGCGCCTTCCCCACGTTTGCCTACGACCCCACAGTGGGAGCGGACTGGGCATCGCGCTTCGACGTGGAGGGCAACCCTCAGGCCGAGGCTGACTGGCCGGTCTACTCCTTTTCGTACGAAGACGCCGATCTACAACGGGTCTCGGAGGAGATCGCCTTCACGTTCGTCGACTTCGCGGCGTCCGACAAGCGCTACGCCGGGCACTTCGCACCAGTTCCTCGCAGCGACTGGAACGAGGGCCTGATCCCCGCGAACGAGTATCTCGAGCTGTCGGACGACGAAGCGCGCGGCACGGTCCCGTGCGTCGTGATGGTCGACGAGGATGACGTTCTCCAGAAGCTCGTCGTCGACCTGAAGCTCATCCGGGCCGCGCGCCGCTGCGGCGAGATGTGGCGCAGCCTGCAGGAGCTGGGCGGGATCCACAACTCGCACGCCCTGAAGCTGCTCGAGCGTGAGAGAGCGCGCTGGGAGCGCGAGAAGGGGCACGAGCTGGAGGAGCTGAGGGACCAAGCCGCTCGAGTACCCGGAGGCGGTGCGGCCGAGCCGGCGGCGGTGGCGGCAGAAGCAACGGCAGCGAAGGATCCGCCAGAGGCGGACGAGCAGACTAGAGACGAAGACGAGCCCTACATCGAGACAAGCCGCTGCACGACCTGCGATGAGTGCACGAAGCTGAACGCCCGGATGTTCGCGTACAACGAGAACAAGCAGGCTTACATCGCGGACCCTGCTGCGGGCACCTATCGACAGATCGTGGAAGCGGCAGAGGCCTGCCAGGTCTGCATCATCCACCCGGGCAAGCCCAAGAACCCGAACGAATCGGGTCTGGATGACCTGATCACGCGGGCCGCCGCCTTCAGCTAGTGCGGCGGCGTTGGTGCACGGCTCCTCCGCGTCGCTGCCGGAGGCGATGTCGACCCGCTGGCCCTGTTGCCGGTCGCTGGCGCATGATCGCACCATGAAATCGAGGGTGCATCCCAAGTACAGAACGAGATGTCGCGTCGGGAATTGGTGGGAGTACGAGCGCGCGCTCGTCCTGCGCGGTGACGTCACACTGTGGCTCTCTCCCGATGCCATTGATGCGTGGCGCCCGGCGCCGTCCGGTCGACCGGGCGGGCAGCAGCAGTTCTCGGATCTCGCGATCGAGACCGCCTTGTCGCTTCGGCTCGTCTTCCGCTTGCCATTGCGCCAGACGGAGGGCATCTTGCGGTTGGCCCTGGCCCTCATGTGCGCCGATCTGGAAGCGCCGGACGATACAACGCTCTCGCGGCGGAGTCAGGGCCTCTCTGTCGGGATTCACCGCGTTCCGGCCAACGGGCCGATCCATCTCATCGTCGACAGTACGGGACTGTCGGTTGTGGGTGAGGACGAATGGGCCGCTGCGAAATACGGTGGCCGCGGCCAACGCGGCTGGAAGAAGCTCCATCTCGGCGTCGACCAATTGGGTACGATCGTGGCCTACGCGTTGACCGATTCGACGGTCGATGACGCGACCACTGGTGTCGGCTTGATCCAGGCGGTCGACGACGACATCGCACGCGTCACGGCGGACGCAGCGTACGACACAATCGCCTTCTACGATGCCGCAGGTGCACGTGGCGCGACCGTCGTGGTCCCGCCGGACAGGACGGCACGTGTGTCTCGACGGAGACCACGGTCGAGGGCTCGGGATCGCACGGTCACGGCGGTGAAGGTAATCGGACGCCGCCGGTGGAAGAAAGCGTCCGGCTACTACCGGCAGGCTCGCGTGGAGAACGCNATCTTCAGGTACAAGTCGATCATCGGAGACCGGCTTCGTGCTCGGCGCTTGAGGGCACAGGAAACCGAATCGGTGATCGCGTGCAGCATCCTGAATCGCATGACTGAGCTCAGTCGGCCAGCTTCGTTCGCGACCGGATCGTGACGTCATCGGGCGGGGCGGTTGTCGCGACTCTCGGTTTCATGCAACAACGCCCCACCAACTTCAAGGAGGACTCTTCACCGCATCCCACAGAGCTCGGTCGTCCGATCGGTCAATACGGCTACAAGCCGCCGTCCCCTGGGAATGCGGGCAGCGAAGCCTATTCCTCCAACGGGTGTTACTACTGGTGCGTCGACACCCCCAAAGCCAACGCCAAGGTGGTGCGGAGGATGCAGATAACGATCGACTTCACCTTCAAGGGAAAGATCATCGATACAGGCACCGGCAACGAGGTCGAGTCGAAAGAATGGGAATGGGTGCAGAACGAAACCATCTGACGATCACCGCGGACGCACGGATCGTTGGCTGTTCGACTTCTCTTGGTCGGCCTCCGCGGCCCTGAAGCCAGCTCGGCGCCGTGAGCGTCCAGCAGCTCGCCAAGCACAGACCGGTGTCACCGGTACCCGCCGCTCAAGGCGGTTCTTCCCGGGCCGATTACACGACTGTCGGAGTCTGCACACGGTGTCTCGATTGCGGGAGACCCACCGGATACCGATTTAGCCGA
This sequence comes from Acidobacteriota bacterium, assembly GCA_002726085.1. Lineage (GTDB taxonomy): Bacteria > Acidobacteriota > Vicinamibacteria > Vicinamibacterales > UBA8438 > NP936. The sequence goes on from PBRZ01000012.1 coordinate 13,985, forward strand.
AAGGGCTCACGCATGACCCTCGACGACGCAAAGAAAGTCACACAGCTCCTGAATGCGATCGTGCTCGAGGCCGGCCGCCTTCCGATGCAGAACGAAGAGGCGCAGCGCCGCACGGCCCGGACGATCAAGCAGCATGTCAGCCAACTGCGACAGGTTGTGGATGTCGGAGTGTTGGTCGAGCAGGACCGCGCGACAGCCCGAGTCCTGAACGAACTCGAGAAAGTGATTCCCGGCGGCTGCAAGGCTGCTGTCGCGCTGAAACTGGGGCGGGCTGAACTCCGAAAACGCGGCATGGCGCTTCCCACGGAAGGACGAATCCCCCATCGCAGAATGGCGTGATTGAGAGCGAAGTGGAGCGGCCTTCTGACGCGAGGCCTCCGAAGGCGCTGCCCAGCGCCCGCACGTCCCCTAACACTCATGTCTCGAGGTCTTGTAGCACCTGGCGGATTCGCCTTCCCTCGGACTTCGTCAGGCAAGCCATCTTGCTGGCGGACTGTCCTCGCGTCTCGACGGTGACTTGGTCCCAGAAGATGCCGGAGCGATAGTCGAACCCGGCGACCTTTCTCCAGGGAATTTCTTCGTCTTGCCGACTGAGGTTGAAGATACCCGGTGTCGAGATGATGATCTTCTCCTGGGTGAGGCGTATGGTCTGACACAAGAATCGACCACGCTGCAAGATCGTGGGAAGAAGCTGGGCGGTCACCGCGAAGGACTCGAACTCGAGCCGGCCCCGAGGGGCTTCATAACGATGCCCGCACCACCGGCACACCTCAGCCTCGGACCAGTTTCTGGCTCCGCACCCAGGGCATGGTTTGCCCTCAACGCGCTCACCACAATGGCGACAGAATTGCGCTTCGTCGGGAATCTCGCTCAGGCAGTCGGGGCAATCCTTCATCACCTTTCTCTCCGCCAGAACGTGTCGCGTACGCCTGCGGTTGGCCGCCCTCCAGGGACCGTCGGGAACATACGTGAGCAGATTATCCTACCGCTTCCGCGCCTTCCGATTGCGCCAGCCCGATTGTACTGAGGATGGACCGGCAGCGGTTTGGGGCGGCCCGCTGGTGTGCGCAGCGCGGCGGTCACAGGCTCCCGTCCAGCGGCGGGTATGAGCTTGCAGGGCTCGCACCCGGTCCGTACCGGGAGTATGCGCGCGCCAACAGCTATCTGGAGGCCCAGTACGGCCAACGGCACTCGCAGACAGCTCCCGACAGCGTTCGCCCAGACCGACGAGGCGATCCCGGTAGCCTCGGTCTTGGGCAGCGTCACCGACGACCGAGGTCGCGGCGCGGCGGACTACACCGTGGTGATCTTTCCCGAGAACCGGGACCGGTTGCTGCCACCGTCACCATTCGTGCGGAATGTCCGCTCTGCACCGGGCGGGAACTATCGCATCGACGGACTACCGCCGGCCGACTATCTGGCAATTGCGGTCGATTCCCTCGCACAATTCGCGGCGACGAGCCCCGAAGTCCTTGAGCGCCTCTTGCCCCAGGCGACACCGTTCCGTCTCGACGAAGGGGAGCAACAGGCGCTCAACCTGCGGCTTGCGAGGACACCGGTGGGACTACCATCGGGCCGCTAGCCGGCTCCCGAACCACACGGCACATAGCGCGGAAAAGAAGCTCGAGCGTCCGGGTAAGAAGCGTCAGCATCCAGCCGATGTCGCGGACACATCCGTACGACTGGTTGCGCAGACAGAGGCGGCGCGTGCGGAACCACCGTGAACGACACACACATCGGAGACGACCGGTCGAGTGGTCGCCTAGAGCTGCGCAACGGAGATCTCATCAGGCTCTGGACAGAATCCTCACCCTTCGTCTGTCGATTTGTGACTCAGCACAAACCGCAAGACGAGCGGCACTCGATTGTCCGGCGTCCCGACCGCTAGCGAGGCTTCGCCTCAGACCACCCAGACGCCGTCGGCTCCCGCCTCGCTAGGCTACCATTCTTCAATGGCCCCGCTACGCGGGGGCTAGACTCCCTGAGCGGCACAAGAGCAAAGGGAACGCGAACAAAAGTTGACTCACCTGTCCCGATTCGCACGACTCAAGGAGTCTAGAGCGACCTGATGCGGACGTTCCGGAACTTCACGACGCCCGCGCCATACTGCAGCGCAATCGGTCCGTCGGCGTACTGGGAATCTTCAACATCCACTGTCTGGGTTCCATTCAGCGTGACCCGCAACCGTGTCCCCTGCGCCACGATCTCGTAGGTGTTCCAGCGTCCGCCCGAATTGATGACGCTGGTCGGACTGGCCACGTGGACGATGCCGCCGGTTCGGTATGACTGATCCGGCCGTGTGTCGTAGATATTCACTTCGTAGGCATTGGTGTCGCGGACACTCTGTGCATCCGCGCAACGGATGAAGATCCCACTGTTGGCCGGCTCGTCCACCCAGAACTCCAGCGTCAGCTCGAAGTCGGCGTAGGAGGCCGGGGTCACGAGGAAGCCGCTGCCACTGTCGGCCTGCACCGCACCATCGGCCAGTTCCCAGTTCGCATTGCCAAGCACATTCCAGCCGTCGAGAGTCGACCCGTCGAAGAGTGTCGTCCAGCCGCCCTGAGCCGACACGCCCGAGGCAGAGTGCAGTCCGATGACCACAATGGCAAACAGCGACAGACTGATGGCTACTGAGCGTTTCATCGTACATCTCCCTTTTGTGATGACCCCTTGTAATGACAATGTCCCGTAGACGCTTCCGCCTCCAAAATTTCGTCGGTTGCCAGCTCCGATGCATCCCCTTCGGGCCCTCAGCCCGTGGCTACTTCGGCAGCGCGAGCGCAATGAGCTCCGGCACTTCCCCACCCACCGTCAGCGCAATGAACTGCATGCCGTCATGCATGTAGGTCATCGGCGTGCCGATAGCGCCGGCCGATAGATCGAGGTCTCCATCCGCCGACTTCCAGCGCCACGCGATCTCCAGGTCATCGAAATTCGTGGCGTCGATCTGGTCGAGCGCCGAATACTTGGTCCCACTGAGGTCGCCAGCGTAGGTTGGCCACTCGCCGTTCGGCGCGCCCTGCTGCGCCGCGACGGGATGCATCGCGACGCCGAACACAATGTACACGGTCACAAAGACCATGAGACGTGCCTGCGCCCCGGTCATCGTCATTGATCGGACGTCCCCTTGTTCTCTTCTGCGCGCGCCCCAGAGAGCAGGTTGAGCATCCCGTAGTTCCCCTCGTGACACGCGTACTCGAACAGCGGCGCCGCCCCACGCTTCATCGGTAACGCGGCTGTGAACGGTCGCGTGAACGTAGTTGCATCCTCGACAGTGAACTCATAGAGCAGTGTCTCGTCGTCCGCCCGGGTGAATCGCTCCGTCAACTGCAACGTCGCACCGGTCCCGACCGCCGACCGCACCGACGGGCTGAAGCTCGCGGTCTGGCCGGTGAAGTTGGCGGTCTCGACCACCAGCGTGTCACCGTCCCAGCGCCCGCGCGAGCTCCCCATCCATTGACGCAGCCGCTCCGGCAGCTGGTCGCGGCCATCGAGTGGCACGATCCGCGAATCGTGCACCATTTCGTTCAAGATGACGATGTGATCCGAGGTCTGGAAGATCTGAATGTTCTGGTTGTAACCGCCCGGCACAATGGGTGGACCGGAGTTGAATCCCAGAAGACACCGCTCGGCGAGCCCGCGGTCTTCCGGTCCGTCCGACGCGATCCCACCGACGCGGAACCGAACCGGACGATCGCCGTCCGCGTCCGACTCGCTCTGCTGCGCCACACCGGAACGCGACTCCGGCACGCGGCCCGTTGGCGGGTCGACGATGAGCGCCGTGCGCCGGTCGTCGACCACGCCAGCGCCACGGTCGAACCAGAAGTTGTTGTACCCACCAACGTTGCCACCCACCGGCAACGGCTCGGTTCGGACCAGGCTCGGCCGGTCCGCCTCGATGGCGCGCTGGATCGCGTTCGCCTCAATCTCCGCTGCCTCTTCGGTCGTCAGGACCGCCTGGTCCGGACGCTCGGTGGATCGTTGGAGCGGTGTCAACGTCCTAAAGTCCCAGACGCCCTGGAGGTCCGGCGTACCATCTGGCAGGCGGGGTAGGGCGGACGCGGTCTGAGTTTGGCCCGCGGCGGACGCCGACGCGAGCGACACGACCGCGATCACCGCAGCAAGAACACCCGTAGACATGAGTCCTCGATGGCCCATCTGCCCTCCTTCGTGTCCCTCGCCAGGTAGATTGCTGGTGCTACGCTGCCTGCGTTGCGTGGGACGGCTCGGGGCAGATTATAGAGCGTCCAGTCCCGGCAGTCGCGCTATAGTGCAATATCCATTGCTCGAGGAGGTTACCGAAGATGACGCGTGCTGTGCAGGTTCTGCTCGCCCTTACCGCCACTTTTGCTCTGTGTGTGCCAACGGGAACATCCGTCGTCGTCGCGGCGAACGGGCCCACGCGGGAGATCGTCGAGGCGCAAGACAACCCGATCGAGCTGTCGGAAGAGTCAATCCGCGCCGGACGACAGGTTTACGGGCGCTTTTGCCGATCCTGCCACGGCCTGAGAGCCGACGGCGCCGGGATGACCGCGCCGCCAGGGTCAACGCCGGCGAACCTCGTCGACGACGAATGGGACCACGGCAGCACCGACGCCGAAATCTTCACGGTGATCAAAGACGGCGTGGCCCCGAAGTTCGACATGGACGCTTGGGAAGGTCGGGTCAGCGATGACGACATCTGGCACGTCATCAACTTCCTGCGCGACCTGGCCTCCGAATGAACCCAGAGCTCGCTTGGGCCGGTTCTGTGGCGCAGGCCATCAGGCCTTCCATGAGAGGCCCAGCCGGTGTCAAGCCGGTCAGGGACCCTGGCTTCCAT
>PBRZ01000013.1 GCA_002726085.1 Acidobacteriota bacterium
TCCACCTCGGCCTGGCGCAGCTTTGTGATGATCTGTTCAGTACCGAAGCGCTTGCGTGGCATCCTACCTCCTGGTCGTGACACTCGAATTCTACCGCTCGGGCTGGAACGATTTCAGGGGGGCAGGTCAGTTGACCGTTTCGTTGCCGAAGGCGGAAAAGGTGGTAAAGCCGCCGAGCAGACCGATGACGAGAAACGCACGCGCCTCGCCGCTCATGAACGGTTGTGCCTCGAGCAGCTCGGAGAGGCCTCCGATCGCCACACATCCCGTCACGTTGACCGCCAGCGTACCGAACGGAAAGGAGCTGCCGGAGGCGCCCTGCACGAGACTCACCATCAGATATCGCGCGACCGACCCGAGAAAGCCGCCCATGCCGACGAAGAAGATCTGAGCCATTTGTCGCACCACGCCGCTGTTGACAACGGCCTGGATCGTAGCACGCGTCCAATCTACGGAAACCGCCTGTCGCGGCGGCGACTTGATGAGCATCCGGAGGATTGACTATGCTCTGAGCCTGTTTCATCGCGTCGGAACGAGGTCCTTTCACGCTTGAGGCATGTACGCTTTGAATACTGAACAGGTGGTTGAGTCAGCACCCGCGCCGTCGCCATCGGCCACGATGATCGAGGCACACGGTCTCTGTAAGTACTACGGGCCGTTCGTGGCGGTCGACGAGGCCACGTTCTCGATTCCCGAAGGGCAAATCGTCGCGTTTCTTGGGCCAAACGGTGCCGGCAAGACGACGCTGATGCGGATGCTCACGGGGTTTCTGGCGCCCAGCTCCGGCCGTGCGGCGATCGCGGGCTTCGACGTCCGAGACCAACGCATCGAAGCATCGAAGCGGCTCGGCTACCTGCCAGAGAGCGGACCACTCTATCCGGACATGACCCCGCTCGAGCTGCTGCGGTTCTTTGGCGAGGCGCGGGAGCTACCCCCGCGCGCCCTGAAACAGCGTATCGACGCGGTCGGCGAAATCTGCGCGCTCGAGCTCGTGCTCGAGAAGCCGATCGGCAAGCTCTCGAGAGGCTACAAGCAGCGGGTGGGGCTGGCGCAGGCGCTGCTGCACGACCCGGACGTGCTGATCATGGACGAGCCGACGGCCGGGCTCGATCCAAACCAGATCAAGCAGTTCCGCGAAAATATCCAGCGGCTGGGTCGCACCAAGACCCTGCTGATCTCGACCCACATCCTCCAGGAAGTCGAGGCGGTGGCAGACCGCGTACTGCTGATCAACAACGGTCGGCTGGTGTATGACGGTGCACTCGGCGACCTCGAAGAGAACGGATCGTTGGAGGAGCCGTTCTATCGGCTCACGCGTGAGCCATCGGCCGCGTCGGGCGCCCCACCGCCACCGACCGGCCCGGGCGACTGAGACCTGAGGGGAGGCGACGAATCGACGATGGGTGGCAAGGTCAACTTCGCGATCGTGAAGGCGCTGGCCAAGCGAGATCTGCGGCTGTATTTCAGTAGCCCGGCCGGCTACGTCTTCATTACGCTCTTCATTTTCCTGAGTGCGGCCGCTGCGTTCTGGCAGAACCGCTTCTTTCTCGACAACCTGGCCAACCTCGACCAGCTCAACCGTGTCTTTCCGTTTCTGCTGTTGATGTTCATCCCGGCGCTGACCATGTCGGTCTGGTCGGAAGAGCGGCGGCTCGGCACCGCAGAGCTTCTGTTTACGCTGCCTGCCACCGACCTCGAGATCGTGCTTGGCAAGTATGCGGCGACCCTCGGCATCTATACCGCCTCGCTGCTGCTGTCGCTGAGCCACGTCTTGGTCCTGTTCTTTCTTGGCAGCCCCGACCTCGGGCTGATGTTCGGCAATTACGTCGGCTACTGGCTGGTGGGCGCCGCGCTGGTGCCGGTCGGGATGCTGGCGTCACTGCTGACCATGAATATGACGGTGGCGTTCATTCTGGGCGCTCTGTTCTGTGGAACCGTTATTTTCATCGACACCGTCGTGGGCTCGTTCAGCGTCGACGCCGGCCGGCTGGTCGCGCCGCTCAGCGTCTTCAGTCCGTTCGGCGACTTCTCGAAGGGGGTGTTGACCTTCTCCGGGTTGCTCACCTTCGTGTCGGGGGCCGGTTTCTTCCTCTATCTGAATACCCTCGTCGTCAGCCGGCGTCACTGGCCGCGCGAGGCCGACGGCTATCCGATGTGGTCGCATCACGCCGTGCGCGCGGTGGCGCTGGCCGTCGCGCTTGTGGCGGCCAACGCCGTGATTGCCCGCGCGACGCTGCGTCTCGACGTGACCGCAGAACGGCTCTCGTCGGTCAGCGACGAGACCCGCCGGCTGATCGCCGAGCTGCCGGACGACCGGCCGGTGTTCATCCAGGCGTTCCTGAGCCCGGTGGTGCCGGAGCCGCTCGTCCAGGCGCGGTCGAACCTCATCGGCATCCTCGAGGAAATCGACGCGCTGGCCGGCTCGAAGGTCGAGGTGCTCATCGAGGACACCGAGCCGTTCACCGATGCCGCAGTCAGCGCGCGCGAGAAGTTCTTCATCCTGCCGCGTCAGATGCGCGACCTGAGCGGTGGGCGGTCGGAGATCGCCGAAGTGTTTCTCGGGGTGGCGTTCACCGCCGGCGCCGAGCAAAAGGTCATTCCGTTCTTCGACCGCGGGTTGCCGACCGAGTACGAAATCGTGCGCACGATTCGTGTCGTCGCCGGCAGCGAGCGGAAACGGGTCGGCGTGGTCGACACGATGGTGAAGATCTTCGGTGGCCAGAGTCTCGTCGGCGACCAACAGATGCCGCAGTGGTCGGTGGTCAACGAGCTGCGGAAGCAATACGAGGTGGTGGAGGTCAACGCCGAGTTCCCGATTCCGCCCGACATCGACGGACTCCTGGTCGCGCTGCCGTCATCGATGCAGACCGACCAGATGACCAACGTTGCCGAATACATCCGGCAGGGCAATCCGGCCATGCTTCTTGTCGACCCGCTTCCGGCCGTGAACCCCACGCTCGCGCCAAGCGAGTGGGTAGGCGACGGCAACCCGTTCACCTATCCGCCCGGCAGCCCGCGTCCCGGTCCGCGTGGCAACGTCCGTCAGTGGATTGCCGACCTGGGGGTCGCCTGGGAGCCGACGCGCATCATTTGGGACAGCTACAACCCGCACCCCGATCTGTCGTACATGCCGTCAGAAGTGGTGTTTCTGGGCGCCGGCAACGAGAACCCCGCGACCTTCAATGCCGACGCCGACGTGGCGAAGGACCTACAGGAGCTGGTGTTTCTGTATCCGGGGTTCCTGGGGCCACTGAACGATGCCGACCCGGACGTCGAGTTCGAGCCCCTACTACGCACCGGCGTGGTGTCGGGGCACAGCGGCTACTTCACGCTTGTCCAGCAGAGCTTCTTCGGACCGCAGATCAACCCCAGCCCGGTGCGCCAGCAGGACGACAATGACTTCGTCGTCGCGGCGCGGATCCGCTCGGGCGGCGGTGGCACCGCATCTGAGACCGAGACGACGGACGCCGCCGAGACGGAGCCGGCCGAAGACACACCGGCCACCCAAGACCCGGCCGCGACGGATGCGGAGAGCAGCGGGTCGCCCTGGACCACAGACGGTCCGCTGAACCTGGTGGTCATCGCGGACCTCGACTTCATTAGCGAGCAATTCTTCCAGATTCGCGAGGTGGCGCCGGCCAACCTCAACTTCGACAACGTCACCTTCTTTCTCAACGCGATGGACTCGCTGCTCGGAGACGACTCGTTCATCGGGCTCCGCAGTCGCCGTGCCCGGCACCGGACGTTGGAGCGGGTCGAGGCGCAGACCGCCCAATTCGTCGAACAGCGGACGCTCGAGGAGCAGCAGGCAGAAGAAGAGGCGGACCAGGCGCTGACCGACGCGCAAAGCCGGCTCGACGAGCGGGTGGCCGAGGTGCAGAACCGCACCGACATCGACGCACAGGCGAAGCAGATCATGGCGCGCAACCTCGAGGAGGTCGAGAACCGGCGACTCGCCGTGCTGTCGACTAACATCGAGACCGAGAAGGAAACGAAGATCCGAGCCAGCCTCGAGCGCATGGAAACTCAGACCCGCCAGATCCAGAGCACCATCAAGGCCTTTGCGGTGCTGTTGCCGCCGGTGCCGGTCTTTGGACTGGGTGTGTGGATCTTCGTCAAGCGCCAGCGGCGCGAGCGCGAAGGCGCGGTTGCGGCCCACCGTCTCAGGGAGTAGTGAGGCGTCGCGTTCTTCTGACTTCTACCTTCTGACTTCTGACTTCTGACTTCTTGAGATACACGCAATGAACGAACTGAAGAAGACCACGGCGTTCGGCGGCGCGGCGGTCGTATTGGTCGTGCTCGCCTTGTTGACTGCGCCTCGGCGAGCAGTTCCGGATGCCTTCTTCGACGTCGGCGAGACGTTCTTCCCGGAGTTCACCGACCCGGACACCGCCACCACCCTCGAGGTGGTCCGGTTCGATGAAGAGACGGCGGCGGCCGCGATTTTCCGAGTGACGAACCGCAATGGGTTGTGGACGATACCGACGCACCACGACTATCCGGCCGACGGCAAGGAGCGGCTCGCCCGGACGGCCGCCGAGGTGATCGCGATCACAAAGGACGACTTCCGCTCCGACAACGTGACCGACCATGAGGCTTTTGGCGTCATCGATCCTCTCGATCAGAGTGTCAGCACGCTGCGGGGACGCGGCCGGCGGGTCACATTCAAGGGGGCGAGTGAGGAGGTGCTTGGCGACCTCATCATCGGCAATCCGGTCGAGGGGCAGCCCGGATTGAACTTCGTGCGGGTGCCGGACCAGAACCGGGTCTATGCCGCACGCACCAACATAGACATCTCGACCCGGTTCAATGACTGGATCGAAACCAACCTGCTCGAGGTCGAGCGCGACGATGTGAAGCATATCGCGCTCAACGAGTATCAGATCGATGAAAGCACTGGCGGCGTGCGGCGCCGCGGCGAGTTCATCGTCGACGAGGTCGAAGAGGACATCTGGACCGCCAATGACGTGCCGGCCGGCATGGAGGTCGATGTCGTCCAGATAAACGTGCTGGTCGGCGCCATGATGGGGCTCGAGATCGTCGGGGTGCGGCCGAAGCCGGAGGGGCTGAGCGGCAACCTGCGGCAAGCATTCGAGGCCCGAACCATCACCAACGCCGATCTGCAGACGATGCAGTCACGCGGGTTCTACCCGACACAGGCCGGCGAGATGCTCTCGAACGAGGGCGAGCTGCTGGTCCGGACTGGGGAGGGCGTGCTCTACACCCTGCGGTTCGGCGAAATCCTCTTTGGCAGTGGTAACGCCGTGGCGATTGGCGACGAGACGAGCGACGACCAAGAAGGCGGGGTCGGCGAGAACCGTTACGTGCTGATTACCGCGGAGTTCGATGCCTCCGCGCTGCCCGAGCCACCCCAGCCCTCCAACCGCGACTTCGAGAACAAGGCGGTGGGGCAGTGGACCGACGGCGACCGCCAGAACAAGGAGCGGGCGGATCTTCACGCGCAGTGGCAGCAACGTACCGAGACCGGCCAGAGCCGAGCAGCGGAGCTCGCCACCCGCTTCGCAAGCTGGTATTACGTCATCTCCGCCGCCAGCTACGACAGGGTTCACAAGACTCGCGAGGATCTCCTGAAAGAGATTGAGGAAGCGCCGCCCGCGCCCACCGCGCCTCCAGCCTAGGTGGTACAGTGATCGGATGGGCAAGACCCTCCTCAAGAAGGTCTGGGACCTTCACACCGTCCGCACGCTATCGACCGGACAGACTCAGCTCTTCGTCGGGTTGCACCTGATTCACGAGGTGACGACGCCCCAAGCATTCGACATGCTCCGGGCACGGGGCATCACCGTGGCGTTCCCGGACCGGACGTTCGGCACGACCGACCACATCGTTCCGACGCTCGACCAGGGGCGGCCGTTCCAGGATTCTCTGGCCGAAGCGATGCTCTCGGCACTCGAGCGGAACTGCGCGGAGTTCGACATCCCATTCTGGAATCTCGACAGCGAACGCCAGGGGATCGTGCACGTCATCGGGCCGGAGCTGGGACTGACCCAACCGGGGATGACGATTGTCTGCGGCGACAGTCACACCTCGACCCATGGTGCGCTCGGCGCGGTGGCGCTCGGCATCGGCACCTCGCAGGTGCGTGACGTGTTGGCCTCGCAGTGTCTCGCGATCGATCCACTCAAGGTGCGACGCATCTCGGTGAATGGCGCGCTCGGCGACGGCGTGTTCGCCAAGGACGTCGTGCTCGAGATCATCCACCGCCTCGGGGTGAAAGGCGGGGTGGGCCACGCTTACGAGTACGGCGGCACGGCGGTCGATGCGATGAGCATCGACGAGCGCCTGACGATCTGCAACATGTCGATCGAGGGTGGCGCGCGAGTCGGCTACGTCAACCCGGACCAGACCACGTTCGACTACCTGCGCGGGCGTCCGTTCACACCGGAAGGCGATGGGTTCGATCGGGCCGTCTCGTGGTGGCGGTCGATCGCGTCGGATACGGACGCAGACTATGACGACGTCGTCGAGATCGACGCGGCCGACATCGAGCCGCGGGTGACGTGGGGGATCAACCCCGAACAATCAGTCGGTGTCAGTGAACGGATCCCGTCGGTGGGCGACACCGGTTCGAACGACGCGGTCAGCGAGGCGCTGGCGTTCATGGGCCTCACCGGTGGCGCGCCGATCAAAGGGACGAAGATCGACGTCGCGTTCGTCGGGTCCTGCACGAACTCCCGGTTGTCGGATCTGCGCGAGGCGGCGCGCGTTGCCAAAGGCCAGCGCGTGGCGACGCACGTCACCGCACTGGCGGTGCCGGGTTCCCGCTCGGTGCGGGCGGCGGCCGAACNGGAGGGGCTCGACCGGGTGTTCCGCGACGCCGGGTTCGAGTGGCGGGGCGCGGGCTGCTCGATGTGTCTGGCGATGAACNCGGACCGGCTCGAGGGGCGGCAGGTATGCGCCTCCTCTTCGAACCGCAACTTNAAGGGACGCCAGGGCAGCCCGACCGGTCGCACGCTGCTGATGAGCCCGGCCATGGTCGCCGCGGCCGCCATNGCCGGTGAGGTGACCGACGTNCGCGAGGTACTTGCGCCCGTGCCCGCCTGAGGCCTATAGCCTGCAGCCAACGAACGAGAGAGGAGAGCGCATCCCTTGCCGAGTCGCATAGACCGCATCGAAGGCACCGGCATTCCCCTGCGCGGGGACAATATCGACACTGACCGGATCATCCCGGCGCGTTTTCTCAAGGCGATCACGTTCGATGGTCTCGGGGACCACGTGTTCGAGGACGACCGGTCGGCGGCGCCCAACCACCCGTTTTCGAATACGGCGTATCAAGGGGCGCGCATCCTGCTGGCGAACGACAACTTCGGGTCCGGTTCCTCGCGGGAGCATGCGCCACAGGCGCTGAAGCGCTGGGGCATCGAGGCCTGTGTCGGCGAGTCGTTTTCGGAAATCTTCAAAGGCAATTCCTTGGCCATCGGGTTGGTCTGTGTCACCGCGTCCCACGGGGAGATCGATCGGCTCATGGCGCTGGTCGAGCAGACGCCGTCGACGCCGTTCGTGCTCTCGTTGACTGACCGGACGCTCGAGGCAGCGGGGCGAGGGGTGTCGGTCGGTATCGAGGAGCCCGTTCGCGACGCGTTCCTTACCGGTACGTGGGATGCGACCGGGTTGTTGCTCGACGACTTCGACGTCGTCCGTGGAGTCGCCGCACGAGTTCCCTATATCCGCGGGTTCTAGAGGCGCCCCGCTGTCGCACGGCGCCTCAGCCTGTAGCCCGAAGCCCATAGCCCGAAGCCTGAGAAACCTGGCCGTGCTCACTTCGCGGCCGGTTTCTCCGCGTGCTCCCTTGCCGCCTCGAGGAACGCGCTGGCGGCATGGGACGACTCGCCGGATCGGCGGTACACGAGGCGCAAATCGCGGGGCATCCGTAGCTGCGGCACCCGCACCGCGACGAGCTGCTTGCGCGCAATCTCAGACAGCGCGCAGCGGCGCGGCAGGAGCGCCACGCCCAGCCCCATCTCGACCGCCCGCTTGATCCCGTCGAGACTCGCCAGCGAGATCTGGATGTTGATCGGCGCGTGCTTCTCCTCGAACAGACGAAGCACCCGTTCACGCCTGGGCGAATAGTCGTTGTGGGCGATGACGGTTTGTCGGCCGAACTCCTCCATCGTAATCTGGCGGCGGCGCGCCAATGGATGTTTCGGGTGGGCCAGCATCACCAACTCGTCCACGCCAAGGGACACCGAGAGCAACCCGCGCTCGGCGGGCCGAAAGGTCACGAACCCGAAGTCGAGACTGCGGTTGAGCACCTCGCCGGGGATCTGTCGCGAGGGCACGCGTCGCATCTCGACCTGGGCCCGAGGATGCTGCTCTCGGAATNGCACGACGATCGGGAGCAGCACGTGCACCGCTGCCTCGTTCACGCCGATGACCACGCGTCCGCGCCGTAGCTCCTGTAGCTCGCGTACAGCGCCTTCGGCTTCGTCCTTCAGCCGTGTCAGCCGCTCCGCGTAGTCCAGCAGGATAGTGCCGGCTTCGGTCAGCCGTCCGCCCTTGGAGGATCGGTCGAACAACCGCTCGCCGAGCTCCTCCTCGAGCCGTCGGATGGCCTGGCTGACGGCTGGCTGCGTCCGGTGCAGCCTGGCGGCGGCACGCGAGAAGCTGCGCTCCGCCGCTACCGCCCGCAACACCTGTAGCTCGTTCAATTCCATCGTGAAGGGGTCCCATAAATCGCAGTTATTAAGTNGTAATAATTATAACCTTGACTTGATATCGAACTGGTCGTGAACTAGGGGTGACAATTGTGGTGCANCAGACATAAGGAGAAACAGCGTGGCGGACAACAGGCTGATTATTTTCGACACGACCCTGCGGGATGGAGAACAGGCTCCCGGCTTCTCGATGAACACCGCCGAGAAGCTTCGGCTTGCACGGCAGCTCCAGACCCTCGGAGTGGACGTGCTCGAGGCCGGCTTTCCGATTGCGTCGAAAGACGACGCCGAGGCGGTCCGCTTGATCGCGTCCGAGATTACAGGGCCGGTCATCGCCGGCCTCGCGCGATGCAACCGGGCGGACATCGAGTGCGCCGGAGAGTCGGTGCAGGCGGCCGAGCGCGCACGCATCCACACCTTCATCGCCACGTCCGACCTGCATCTCGAGCGGAAGCTGAGGATCTCCCGCGAGGATTGTCTGCAGGCGGTCATCGACAATGTGACACTGGCCCGGGACTACACCGACGACGTCGAGTTTTCGGCCGAGGACGCGACCCGGACCGACCTCGACTTCCTGTGCTGCATCGTGGAGACGGCGATCGAACGGGGCGCCACGACGGTCAATCTGCCCGACACGGTCGGCTATTGCACGCCGGACGAGATCGAGCAGTTTTTCACCGACATCATCGGTCGGGTGCCAAACGCCGACAAAGCGGTCTTCAGCACCCACTGCCATGACGACCTCGGGCTCGCGGTGGCGAATACGCTGGCGTCGGTGCGGGCCGGGTGCCGTCAGGTCGAGTGCACGATCAACGGAGTCGGCGAGCGTGCCGGCAATGCGTCGCTCGAGGAAATCGTCATGGTCACCCGCGTGCGGGGTGACCGGGTGCCCTACACGACGCAGATTCAAACGACGGCATTGTTCCCCACCAGTCAGATGCTCAGCGACTTGACCCACGAGCCGGTGCAGGCGAACAAGGCTATCGTCGGTCGCAACGCCTTCGCGCACGAGGCCGGTATCCACCAGGACGGGGTCATCAAGGACCGGCGCACCTACGAGATCATGCGGCCCGCCGACGTCGGTGTGGCGCAGTCCACGCTGGTGCTCGGCAAGCACTCGGGACGCCACGCCCTGAAACAACGGTGTGAACAGATCGGTGTCGAGTTGAGCCGGCTGGAGCTCGACCGCGTCTATCGTGAAATGATCGATCTGGCCGATAGACAGAAGACGGTCGAGGACACCGACCTCTCGGCCATCGTCGAACGGGTGCGCGCACAGCAGGCTCCGAGCGAGACCCGCCCGACTCAGCAAAGCGCCTGACTCTGGTATTCTGATCGGAAGGCTGACAGAGCGCCTGAGCGCCGTCGGCCCGCTACGTCCTGTCTGTCGTCTTTCGATTCCAACCCAGGGTTCACATGCAAGCGACCATTGCGCTGCTGCCGGGAGACGGCATCGGCCCCGAAGTGACCGGCGCGGCCGAACGGGTGCTCCGCGCCGTAGCCGACCGGTTCGGGCACACCTTTACGCTCACGTCCCACCTCATCGGCGGCGCCGCGCTGCACGCCGGGCAGCCGCCCTTGCCGGACGACACACGCGAGGCGTGTCAGGCGGCGGACGCCGTGCTGCTGGGCGCGGTCGGCGACCCCGCCTTCGACACCGGCACGAGTGAGCGGCGTCCCGAGACGGCGTTGCTCGAGCTGCGGCAGGTACTCGGCGTGTTCGCGAACCTGCGCCCGGCGCGAGTCTGGCCCGGTCTGGAAGATGGAGGCGCGTTCAAGTCCGAGTTCGTCACCGGCGCCGACATGCTGATCGTGCGCGAGCTGACCGGCGGCATCTACTACGGCGAGCCCCGTGGTGTCGCCGCCGACCGGCAGTCGGCCTTCAACACCATGCGTTACTCGCGACCGGAAATCGAGCGGATTGCCGAGGTCGCGTTTCGTAGCGCCACGGAGCGACGCGGGTTCGTGACGTCGGTCGACAAGGCCAATGTGCTCGAGACATCGAGGCTCTGGCGCGAGGTGGTCTCCGAGGTGAGCGCGCGGTATCCGGATGTGAAGCTCGAGCACCAGTATGTCGACTCGTGCGCGCTGCTGCTGGCGACGAACCCCAAGCACTTCGACGTGGTGCTGTCCGGGAATCTGTTCGGAGACATCCTCTCCGACGAGGCGGGTGCGGTGGTCGGGTCGCTTGGTCTCCTGCCGTCGGCCAGCATCGGCGGTCGTGGCGGGCTGTTCGAGCCGGTGCATGGCTCGGCGCCGCCCATCGCCGGTCGAGATATCGCGAACCCGATCGGTGCGATCGCCTCGGCCGCGATGTTGCTGCGACACGCGCTCGGCGCTGGACCCGAGGCGGACGCCGTCGAGCGGGCCATCGGCGGTGCCCTGACCGCCGGTTGCCGCACCGCCGACCTCGTGGCCGATGGGGGCGCGACACCGTTGAGCGGTTCCGCGATGGCGCAGGCGATTGTCGAGCGGGTCGCCGATTCTGCCGCCGGCTAGCCCCGGCGCCCACTTGTGCAGAGCGCCGGACGAGCGTGGTAGCAAGGGCCTTCAGGCCCGCTGGACCCGTTGCGAACGCTCGACACAAGTGAGCTGCGGGTCCAGTCTTTCGTAAACGCTGGTAGGATTGCCACCGTCTTCCTGTATCACCGGCAGCGTGATGGGCTCGACGGGTCGGCGTTGGCACGACCCCTGGGGGGCAGTCTTCACACATGCGTGCACGAGGTTCGATGCGGATCAATTGGAAGGGTATTCTTGCGGCGGTGTTGGCGCTGGCACACCCGACTCTCGCGGTGGCCGCCTGGCATGTGAGTGATCCCGCACGGGCCGGCGCGCCGCCGGCCCAACGAGCGGCGCCCGCCGGCGGCGGGGCGGCTGGGTCGGCTCGAATCGAAGACACTTCGTCGGTTGCCGTTATCCCGTTCACGAACATCTCCCGCGACCCGGGTGACGACTGGCTCGGTGACGGCATCGCGGAGACACTGGTTGCCGACATCGAGTCGTCGGGCACATGGACTGTCATTGCGCGAGAACGGATTCGCACCGCCACAGGCGACGGCAATGGCAGCCCGGTCGACGATGCCGGCGTGACGGCGCTTGGCCGCGAGCTCGGCGCACGATGGGTGGTCACGGGTGGTTACCAGCGGCTGGGGGGGCAGATACGGATTACCGCCAGGCTGGTCGACGTCGTGACAGGCCTGGTTGCGCGTACGGCGAAGGTAGACGGCGCCGTCGACGAGATTTTCAACTTGCAGGACCAGATTGCCGGCCAGCTGAGCACCGGCGTTCGTTCGGGCACGACGGTGCAGGCAACCCCGGGTACGTCCAGGCCCGGGGGACTTGCGGCGCTCGACGCCGCCCGAGAGGAAGGGGCGCCGGTGGTCGCCGACAACGGCTCCGCGCCTGTAGGCGCCGCCGTCAATCGCGGTCCGGGCCCGGTGGCCGGCGGCATCATCTTGCCCGACAGCGCGCCGACTACCCCTGCGCGAAGCGCGAGGCCGGAAGGTGTTGGGCCCGGTGGCCCTGGCGGGCCTGGAGGACGTGGCAGGCCTGGAGGTGCGCCAGACGCAAGTGCGCCGGCGCCCGTAGGGGCGGCGGCCTCTGCCGGCATCCTCGCCGGTCGCCCGAGCGTGACCGCCGCCCGGGCGAACGACGCGCCACGCATTGACGGACAGCTCGACGACGCGATCTGGCAACGTGCGACTCGCATCACCGAGTTCGTCCAGCAGAGCCCGGTCGAAGGCGCCCCGGCGACCGAAGACACCGAGATCTTCGTCGCCTACGACGACAGCCACATCTACTTCGGCATGTACGCCCACTACTCCAATCCGGGAATGGTGCGCGCCAACCGGGTCGATCGCGACCGGGCAAATTTCGGCGACGACACCATCTCGATCTACTTCGACACGTTTCTCGACCAGCAGCGCGCATACGTCTTCTCGCTCAACGGGTACGGCGTGCAGGGTGATTCGCTGATGGACTCGCGCGGCGGTGGCGGTCGTGGCGGTGGCGGTCGTGGCGGCGGCGGACGCGGCGGCGGCGGCGGTGGTGGATTTCGTGGTGGCGGGACCAGCGTGCCACGGGGCGACTCGTCGTGGGACGCCCTGTTCGACTCGGGCGGCACACTGGTCGACGACGGCTGGACCGCCGAAATGGCGATTCCGTTCAAAAGCCTGCGCTATCCGTCGGTGGGCGATCAGGCCCACCGGTGGGGATTTCAGATCGCGCGGCAGATACGCGACAAGGACGAGACAGTCGTCTGGGCGCCGCTCTCGCGCGATGTCTCCGGCTTCCTGC
The DNA here is from genome assembly GCA_002726085.1 of Acidobacteriota bacterium. Taxonomy (GTDB): domain Bacteria; phylum Acidobacteriota; class Vicinamibacteria; order Vicinamibacterales; family UBA8438; genus NP936. Next base: position 12,972 of record PBRZ01000013.1, read on the forward strand.
CCCAGATGGGGCTGCTCGACGGGATGAGCGGTCTGTCGACCAGCCGGAATCTCGAGATTCTGCCGACCGTGACGGCGGTGCAGGTCGGCAATCTCGACACGACGACCGGTGGGTTTCCCAAGGAGTCGCAGCCCGAGGGCGGTGTCAATCTCAAGTACGGGCTGACGTCGAACCTGACGCTCGACTTCACCTTCAACCCCGACTTCTCGCAGATCGAGTCGGACCGGCCTCAGATTGAAGTGAACCAACGGTTCCCGCTGTTCTTCTCCGAGCTGCGCCCGTTCTTCCTCGAGGGACAGGAGATTTTCAGCCTGCCGGGGCCGGTGAACTTCGTGCACACGCGGACCATCGTCGACCCCCGATACGGCGGCAAGGTGACCGGCAAGGTGGGCAAGACCACCGTCGGGGTGCTGGTCGCCAACGACGAGGCGCCCGGCAATCTCGATGACGTCTCGGACCCGGCGTTCGAGAAGACCGCCAACGTGCTGATCGGACGGGTCCGCTACGACCTCTACTCCGAGTCGCACCTCGGCGCCATCGTCACCGACCGCGAGTTCCTCGACAGCTACAGCCGGCTGGTCGGTGCCGACGGGAACTTCCGGCTCAGCGACACGACGTCCATCGGGTTCCGCGCCATCACGACCCAGAACCGCAACCTCGACCTGGAGGACACGTCCGGGAGCACGCTTCTGGATACGTCCGGGAACATGTTCGACGTCGGCATGCGGAGCCAGGGGCGCAACCTGAATTACTTCATCGCCGGCTACACGATCGACCCGGAGTTCAACACCGACGTCGGGTTCGTGCGGCGGCGCGACATCAAGTCGATCACCAGCAGCCTCGGCTATCGCTGGTGGCCCGAGAGCTGGCTCATCAACTGGGGTCCGGAGGTGGCCTACACGCGGAACTACGATTTCGCCGACTTCCTGGTAGACAAGATGCGGCGGGTCGGCGTGAACTTCTCGTTTGCCCGAAACATTCGGCTCAACGCGAGCGTGAACCGGGACATGGAGCGGTTCGGCGGCATCAATTTCAACAAGACCCGCTACTCGCTCGGCGGAAACGTCAGCACGATTGAGGCAGTCTCGTTCGGCGGGTTCTTCGGCTATGGGGATCAGGTCCAGTTCTCCGAAAACCCATTCCTCGGCCGGGGCGGGAGCGGCGGGCTGTTCATGACCGTGCGGCCGTTCAGCCGGTTGCAATCCCAGATCAACATCAACACCAGCAATCTGAGCAATCCGTTCGACGACACCGAGGTGTTCGACGTCAAGATCTACCGGGCGCTGACCACCTACCAGTTCACCGACCGGCTGCTGCTGCGCAACATCCTCGAGTACAACACGTTCAGCCGCACCGTCGCCGCGAACGTGCTGTTCACCTACCGGGTCAACTCGGGCACNGTGTTCTTCATCGGTTACGACGACCACTACCAGCAGGGTGACTTGATCCTGGACTCNGACGGCAACGCCGCCCATCTNGGCAACCAGGAGCTNTTCACGACGGACCTGNTGCAGACCAATCGCGCCTTNTTNACCAAGATCTCNTATCTCTTCCGCTACTGAGCCGNNGGCNCGCNTGGCGTAAACGCCGNCCNGGTCGCGACNGTCTATCCNTTTGGGCGGCNCCGAGCGGGCCGNACANNCNAGCCTGACNNCTGGTGGACATCCGGCGNCGGGGTGAAGCANCTCACGCGACTTCAGGCGTCCCGGTCTGGTAGTCTGAACCGTTGGGCCGACGGGCCCGCTGGAGTGAGATTGACGGAGACCGGCGCCGACGGGCCGGTTTCCTCTCGTGGCGAACGACACCTTATGCGTACGCACTGGCTCGGCTTCCTGACCGCTCTGTTCTCGGTGATGGTGTTCGCGAATGCCGCGACCGCCGCCGTGCCGGTGTCGACGCTCGCGTGGACCCCGTGGACCCCGTGGACCCCGTGGACCCCGTGGACAATAACGAGCACCCCACCGGCCCAGTCCGCCGCACCTGTGGGCAACGCCACCGCGAACAACAATGACGAGAGCGACCTGTCATCCGGGTCGGTCGCGGTGATCCCGTTCACGAATATTTCCCGAGACGCGGCAGACGACTGGATTGGCGACGGCATCGCCGAGACCGTCATTGCGGACCTGGAGTCGCTGGGCAGCCTGACCGTTATCGCGCGGGAGCGTGTGCGGTCGGTGGAAGCGGGTCGCGGCGCAGCCGAGGTCGACGATGTCGCCCTCGCCACGCTGGGCCGCGAGCTCGGCGCACGCTGGATCGTGACCGGTGGGTACCAGCGGCTGGGGAGCCAGCTCCGCATTACCGCGCGGATGGTCGATGCGGCGAGTGGCCTCGTTGCCCGGACCGTGAAGGCGGACGGTACGTTGGACGAGATCTTCGATCTGCAGGATCGGATTGCCGCCGAGTTGACCACCGACGCCAGCTCCGCCGGGATGGCACGGGGCACGCCCGGTGCGCGGGGCGGCCCGTCGGCCATCGCCGCACCGCNTGGTGAAGGATCCGAGCCAGCGGCCCCCTTGAACCTGAACAGGTTCGGTTCGGCGGGGTCGCCTGGTGCCGACACGCGCGAACCCAGTCCGGTGACCGGTGGCATCGTTCTGCCAGACGGCACCCCGCCGACTCGCGCTCCTCGTGGTAGGCCTGGCCCTGCTGACGGCGTCGCTCCTGCTGCCCGTGGCGGTCGGCCGGGGGCCGCGGTGGCGGCGCCGGGTGGTCTCGGCACAGCCGAATCGGCCGGCATTCTCACCGGTCGTCCGAGCGTCACCGCCGTGCGCGCCGACGACCCGCCACGGATTGACGGCCAGCTCGACGACGCGGTCTGGCAGCGCGCGACGCGCCTGACCGAGTTCGTGCAGGTGCGACCGCTCGACGGCGCGCCCGCCACAGAGGAGACCGAGGTCTGGGTGGCGTTCGATAGCGGGAACGTCTACTTCGCGATGCACGCGCACTACTCGGACCCGAGCATCGCGCGGGCCAACCGTGTCGACCGCGACCAGACACGCCGCGACGACACCATCTCGGTCTACTTCGATACGTTCCTCGACCAGCAACGCGCCTACGTCTTCTCGGTCAACGGCTATGGGGTGCAGAGCGACTCGCTCATGGGGGCTCGCGGTGGTGGCGGCGGCCGCGGTGGTGGCCGGTCCAGAGGCGGCGGCGGCTTCAGCGGCNGCTTCGGCGGCTTCAGCGGAGTTCCGAGCGGAGACTCTTCCTGGGACGCGTTGTTCGACTCGGCCGGNNNCCTNGTGNCCGACGGGTGGACCGCCGAGATGTCGATTCCGTTCAAGAGTCTGCGCTACCCGTCCAGCGCCAGTCATCGCTGGGGTTTCCAGGTGGTCCGTTCGATCAGCGGCAAAGACGAGACCGTCGTCTGGTCNCCGGTGTCGCGNGGCAACCCGAGCTTCATGTCGCAGATGGGGCTGCTCGACGGTTTGAGCGGGCTGTCGACCAGCCGNAACCTCGAGCTGCTGCCAACGTTTACCGCGGTCCANGTGGGTAGCCTCGACACGAACACGGGCGGNTTCGGCGAGGAGAGCCAGCCGGAGGGTGCGCTCAACCTGAAGTACGGCATCACCTCNAATCTGACGCTCGACTTCACNTATAACCCCGACTTCTCGCAGATCGAATCGGACCGGCCGCAGATCGAGGTGAACCAGCGGTTTCCGCTGTTCTTCCCCGAGCTCCGNCCGTTCTTTCTCGAGGGGCAGGAGGTGTTCCAGGCCCGAGGTCCCGCCAACCTGCTGCACACCCGGACCATCGTCGACCCCCGGTATGGCGCCAAGGTGACCGGCAAGGTCGGCAANACCACGNTCGGGATGCTGTATGCCAACGACGAGGCGCCTGGCAAGGTGGACGACATCAGCGATGCGACATTTGGCCAGACCGCGCAGTTCCTGGTCGGCCGGGCGCGCTACGACCTCTACGCGGAGTCCTATGTCGGTGCCATCGTCACCGACCGGGAGTTCATCGATGCCTACAGCCGCGTGGGTGGCGTCGACGCGAANTTCCGTCTCGGCCGCACGCAGTCGGTGTCGATGTCCTACTTCCAGTCGCAGCACCGGGACAGCGAGGGGGTCGAGCGTTCCGGGCCCGGCTGGTCGTTCAATTACGGCAACCGGGGGCGCAACCTGACCTATTCGTTCAGCACCGATGGGCTCGACCCCGACTTCCGGACCGANACCGGGTTCGTGCGCCGGGTCGACACCAGNCAGGCGNGAGCCAGCGTGTCGTATCGCTGGTATCCCGAGAACTGGATTCTCAACTGGGGACCGCGGGCCAGCTACGACCGCAACTACGACTTCGAAGGGATTCTGCAGGACGAGGGGACGAACCTCGGGTTGAACGCCAGCTTTGCGAAGAACATCACNATCAGCGTCAGCGCGAACCGCGACATGGAGCGGTTCGCCGGCATCAACTTCCAGAAGCGGCGNTATTCGGCNGGNGGCGGNATCAACNCCANNCGCCGGATNGGCNTNGGCGGGTTNTTNAANTGGGGCGACCAGATCNGGTTCAGTGAGACGCCGTTTCTCGGCGACGGCTCGAGCGCCAACATCTTCCTGAANCTNCGTCCGGTCTCNCGTTTCCAGTCNGATCTGACGCTGACCGCCAGCCGGCTCGTCGATCCATCCACGATGCAGNATGTCTTCGACGTCAAGATCTACCGTGCCTTTTCCACCTATCAGTTCACCGAACGGCTGTTGCTCCGGAACATCATGGAGTTCAACTCGTTCGACAGGACCCTGGGCGCAAACGTCCTGCTGACCTATCGGGTGAACTCCGGAACCGTCTTCTTCCTCGGGTANGACGATCGGTACCAGCAAGGCGACCTGATTTTCGACGACAACGACGACCCGCTCTTCTTCACGACCGACTTCGCGCGGACCAACCGGGCCTTCTTCACCAAGATGTCGTATCTGTTCCGGTACTGAAGCTCAGACCNNGCTTCAACAGGTCGNCTTAACTCCCTCTCTGGGTGTGTGTTACGCTGTGGTGTCAGATGTCGTGGGCGGGTAAACGCCGCCGGCGCGCCTGACGTATTTCGTTGTAGAACGCGTCGCGCGTCCCTTAGGTGGCGCAACTGANGTCTGGAACCGGTTGTTGGANGCCCGGGGCCCCACCGCGACGCTTCCCGCCACGTTTTTCCTCTCCCNANATTCGCGGGATAGTGCTCTCGAGCNGCATCGCTCTCGGTCGCCAGTCACACGAGCTCACATGACCACACGTTGCGCCGCCCTGCTGTCCTGTGTGCTACTGCTGATGCCGGCGACATCCGGCGCAGCGGTTGTGCGAGCGGCGGNGGCGTNNGNCGTCGTNCCTACNATCGCGTTGCCGCCGGCTCCGCGGATGCAGTCGGCCCCGGTCGCNGAATCTGGCGCTGAGGTTGGCGCCGAGGTTGGCACAGCCGCGAACGANGACGGCGACCGAGCATCGGTGGACTCGGTCGTGGTGGTGCCGTTCTCGAATATCTCGCAGGATGCCGCCGACGACTGGATCGGGGACGGGATTGCCGAGACTGTGGCGGCAGACCTGGAATCGCTTGGCGATCTGGCGGTGGTCAGCCGTGAGTCGGTCGCGTCGGCGCTAGGTGAAGAAGCCCCGGCATCGCTGGACCCGTCAGCGGCCGCCCGCTTTGCCGGTGACGCGGGCGCCCGGTGGGTCGTGACCGGCGGGTACCAGCGGGTCGGTCAGCGGATTCGCATCACCGCGCGGCTGGTTGACGCGCGGTCCGGTGCGGTCGCCGACACGTTGACTGCCGACGGGACCGTCGACGAGATCTTCACCCTGCAGGACCAGATCGTAGCCCAGCTGGCCGTTGGACCCGCCTTCGGCGGGGCCGGGACTCAGGCCGCCGGCCGCGCCTCCGCCGGTCGGCCGGTCTTTGCCGTCGGGCCGGACGGAGAGGGCAGCGTGGACGCCCCGCCAGGTCGCGTGGACCGGCCCGACCGCGGCCGGTCAGACGGCGCAGGCGCCCGTGTCGCCGCGCCGCCGGGCAATGTCAGTGGTGGCATCATCCTGCCAAATGGCAGTCAGGCCGGGCGGGCCGGGCGCCGNGGTCCGGGCCNAGCTGGCGCGGTGCCTGGACCTGGCGACCCTCGACCGGCGTCGCCTGCATCCGGTGTGGCGGTGTCGGCCGGCATCCTCACCGGGCGTCCCAGTGTCACGGCGACCCGGGCCGTCNAGCCGCCATCGGTCGANGGTCTGCTCGACGACGCGATCTGGCAGACCGCCACCAGAATCACCGANTTTGTTCAGGTNACNCCNGTCGAAGGNGCNGCGGCGACGGAAGACACCGACGTCTACGTCGCNTTCGACAGCACTCATCTCTATCTGGGCATGCACGCCCATTATTCGAATCCCGGAATGGTGCGTGCCAACCGAGTCGACCGCGATCGTGCGACTTTTGGCGACGACACGATTTCGGTCTACTTCGACACCTTCCTCGACCAGCAGCGGGCGTTCGTCTTCACCCTCAACGGCTACGGCGTACAGGGNGACTCCCTGATGGGCGGCGGCGGCGGCGGCGGATTCCGGGGTGGCTCCAGCGGCATGCCCCGCGGCGACTCGTCGTGGGACGTGCTGTTCGACTCGGGTGGCNCGCTGGTCGACGACGGGTGGACCGCCGAGATGTCGATTCCGTTCAAGAGCCTGCGCTACCCGTCCAGCGAGACGCACCGGTGGGGGTTTCAGATCGCCCGATCGATCAGAGGCAAGGACGAGACGGTGGTCTGGGCGCCGGTCTCGCGTGACGTGTCCGGGTTCCTCCCNCAGATGGGTCTGCTCGACGGGTTGCGCAATCTGTCAACCAGCCGCAACCTCGAGATTCTGCCGACCGTTACGGCGATTCAGGCGGGCTCGCTCGACAGGTCGACCGGCAGTTTNGACGAGCAACGGGAGCCGGAGGGTGGCGTCAACNTCAAGTANGGCCTGACGTCGAACCTCACGCTGGACTTCACCTACAANCCNGATTTCTCACAGATCGAGTCGGACCGCCCGCAGATCGAGGTGAACCANCGGTTTCCGCTGTTTTTCTCAGAGCTGCGCCCGTTCTTCCTGGAGGGGCAGGAGGTCTTCGACATCCGGGNCCCGGTGAACCTCATCCACACCCGCACGATCGTCGACCCGCGGTATGGCGCCAAGCTGACCGGCAAAGTCGGCAAGACCACAATGGGCGTGCTCTTTGCCAACGACGAGGCGCCCGGGAAGGTCGATGATCCGACCGACCGCGCGTTCGGTCTGGCCGCGAACTCGGTCATGGGCCGAGTCCGGTACGACCTGTACTCGGAGTCGCACATCGGCGCCATCATGACCGATCGGGANTTTCTCGACAGTTACAGCCGGCTGGTTGGGGTCGATGGCCGCTTCCGCATCAATCCGACGACGTCGGCCGACTTTATGGCGATCTCGTCGCAGAACCGCGACCTCGATGGCAACGAACGCTCCGGGCCGATGTTCGACCTCGGGCTTCGGCACAGCGGGCGCAACCTGAGCTACAGCATCTCCTCCTACTCGCTCGACCCCGAGTTCGACACAGAGGTCGGCTTTGTGCGGCGNCGCGACATCAAACGCGTATCGAGCAGCGTCTCGTATCGGTGGTGGCCCGANANCTGGATCATCAACTGGGGACCGAGCCTCAGCTACAGCCGGAACTGGAACTTCGATGACGTGCTGGANGATGAGTCAACGCAACTCCGACTCAACGCCTCGTTTGTGAAGAACATCCGNTTCAACGGCAGCGTCCGTCGCGAGATGGAGCGGTTCCTCGGGATCGACTTCTTCAAGAATCGCTATTCCTTCTCTGGCAACGTCAGCACCAGCCGACTCATCTCGTTCGGCGGCGGGTTCAACTGGGGCGAGCAGGTCCGCTTCAGCGGCACGCCGTTCCTTGGCGACAGCACCAGCGGGAACATGTTCATGATGCTGCGTCCCCTCAGCCGGCTCCAGTCGTCGATCAACGTGAACACGAGCCGGCTCGTCGACCCGTTCGACCAGACCGANGTGTTCGACGTCAAGATCTTCCGCNCCTCGACGACTTACCAGTTCACCGACCGCCTCCTGCTTCGCAACATCATGGAGCACAACACGTTCAGCGGGACGCTCGGCGCGAANCTNCTGGTCACNTATCGNGTCAACTCNGGCACCGTNTTNTTCATCGGCTACGACGATCGCTACCGGCAAGGCGACCTGATCTTCGACGACGACGANGAGCCGCTGTATTTCACGACCGATTTCCAGCGCACCAACCGCGCGTTCTTCACCAAGATCTCGTACTTGTTCCGGTACTGAAACGTCGGTAGCAAGGCCCTTCAGGGCCGCCCGGCGCGAGCGGCTGAACCGACGGCGTTACGGGCCTGAAGGCCCTTACTACCGCTTTCCTTCTGACTTCTGTATTCTGACTTCTGAATTCTTCGTATTGGAGGTTCCCGTGTTCCGATCCCTCTTCGCCGTTGTCATCGGTCTGGTCGTCGTCGGTGCCGGCATCGCCGGTGCGCAGCAGATCCCGCTCGACAAGATCACCGTGCCACCCGGGTTCTNGATCGAGGTCTATGCCCCCGATGTGCCGAACGCGCGNTCGATGGCGCTGTCGCCGACNGGTACGCTGTTCGTCAGCACGCGNCAGGCCGGCGACGTGTATGCCGTGCTCGACCGCGACCAGGANCANAAGGCCGACGANGTCATCACGATCGCCAGTGGGCTGAATACGCCGAACGGTGTGGCGATTCGCGATGGCGCGTTGTACGTGGCCGAGGTGAACCGGATCTTGCGCTACGACGACATCGAGGCGCGTCTTGAGNACCCGCCGGACCCGGTGGTGGTCTATGACGAGCTGCCGACCGAGCGAATGCACGGGTGGAAGTTCATCCGGTTCGGNCCCGACGGCAAGCTGTATGTGCCGGTCGGGGCCCCGTGCAACATCTGCGACCGCACNGGCGAGGACGTGCGATTCGCCACGGTCACGAGGATGAATCCAGACGGCAGCGACCACGAGGTGTTCGCGCACGGCATTCGCAACTCGGTCGGGTTCGACTGGCACCCGGTCACCGGCGAGCTCTGGTTCACCAGCAACGGGCGTGACCGACTGGGTGACGATATTCCTGGGGATACGCTGAACCATGCCGCGGAGATCGACATGCACTTCGGGTATCCGTTCTGTCATCAGGGCGACATCCCGGACCCNGAGTTCGGCGAGCGCCGCGGGTGCGACGAATTCGCGCCGCCGGCGCTGACCCTCGGACCGCATGTGGCGGCGCTTGGCATGCGGTTCTACACCGGGTCGATGTTTCCCGACNGGTACCGGAACCAGATATTCATCGCCGAGCACGGNTCGTGGAACCGAAGCCCCGACGCGGGTCACACCGGCTATCGGATNACNGTNGCGACGCTCGACGGGAACCGCGTGACCGACTACGCGGTGTTCGCCGAGGGCTGGCTCGACCCGGACAACAGTTCCTGGGGCCGGCCGGCCGACATCGAGGTGATGCCAGACGGTGCCTTGCTGGTGACCGACGACCGCGTCGGTGCGATTTATCGGATNACNTACGGNGGGTGAGTGCNNGCCGGCGCATTTCGCCCTCGGCAGCCTCGCTGGTGTGCGGGGACTAGGGACTAGGGACCGAACCCAGAGCCCACTTGGGTTGGTTCTGTGGCGCAGGCCTTCAGGCCTGCGAGGCAAGGCGAAAGCCTTGCCCCGCGGATGTCGACACAACANAGCTACGGGTTNAAGGCCTCAATGATCCCCTCGAGGATCCTGCGCCTGCTGTTCACCTCCGCACTCGTCCTAGCCAGCGCCACGTGGGCGTCGGCGCAGATTACACCCGACCTGATTCGCGAGCGCACCGAGCGGGAGTGGACTATCAAAGCGGANAAGATGCGGCGGCATCTGCTGCCGCTGATGCGGCAACACGAGATCGACCTGTGGGTCATCTTGAGCCGCGAGAACGCGCCCGATCCGCTGGTCGAGCTGTTTGGTGGCTATGGCGTCACCGGATGGTATGGCCACCGCAACGCCTATCTCTTCTTCGATTCCGGTTCCGGAGATACGCTCGAGACGACCGCGCTCGGCACCCATCTNAGCGGNCANCTGNGCCAGTTCTACGNCACCATCACGCTGTANGGCGAAGAGGGNCTGAAGCCGCATCTGCGTGAGTACGTCGANGCGCGAGNCCCNCGCCGCATCGCNATCAACCAGTCNCGCACCATCAGCATGGCCGANGGGCTGACCGCCGANCTCAAGGCGTATCTGCTTGATGCCGTCGGNGCACCCTATNGCGACCGGCTGGTGTCGTCCGAGCCCCTGGTGGTCGATTACGCGTCAGCGCANACACCGGCCGAAGACGCCGTTGAGCGCGAGGCCAGCGCGGCGACGTTCGCCATATTGCGTCGGGCGCTCTCCAACGAAGTGATCACGCCCGGACGCACCACCTTGATGGACGTGCAGTACTGGATTACCGCCGAATGGAAGCGGCAGGGATTCGAGTTCAACTTCCCGGCGTCGCTCGACCTGCAGCGGGTCGGAAACGTCACCCTCGATGACTCGGCCGATCCGGTGATCGAGCGAGGCGATCTGCTCCACGTCGACTTCGGTGTCCGCACCTCCGGCATCGTTGCCGACCAGCAGAAGATGGCATACGTCCTTCGCGCGGGGGAGACCGTGCCTCCGGCCGGATTTGTCCGGGCGTTCGAACACTCGACCCACGCGGCCGCCATCATCCTAGAGGAGATGCAAGTCGGCCGAACCGGTGCCGCCATCAAGCAGTCGGCCGAAACGCGAGCCGCATCTGAAGGCATCGAGACTCTCGTCTACTCGCACGTCCAGGGCTACTGGGTGCACGATG
>PBRZ01000014.1 GCA_002726085.1 Acidobacteriota bacterium
GGGTTGCTCGATCGGCAGCGGCTTGAGCAGCATCGCGTTGACGAAGCTGAAGACCGCGCTGTTGGCGCCGATGCCGAGCGCCAGCACCAGGATCGCGATGGCGCTGAACCCCGGGTTCTTCGCCAGGATGCGGAGGCCGTAGCGAAGATCGGACACCATGGAACAGGACCTCCCTGCCGTCAGCGCCAGGCTTTGGGCCGATGGGTCATGGGCTCTAGGCAACCGGCTTCGGACGGACAACGCCGTGGGACGTGTTCGCCACTCTTGCACCGAGAGTGACGATAGGAGATTCTAGAGTCCCTCCCCGATCGCCGAGCCAAGCCCTCGACCGCCCGCCTCGACAGGCAGATTGGCCCCCGTCACGCGATTTGCCTCCCCTCACGGGCGGATTACTGCCCCGCTGTCCACGTTGGGGCGAGAGTGCCGGTTTTCAGGGCGAGGTCAAAGCCAGATCCACGTGTGGAGGCGGACGTCGAGTCTGCTGACGGTTCAGAGGCGAGCCGAGTCAGGCGGGTCTACGACGAAGAACTCGCCGTGAGCCTCGACGAGTGGCAAGGCCCTCAAAGAGAGCGGCATCACCGCCCGCCCTGCAGCGTGCAGATGTGCGGGTGGTTCAGGCTGGAGATGGTCTTCGCCTTGCGCTCGAACCGCTGCTTGAGATCGGGGTCTGCGGCGACATGCTCGGGGAGGACCTTGATGGCGACGGTGCGATCCAAGCGGGTGTCCCTGGCTTTGTAGACTTCACCCATGCTGCCCGCGCCGAGGGGGGCTTGAATCTCGTAGGGACCGAGTGTGGTGCCGAGATCAAGGGGCATTGCTATGGCGTGGCCGTCCCATAGGATGATGCCGAGGCCGCACAGTGGCACCAACGGGCCAGAGAGCGAGGGTGGTGGACTTCATGGTGTGGCTTGCTCGGTGATCCGGTACAGCCTCGACGCCGTCCGGATGAAGAGACTCCCGTGCGCGATGGCAGGGGTTGCCATCGAGAACTCGTTAAGCGAATTTCGACCAAGAACCTCGAACCTGGGGCCGGCGCGAATGACGTAGGTGTCACCGTCCTCGCTCAGCGCGAAGATCTTGCCGTCGTAGGCCCACGGCGACGATGTGAAGGCCGCGCCAACCTGGATGCGCTGTTGACCGTAGATCTCCTCCCCGGTGCGGGCATCGTGACACGTGAAGAAGCCCCGATCGAGCAGCGTGTAGTAGTAGTCGCCGTAGATGATCGGCGACGTGTTGTACGGTGCGGCCTGCGGCTGCGACCACACAATGAACTCATTGCTCACCTCGGCGTCGCCAAGCGAAATGTCACCACTCGCACCGGGCCGAATCGCGAAGACCGGCCGTTGCTGATCCCCGAGATACCCTGAGCTGAGGTACAACATCCCAAACTCGACGAACGGGGTCGGTACGGTGAGCGATGACATTCCGGTCAGCTCCCACAGCAGGGTGCCGTCGAGATCGTAGGAACGAACCTTGTCGGAGCCGGTCGTGACGATCTCGGTCCGCACCTCGTTCTCCCAGATGTAGGGCGTGGACCAGTTCGTACCTTCGTCGCGATCCGTCCGCCAAACCTCCGCACCGGTGTCCTTGCTGAGTGCGAACAGGTAGGACTGCTCGTCGTTGTCGTTGACGATGTAAAGATGGTCACGATACAGGACCGGAGAGGCCGCCGTGCCCCACCCGAGCCGGGTATCGGCGGCCTCGATCTCATACGACCATTGCACCATGCCGTCCGTATCCAGGGAAAATACGCCGACGTTACCGAAATAGGCGTACACGGACTCTCCGTCGGTCACCGCTGTTTCAGAGGCCAAGGTGTTCTTCAGGTGGTGTGCGCCCTCTGGAACGCTGCGATGCACTTCGCGCTCCCATTTCACTGCGCCGGTCTCGACATCGACCGCGTAGACGAGCCACCGGTGCTCGACCTGAGACGGGCGCCACGTTTCCCGACCTCGATATAGCCCACCCCGGGGTCCCTCGACCGGCTCGGAACTGACCACGGTGGTCAGGAACACCGTGTCGTCCCACACGATCGGCGAGCTCCATCCCAGGCCGGGAATGTCGGTAATCCAGGCGACGTTCTCCGTCGTACTCCAGCTGGTCGGCAGTCCGGATTCGTCGGAGATCCCCCGGGATCCCGGGCCTCGAAATTGCGGCCATCGATCATCAGCCTCCGCGATCTGACTCCACATCATGACGAGGAGCACCAGCATCAGCACGCGAGCTTGTCGATTCATTCGATCCCTTTCCCATTTCCTGCGCCGATTCTCGTCGGCTGTTCGCACGTTCTACCCACAATGACCGGATGCTGCCCCATGTCAGCCGGCCAATCTCCGCATGTCGGTCCTGCAGCTTCCTGTCTCCGGCCCCGTACATCTCGCCCATCCCGCCTTCGCCGATCTTGGCGGTGACGGAGTAAGGGCCGAGGGTGGTGCCGACGGTCAGAGACATAGCGGAACGGCTAGCAGACGCCCACATTCCACGTCTAGCTGAATGCCGGCAGGCGCCCGACTTTCGTCCTGGAGGATGTTCCCACACCCAGGAAATCGAGCGCACGGGCTAGGCAGGCACAGACGCCTGCGCGATCTCGCTCACATCATCCAGCGCCTCGATATTCCAGCAGAGCGTCATGACGTCGTTGATCTGTGCCATCGGTAACGTGGTGCGGGCCTGGTCTGCGAACTTCTCCTCGAGCGCTTCCCTGGTCATCGGGCGCTCCAGGCTGCCGATGGCGTGTTCGATGTGTGTGTCGAGCACGGTGCCATCAGTGAGGGTGATGCTGACGAAGGCCTCCTCTTCGCTGACACTTTCATCGATCCGAGCCGTCACCTTGTCTCGAAGCGCGATGACCTCCGGGTCTTGGACCACCGCGTCGGTGAACTCGTTCGGTCCTGCCGAGCGTCGAACAATGGCGGCAGCACTAGCGTGGTAAATGCTGAACTTCGCTTCGAGACCCGTTTGCGGTGCGGGCTTGCCGGTCAGCTCGATGACGAGCGGGTGCACCCGGAGTGACACACTCGAGATCTGGTTCGAGGTCAGATTGTGTGCATTGCTGAGCTGGATGCAGCCGTCGATGATCGGGTGGGTGACTATGCCGCAGGCAAAGGGCTTGTAGGTATTCTTGGCGACCTCGAACGTTCCGCCGAGGTTATCGGTGATCTGTGAGAAGTCCTGCTCGTCGGAGTAGGTGAACATGAAACCTTCGGCCGCCTCGAGAGCGCCGTTGGAGCTGGTGTAATCCTTCGAGGCGAGAAATGCAGCCTTCAGGCCGTTCTGGCCCGCGCTGCCGGGGTGAAAGGGCTTGCACATCGTGCCAAACATCTCCTTCAGGCCGGCGGACTGTGTGGCTGCAATCCCCAGCGCCCAGACCATCTGCTGTTCGCTGAGCCCCAAGAGCTTGCCCGCTGCCGCGGCCCCGCCGAACACGCCGGCTGTGCCGGTGATGTGGAAGCCACGCTGGTAGTGCGAAGGATAGACCGCCTTGCCGACGCGGCACTCGACCTCGACCCCGAGGATGAAGGCATGCATGAAGTCGACGCCACTGGTGTGCTGTCGTTCGCCCAACGCTAGAATTGCCGAGGCGACCGGGCCGGCGGGGTGGATGATGGTTTCCAGGTGCGTGTCGTCGTAGTCCAGCACGTGCGAGGTGATGCCGTTCAGGAGTGCGGCATGCATGACGTCCAGCCGTTCGGACCGACCGAGCACGGTGGCCTCAGCTCGGCCGGAGAACTCCCCCAGCGCCGCCAGGGCGCGGTCTGTCGTCACGTGTCGTGCCCCCCCGAGACAGCACCCCACCCAGTTGAAGACCGAGCGCACCGCTTCGAACCGCGCACTGTCCGGGATGTCGTTCCATTTCGAGCTGACGACGTAACTGGCAAGCTGCCGTGTCACGTCCGGCGGGGCGCTCGCGCCCGTCTGGGCCATCGCGGCGCTGGCGACCGGCGACATCGCGGGCAAGGTCGTGCTGCCGAGCGCAAGGCTGGACGCCTTGAGGAAACTGCGTCGGGAAATGGAATCGGTCATCTCAGTGTCACTTCCCTCTGAGCCGGCGCAATTGTCGCCTGCAAACTGATACCTCGCTGTCTTCTCGGCCCGACAATGGCCTCGAAGCGGGCCATCCGATCTGGATCAGCCGCGAAGGCGTCGGGGAGGATCTTCAGCGCGACATCGCGGCCTAGCTGGGTGTCAGTCGCCTGCCAGACCTGGCCCATGCCGCCCTGTCCGATCTTGGCAGTGACCTCATAGGGACCCAACCGAGTCCCGGTGGCGAGTGCCATAGGCGTCCTGGGTCAGCCAGCGCCGCACCTGCACACGGCACCGGTGGATACACGGACTGAGGATCCGATCCTTAAGGGAGGCTGCGCCAGCCCGCCATGACGGGCGTCATGTCCTAGGCCACGAACGAACGGGCGAGGCATGCCAGGAGCGGGTCGATCAGGCCACTCTTGGGAGCCGGGGAGTGCGCCGACGCTCAAATTGTCCCATGCCGCCCTCCCCGAGGAGGGAGGTCACGTCGTAGTGGCCGATGGCCGAGCCCGCTTCCATGAGTTTGAGGTTCTTCCTGGCGCGTCAGTTGTTCGCCATCGTCCGGATGGCGGCACGTATCTCAGCCAGAGGCACATCTCGCACATGCTGGTGGAAGCTCCAAAGGTGTCCTTCGAGGTCTTTGGCCTCGTAGCGTCTATCCCCCCAGAACTGATCCGCCGGTTCCGATACGATCTCAGCGCCCGCGTCACGCGCTCGCTGGCAGTGTCCATCAAGGTCGTCCAGGTAGACAATGAGCCCTTGGGTGACGACGCCAGTCGTTTTCGGGCTGACGATGCCGTGGCCACCGGCGAGGCCGATCATGACCCTGCTATCGACGACGGTTATCTCGGTCAAGAAGATCGACCCATCTGGCTCTTCAAGTCGTGCGTCCACCGCTTCACGAAAGCCGAACGCCCGTTCCAAGAACGCGACTGCCGCAGCCACATCGTCATAGGCCAATCTGGCCAGGATCCGAGGGGTGCCTTCCGGTGGGTTCTGCGCCATCACAACGCCCTGTCGCGGAAGTGCAGCGCCCTGGGTTCGTGGCGATAGACCTACCCCATGCCGCCCTCGCCGATGAGGGCGGTGACGTCATAGTGCCCGAGACGGGTGCCGGCGCTGAGAGACATGATGGTCTTGGAGGAACTGGCCAATTATACGGGAACAGCCCTGCGGACTGTGACGAGCGCGCACTGCGTCCCAGAAACACTGGTGGATTCAAGGGATCGATGCAACGCGATGAAATGATCACCTCAAGGAGGGCTCATGGAACGCGTTTGTCGCCCAAGCATGTCGACCGCCGAGCGGGCCGAGGTCTGGAGACGGTGGAAGCGAGGCGAGTCAGTCAGTGACATCGGCCGTGCCTTGGGGCGTCTCCGTAAATCGGTCCACCGTGTCGTCGCCGCGCACGGCGGCGTCCCCCCCACGAGCGCGCACGCGAGCACGGTGCGCGCTGACACTGGCCGAGCGCGAAGAGATCTCACGCGGGCTGGCCAACGCCTGCTCGTTGCGGCGCATCGCCTGCCTGCTTGGGCGGGCCGCGTCGACCGTGAGCCGCGAGGTGCGACGGCATGGGGGCCGGACGCACTACCGGGCAGCGGCGGCCGATGTCCGTGCATGGGACCGAGCTCGGCGCCCCAAGCTGTGCCGGTTGGCGACCGAACCCAGGCTGTGCCGCCTCGTGGCCGAGAAGCTCGCTGACGATTGGTCGCCGCAGCAAATTTCGGGGTGGCTCGCACGGACCTTTCCGAGGGATCCTCGGCTCCACGTGTCGCACGAGACGATCTACCTGAGCCTCTTCGTCCAGACGCGCGGCGTGCTCAAGAAGGCGCTGATTGCCCACCTGCGGCGGCGGCGACGTATGCGCCGCTCCAAACTGGCCAGCACCGCCGGACAGCAGCGTGGCCGCATCATCGACGCGGTCTCGATTCGCGAGCGTCCGGCCGAGGCGGAGGACCGTGCCGTGCCCGGTCACTGGGAGGGCGACCTGCTGTCGGGCGCCCGGAACTCACACATCGCGACGCTGGTCGAGCGGCAGTCCCGCTTCGTGCTCTTAGCCCGTCTGCCGGGGAAGGACACCACCCGCGTGGTCCAGGCGCTCTCGCAGGCGATCCGGGCGTTGCCCGCGGGCCTCATGGTGTCCCTGACCTGGGACCGCGGGCACGAACTGGCGGCGCACAAGACATTTACCGTCGCCACCCAGGTCCAGGTCTACTTCTGCGATCCGCAAAGTCCGTGGCAGCGCGGCACGAACGAGAACACCAATGGCTTGCTGCGACAGTACTTCCCCCATGGCACCGACCTACGCAGGCTGATCTGGACGCGGTCGCACGGCGCCTCAACTCACGTCCCCGCAAGACCCTGGGCTATGCCACGCCAGCTGATAGACTCGCGAACACACTGTTGCATTGACCGGTTGAACTCACCGTCTTTTCTAGATCCCGAGAAACAGCACCGCAGCGCCGCTGGCGGCGATGGTCAGGCCGGCCAGTACGTCGATCCGCCCATCGAATACCCCGAGCCGAGCGTGGCTGAGACCCAAGTAGCCCAGCGTGACGACCGCCAGCATGGTGCCGACTGTGAAGAGGCCGAAGACGCCAACCACGGCGGCCAGCACCGACCAGGACCGCTCCACGGCCGGCACCATCATCAACGGAATCAACGCCTCGCAGGGGCCAAACGCAAAGATGAGAAACAGCGCCCATGGGGTGACGCCCCGGCCAACACCGTGCGGGTGCAGGTGCTCGCGCTGATGGTCGTGCGTGTGGGCGTGGACGGTCCCGTCGGCGTGGGTGTGGAGATGCGTGTGGGCATGCCCGCGGAGTCCGCGCCAGAACGCCCAGGCGGCATAGGCCAGCCCGAACCCGATCATCAGCCCGGCCGCGACCTGACCGCGTGTCGATTCCAACCATGCCAGCCGATCGAGCGCGATTCCCAGCCCCACACCAAGCGACCCGATGAGCACCGACGAGGCGACGTGCGCCAGACCGCACACACCAGTGACCCCGAGCGTGCGGCGTAGCGACCAGCCTCGTGCCCGTCCCAGAACGATGAACGGAACCGAGTGGTCCACCCCGATGAGGGTGTGAAACGCGGCAAGCGCCGCAGCGGTGCCGAGCAGCAGCGACACGGTGGGTTCGGTCAACATGAGCATCAGTGTGCGGGCCTCGCAGGCTCCGTGACCGTCACTCCAGCCGGGCTATACTGATGCCCTGAGTAGAGNTGTGCCTCGAACCGCCCTGCATCATTCTATGCCGAGTCTGGACGACAAGATTACGCAGCTGCGCGGTCTGCTCGCCGAGCTGAACCAGGTCGTCGTCTGTTTTTCGGGCGGGGTCGACTCCGCGTATCTGCTGGCCGAGGCGGTCCGCGTCCTCGGGGACCGGTCAACCGCGTTGACCGCCGTCTCGCCAAGCCTAGCGCCGGAGGAAGGCGCCGGCGCAACACGACTCGCCAATCANCTCGGGGCCCGGCACGTGCTGGTCGACACCCACGAGCTCGACGACGCGCGGTATGCGGCCAACCCGGTCAACCGCTGCTATTTCTGCAAGACCGAAGTCTATACGAGAGCGGTGGCCGAGGCGGGTCGTCTCGGCGCTGCACACGTGCTCGACGGCTTCAACGTCGATGACAGAGGCGACCACCGGCCAGGCCGCCTGGCCGCCGGCGAGCATGACGTGCGCTCGCCGCTCGACGAGCTGGGGTTCACCAAGGCCGACATTCGCGAGGCGGCCCGCCGACTCGGGCTACCAGTCTGGGACAAGCCGGCGCTGGCCTGCCTCTCCAGCCGGTTTCCCTACGGCGTCAGCATCACGCCGGAGCGACTCACCCGCGTGGCCACCTGTGAGCGCGCGCTCCGCGACCTCGGTTTCAGCGTCTGCCGGGTCCGCTTTCACGACACGATCGCGCGAATCGAGGTCGAGCGCGACAAGATCCCCAGGCTCCGAACGCCAGACGTGCACGCCGAGGTACTGCGCCGGTTTCGTGATGCCGGCTTCGACAGCGTCACGGTCGACCCCAAAGGCTATCGCACCGGGTCGCTGAACGAAGGCCTCCCGCTGGCCGTCGTCGAGACGACCACAGCCTGAACCCGGCGCGTTCATCTGTGTTGCGACGTCGCCGAAGGATCAGCGGGCCTGAAGGCCCTTGCTACCACTCTCGGCCGGTCGAACATGCGAGCCGGCCACCCTCAGTTCGTCTCGGCCCGCTGGTTCTTCCGGACGATATTGAAGAACGCGAAAATCTTTTCGAGCGTGTCCCTGCTCGAATTGATGAAGCGCGAGTGGTCGCCGCCCTTCACCTCGACGTAGACGTGCGCCATGCCGATCTCCTTCATCTTCGCGACCCACGTGCGGGTCGTCGTCACCAGCGGGTCCTGGTCGCCTTGCAAGACGATGATCGGCACGTCCTTGAAGTCCTCGAGCTGATCGGGCTCGACCGACGGCGCCGGCGCGGCCACACCGACCGCCGCCCACAGATCAGGATGCTCCGCCGCCAGATGGTAGGTCCCGGCCCCGCCCATCGAGTGCCCCCAGAGATACATCCGGTTCTCGTCTATGTTGAATTCCTTCCGGACCATCTCGAAGACATTCATCACGTCTTGCTCGCCCAGCTCGCCCAGATTCTGCGGCAGCTGCTCGGTGTCACCCTCGGCCCGGCGCATCCGCGGAATTCCGGGACCACGACTGCCATACCAAGCCCGCGGGTGATAGCCCTTCGGCGAAACCATGATGTAACCGTCGCGCTCGGCCGCGTCGATGTTCCCCTCGTAGCCCATCATCCAGTCGTAGGGCCGGCCGAGCCCGTGCAGCGTGACGATGAGCGGCCACTCACGCGACGCGTCGTAATTGGACGGCACGAACAGCGCGTATGGCACCTCCTTGCTGGTTCCCGGGAACGTGTAGGTGCGCCCCTCCACGCGGTCGTCCCGCGCCACCACCGACCCCGGCTCCTGCGCCAGTGCCGGCGCGACACCAAGCACCACAACCAGCACGACCCCGACCACCGCCACCGCCGCCGCCCGAACTGGCTGCATTGCTCTCATGATTATCCCTCCCGGTCGCCGAACCCTGCGGGCCTAAAGGCCCTTGCTACCGTGCTCGGGCAGCAGTTGAAACGAATGACGGCGAAGCCCTCCGGCCTCTCCTGCCTTCTGCCTTCTGACTTCTGCCTCCTGTCTCCTGCCTCCTGACTCCTGACTCCTCCGAGCACACGAGCCTACGACACGTCGACGAACATCTCTTCCACCGGCACCACACGCACGCGGTCCGGGTTGATGGCAAGCGGGTACGGTTTAATCGCCTCGTCCTCGGCAAGAATCTCGTCGCCCACCGCGGTGTTGTAGGCCACCGGGGACGGCTCGCCCGACAGCAGCTCGTCGCGGAACGCCTCGGCGTCGCGCGTCACGACCGCAATGGCCAGGTTGTCGGCTTGCAGATACCGTCGGATGGCGGCGTTCACCTCGTCCACAGTCAGCGCCTCCAGACGGCTCCGAATTTCGTCGATGAAGAACTCCGTCTCGTAGAACCGCGAGTCCATCGCATAGCCGAGCCGCCGGCTCGTCGTCTGGACATACAGCTTCGAGTAGTTGACCAGATAGTCTCGGGTCGCCTCGAAGTCTTCCTGTGAGAGGCCGTTCTCGACCAGCAGGGCGAGCTCGCGGACCGCCTGACGTAAGGCGAACGCCGCATTGTGGTGCGGCACCGGCCGGATCCAGATGCTGAAGAACTGCTGGCGCCGCGGGGTGTTGGGCACGGGGAATGTGGACCCGCCATCCTGGATGAAGTTCTCGATGTAGGAGTAGTCGCCGTAGTTCAGTCCCCGCAGCCCGCGCATCTGGTTCATCAGCCGACCGTTGAAGGTCCGATGCTCGCCGAAATATGAATTGGCCACCATCAGCGGGTAGAAATCGTCGTCGGCGCGCGTGATCTCGATCGGGAAGCCGATCGAGATGGCAGTCGCGATCGCGTCTTTCTCCACCAGCAACAGCTCGCGCCCCTCGACGGCGCGCGGCGGAGGCAGCGCGCCGTCGTCGCCGCCGGTACCTGCGGCCGGGAGCGCCGCGGCCAAGTCCCCTTCGACCCGCTCGAGAAACCCGTCCGGATAGCCTCCGGCCACACCGACCAGCATGTTGTCGGCGGTGTAGCGCTCGGCATGGAACGCGCTCACGTCATCGTCCGTGATCGACGCCAGGCCCCGCTCGGTACCCATCTCGGTGGCCTCATACGGGTGCCCATCGTAGAGCAGCGCGTTCAGGGTCTGCTTGCCGAGCTCCTCGTCGTCGTTGCCCCGCAGGGCCGACACGATTGCGTTGGTCAGGAAGTCGCGATTGCGCTCGAAGTCGGCGGTGTCGAGCCGGGGCGCCACAATGAGGTCCCGGAAAATCTCGTAGAATGGCTCCAGGTGATCGCGATGCACTTCGCCGATGATGGTGGTGACCTCCTTGTCGTGCTGCGCGCCGATCGACGCGGCCCAGGGATACAGCGCCGTCGTCAGCTCCTGGTAGGTCAACGACGCCGTCCCGCCGCGCCCGATCATCAGCGCAGTGAGCGCGTTGAGCCCGTTCTTGCCGACCGGGTCGTCGACTGACCCGGTCTCGAAGGTCACCCGCAAGGTCACCAGCGGCGAGTTCGGCGTCTGCAGCCCAATGCCGTTCACCGCCGGAGCCGTGTCTCCGGCACCGCCGCACCCCGCCGCCACGGCGCTCGCAATCAGGACCAGGCAGATCGGTCGGCTCATGCCGCGCATCACCGCTCCTCCTCGGTCAGCAGAACGACCGTGCGGTTGGCATCGCTGAAGTAGGTCGCCGCCACCATCATGATGTCCTCCGCCGTCACCGCATCGTAGAGCTCGTAGACTCGGTTCACGGTTTCCGGGTCGCCAGTCAGTTGCAGGTAGTGCCCGAGCGTCTCGGCAATCGGGCCTGGGCTGTCGAGTCCACCCGCGAACGAGTAGCGCATCGCCGACTTCGTGTCCGCCAGCACTGTGTCGTCGACCGGCTCGGTCTTGAAGCGCTCGATCTCCGCGAGGATGGCGTCGCGGACATGGTCGATCTGATCCGGCTTGGTGATGCGCGTGATGATCTCGAACAACGGCGGGTCGCGCGAGTCGACCGCGCCCCCCTGGATCACGTCGACCGCCTGCTCCCGCAGATACAGCTGCTGGAACAGCGGCGCGTTCTGCGAAAAGAGCAGCTGCGACAGCACGTCCAGCGCCGGCATGTCGATCCGCTCGTCGGAGAAGGCCGGCGCATGATACCCGATGGTCAGTATCGGCAGCGTCGGATTGGGCCAGGTGATCTCGGCCGTCTGCTCGCGAGCCTGCGGCGGCTCGACCGGAATCGTCGGCTCGAAGTCTCCCGGCTCCCAGGCGCCGTAATACCGCGTGACCAGCCGTTCGAGCTCCGCCTGATCGAAGTCGCCCACCACGACGATGATGCAGTTGTTCGGCCGGTAGTACCGGTCATAGAACTCCACGCTGAAGTCATAGTGCTCGGGCATCGCTTCGATGTCCTCGAGCAGTCCTATGATGGTGTGCTTGTAGGGATGCGTCGTGAAGGCCAGGTCGTGCACCTTCTCCCGCAGTAGCGAGATCGGGTTGGAGAAGTTGAGATTGTACTCACCCAGGATGGCGCCCGCCTCGGTCCGATAGTCGTCCTGCGAGTAGCTCAGATTCAGAAAGCGGTCCGACTCGAGATCGATGATGGTCTCGATCGCGTCGGCGCTCGCCACGGTGTGATAGGTGGTCCAGTCGCTCGTCGTGAACGCGTTCGAGTCGGCCCCGAGCCGCTTGATCGCGTCGTTGTAGGCGTCGGTGGGGTACTTCTCGGTGCCCCGGAACATCATGTGCTCGAAGAAGTGCGCGTAGCCGGAAAACCCCGGTTCGACCTCGTTCCGGGACCCGGTGCGCACCACCGTGTAGTAGGCAATGATGCCCGGGCTGTCGTAGTCGACCCCCACCACCTTCAGTCCGTTGTCCAGCTCGAACACACTCACCGGGAACGGAAAGATCTTCTCGGCACTCTGCGCCGCGCTCACCACCGACATCAGCGACAAGACGACGAGCGCCAGCCAGACGTAGCGCCACCCCGGCAATCGGGCCATCAGCATGCTCCTCCCGCACAGGTCCTGAACAACGACCCAGTATAATGGCACTCGGATGGCTGTTCCGCCCACTCCTCGTGCGCGGACCGGCGCGGTCCCGGTGCCGAGAGTCCTGCTGGTCGTGGGATCCGCTGTGCTGCTGACCGCGCTGCTGGCGGTCGCCTATCTGCTCGGCCGAGAGGTTGGGCGAACCGAGCAGGTCGCCACCAGCGTGGGGACCGAGGCGGCGCCAGCGCCGGTCGAACCCACGGCACCGCCACGCGGCACCGCCACGCGCCACCGCCCGGCCAGGTCCCCGGCCACAGCGCCCCTCGGCGCCCGCCCTGTCAACGCTACCCACCCAGCCGTCCCGCGATACACCACCGTCTCCCGTAGCGGTGGCGGAACCGGCAGCGCCCGACGAGCCGGTGGTCGATGCACGTGAGCGAGCAGCCGTGGCGCGCTATTTCGAGCAAGTCGACGAGGTCGCTGGCAGCAGTGGCGGCGCGGGTGACCCGGAAACGCTGGCGATGGCGCTGCTCAGCCAGGCCACCGGCGGCGACTGGAGCCAGTTCGACGAGCTTGGGGACACCCAGCGGTCGATGCTCCGGCGGCTGCGCCGCATCCAGGTGCCATCGCCGCGCCGGGACTATCACGAGAAGATGGTGTCGCTCCTCGAGGCGGGCGCGAGCCTGCTCGACGACGTCAAGCAGGGAGTGCGATCGGGCGATCTGGGCGCCCTGAGCACCCTTGCAACAACTGCCCAACGGCTGCAGGCCGAAGCGGAAGAGGCCCAGAGGCTGGCTGCCGGCATTCAGCAACGCTACGATCTGTGACTATCCGCATTCGCGGTCGAATGCCTGTATCTGGTGCCGCGACCCGAACACCACCAACAGGTCGCCGACCTGCAATCTGAAATCGGCCGGCGGGCTCGTCGTCGCGGCGTTGCACCGCCACGACACTCAGTCCCCACCGCTGTCGGATGTTCGCTTCGGCCAGGGTTCGCCCGGCGACCGAGTTCTTCTCGCCAATCGGCGTCTGGTCGAGCTGAAGCTCCGAGCCGTCGACCGAGGCGTCGAAAAAATTGACGATGGCCGGCTTCACCACCAGATGCGCCAATCGCGCGCCGCCGAGGTGATACGGATTGACCACGCGGTTGGCGCCGGCCTGGAGAATGCGCCGCTCCGCGCCCTCCTCGGTCGCGCGCGCCACGATGAACAGATCCGGATTCAGCGATCGCGCCGTCAATACGGTGTAGACATTGTGCGCGTCGTCGTTCAGACACGACACCAACCCGCGCGCATGCTGGGCATTGGCCGCCAGCAGCGTCGCCTCGAGCGTGGCGTCGCCGGCGACCGTCGGCAAGCCGTGCTCGGCCACATCCTGCATCCGCGCCACGCGACTGTCGACCACCACCACCTGACGACCGGCGTGCCGCAGCTCGTCGACGACCGCCCGCCCCATGCGCCCATATCCGCACACGATCTCGTGACCGCTCATGCGCTCGATCATTCGGGACCTCCGTACGCGACCCAGATAGTGCCGAAACTCGCCTTCCACGATCGACCGGCCGATCTCGGACGCCACGAAGAAGAAGAGCCCCAGACCGGCAACAAGCAACCCCATGGTCAGCGCCTGACCGGTCTTCGAGAGCGGAAACTCCTCGGCAAACCCGACAGTCGTAATCGTGATGACCGTCATGTAGAACGAGTCCCACCAGGGGGCGCCCTCGACCACCCGGTAGCCGGCCGTGCCGATCTCAACCACGCCACCCACCAACGCCGTCGCCCGGAACAGACGCGACGGGGTGCCCACGACCGTGGTGGCGCCTGTGCCGACGGACTCCTCTGACCTGACCATGACTCGCGTTCGGGACACACCGCACCGATGCCCGGCGTACCTTACACTAATAAGGAGACAGAGACGCTGTCCTTGGGGACGCCTGGCGACTGCGAAGCGTCTGTCAAATAGTGGTGGATCTCGTCGCCGACCAGTGGTTCCTCTTTCCGGCCGCCGTGCTGATCGCAACGCTCGGGATGAGCTGCGGCATCGGCGGCGCGATCCTCTTCTCCCCCCTGTTCATGGTGGTGCTCGAGCTGCCACCGGCCGTGGCCATCGGCACCGGCTTGCTCACGCAGCTGTTCGGATTCAGCTCGGGTGTCTACGCCTACCGACGACGCCAACTGATCGACCACGCGCTCGCTCGGCGGCTGCTGGTGGTGGCGATTCCGGGCGCGGCGGTCGGCGTGCTGGGCGCCGGCCTGGCGCCCGGCGACCTGTTGCGCCGCATCTTTGCCTGCGGGATCGTGGCCATCGGCGTGCAGCTCTTCCGGTCGTATCAGGGCGAACGGCGCAAGACCGACATACCGCAGACACCGACCGCACCACCAACGCTCGTTGACGCCAGAGGCATCGCGTATCGCTACACGCTGCGCAGTCCGCGCCTGGCCCGTCTCTTTGCGGCCGGTGGCGGTGGCGACCTCGATCGGCGTGGTGTTTGCCGCGACGCTCACCGCCGCGGTAGGCCACCTCTACACGTTTGCGGTCCATGCCGCACCCGGCACGCTCACCCAGGTCGGTCAGATCGTGATGTTCACGATTCCCGGTGTCATCCTTGGCGGTCAGATCGGACCCTGGCTCCAGACCCGTCTGAACCCGACGACCGTGCGTCTTGGGATGGCGTTCGTCTTTTGCGCGCTCGGCGTCTTCATGCTGCTGCGAGGGTAGTGGCTGCATCACTCCTCATGCCTGCGCCAGACCAGACGGCCGGCCAGCCACGCGTAGGGCGAACCCTGTGGAACGGCCTCCGGAGGCGGTGCCCCCATTGTGGCCGTGGTCCGGTGTTCGTGCGATGGATGACCATGCACGACCGCTGCAGCGTGTGCGGGCTCGTGTATTTGCGAAACCAGGGTGACACCTGGCTCTACTGGATCGTGATGGACCGGATTCCAATCGCTGCCGGGCTCATACTCGTCGTCTTCTTCGGGCTCCGAGTCGCTTCGTGGCAAGCGGGGGTGCTGTTCTTCGGTGGCATGGCGGTCCCGTTGGTCGCCACCATGCCACAGCGCCAGGGTATCGCCGTGGCGCTCAACTACCTGTCACGCATCTACTTTCCAGATCCGTCAGACGACATACCTTCGCTCGATCGTGGCTGAGCAGCGTGCCAGCCGCGCCACCGCGCCAACCCCAGAAGCCCGCACCCAACCACGTCCGCTGCCCGCCGTGTCGTCCAACATTGTCGTAGGTTCTGGAGTGCTGTCACAATAGACCGCCGATGCCAACCGCCGCTCGCCAGCTCGTCGCGATGCTGTGCCGGCTCGAGGTGGATCGGGTCTTCTGCGTGCCCGGCGAGAGCTATCTGCCGGTGCTCGATGCCCTCGCCGATGAACCGGCCATCGACCTGGTGACCTGCCGCCACGAGAGCGGGGCCGGGCTGATGGCGGTCGCCGACGCGAAGATGACCGACCGCCCCGGGGTGGCGTTCGTCAGCCGGGGCCCCGGCGCCACCAACGCCGCGCTGGCGGTGCATACCGCCGAACAGGACGGCGCGCCGATGGTGCTCGTCATCGGCCAGCTCCCGCGCGAGAACCTCGAGCGCGGCGTCTTTCAGAAGGTCGACTACGAACGCACGTTTGCCGACATGGCGAAGCAGGTCGTCGAAGTACACGACGCCCAGCGCCTCGCCGAGGCGGTAGCCGAGGCGTTCCGGGTGGCCACCGACGAGACACCGGGCCCAGTAGTCATCTCGGTTCCGGAGGATGTCTTCGACGAACAGGTTGGCGACGCGCTCCCCAAGCCGTCACGCCGGTCACCCGCCACACCCGCCCCCGACGAGGTCAGGGCGCTCGCCGAGCGGTTGGACGCGGCGACGCGTCCGCTGCTTCTGGTGGGCGGCCTGGCGCGGAGCGCGCGGGGCCGGGCGGCGCTGGCCGCCTGCGTAGACCGCTGGCAGGTGCCGGTGGCCACCAGCTACAAACACCANGATCTGTTTGACAACCACCATCCCTGCTTCGCCGGGCATCTCGGGTTCGGCCTCCCACCCCTGGCCTGGCAGCATCTGACCGACGCCGACCTGATCGTGGCAGTTGGCACGCGGCTGAACGAGATCACGACCCAGCGCTTCCGGCTCCCGAAGGCACCGACACCGGACCAGCCGCTGGTCCATGTTCACTCGGACCGGTCCCAGATCGGCCGCGTGTTCGAGACCACGGTGGGCATCGTGGCCGACGCGATTCCGTTTCTCGAGGCGCTAGCTGCCCGCACGCCGACGCCGACATCGGACCGAACCGACCGCACTGCGTGGCGAGACCGCGTCCACACCGCGTTTCTGGAACTTGCACACTGGACCCCATCGGAGGCGCCCGACGGGGTCGACTTCGGCTATGTGGTGGCGGCACTCGGCGACCAGCTGCCGTCTGACGCGGTGCTCGCCATGGATGCCGGGAATTTCGGCGGCTGGCTCCACCGGCACTTCCTGTTTCGATCCAGTCACCTGCTGCTGGGCGCCATCTCCGGCGGCATGGGGCTGGGAGCCCCGGCCGCCGTGGCGGCGGCGCTGCGGTATCCGAGTCGACAGGTGGTGAGCGTCATCGGCGACGGCGGATTCCTGATGACCGGCAACGAGCTGGCGACCGCGGTGCAGTACGGCGCCCGTGTCCGGCTGTTCGTGGCCAACAACAGGAGCTACGGCACGATCCGGCTGCACCNGGAAAAGCTCTTTCCCGGCCGGGTCGCCGGAACCGACCTGACCAACCCCGACTTCGCCGCAATGGGCGAGGCATTCGGCGCGCGCGGGCTCGTGCTCGACACCCCCGGTGACACGGCGGCCGTCGTCCGAGAGGCGCTCGGTCACGACGGTCCGGTGGTGGTGGACGTGCGAACCAGCCTGGAGCACCTTTCGACCTTCTCGACCCTGACGTCGCTGGCTGCACCCTCGTCATGACCATGCGCGAGACGATACCGACACCCTCCGTGCGTCGTGCCGCGCTGGCGCTGATCGTCCTTGTCTGCGGGGTCTGCGCGGTGCGCGCTCCCCTGGCCGGAACGGCGGCCCAAGAGCCAGATTTCTCCCGGGCCGGAGACGAGGCGACCCGCACCCTGCAGGCGCTCGTCCGAATCGACACCAGCAGCCCGCCAGGCAACGAGACGCTCGCCGCCGAACATGTGCAGTCGGTACTCGAAAAAGCGGACATCCCCTCGAAGATCCTGGCGCTCGACCCGACACGCGGCAACCTCGTCGCGCGGTTGGAGGGCGACGGCTCGAAGCGCCCGCTCCTGCTGATGGCGCATACCGACGTCGTCGGCGTCGAGCGGGCCGATTGGACGGTGGACCCGTTCGGAGGCGTAATCCGCGGCGGGCATCTCTACGGCCGCGGTGCATCGGACGACAAAGGTCAGCTCGCGGCCATGGTGCAGGTGATGCTGATGCTCGAGCGGCGCCAGGTGCCACTGGCGCGTGACGTTATCTTGCTCGCCGAGTCGGGCGAAGAGGGTACCACCGAGGTCGGGATCGACTTCATGGTGGAGCGTCATTGGGACGAGATTGACGCCGAGTTCGCGCTGAACGAGGGCGGCCAGATGACCGCGTCGGGTGGCGCAGTCGAGACGGTGAGCATCTCCACGACGGAAAAGGTGCCGTGGCGAGGCATCAAGCTCATAGCCCGGGGTACCGCCGGTCACGGGTCGGCGCCGCGGCTCGACAACCCCATCGTGCACCTGGCTGCCGCGGTCGCCAAGGTGGGCGCCTACCAATCGCCGATGCGGCTGAACGAGACGACCCGGGCCTACCTCGAACGGCTGGCCACGATGAGCCCGCCGGACGTGGCCTTCCGGTATCGCAACCTGGAGAACCCACGTTTGAGCGCGTCGATCCAGGATCAGCTGCGAGAAGCGGACATCGGGGTCAACTCGATGGTGCGCACCAGCATCTCTCCCAACATCATCAGCGGCGGATTCCGCCGCAACGTGATACCGGCCGAGGCGGAGGCGGAGCTCGATATCCGCGCCCTACCGGATGAGGACCTGGACCAATTCCTGGCCACGCTCCGCGAGCTGATCGACGACCCGGCCGTAGAGCTGACCGCCCCGACGAGCATGCGCCCGGCAGCCCCCCCATCGAGTCTCGACAGCGAGCTGTTCCACGCGCTGGAACAGGTGCAGCAACAGATGTTTCCGGAGGCGGTCACGCTGCCGACGATGCTGGTCGCCGCCACCGACTCGGCCCAGATTCGAGCCAAAGGGGTGCAAGCCTACGGCGTGGGGATGATCCGCGACGACCTGAGCGGGGTACATGGCACCGACGAGCGGGTATCGGTCGAGGGGCTGGAGCTGTTCGTGGAGTATCTGTACAGGGTGGTAGTCGAGATCGCCGGCGCAGATTAATCACAGGATCCAAGCAGGTCGCTGAAAAACGGTGCTGTCGGTTTTCCTGGCGAGGCGTTCGCCTGGCAAGGCGCGACGAGGGAGCAGCCAGGCGGGCTGTGACCGAGGAAGGAACGCCGTCCAGGCGGGCGCCTCGCCAGGAAAACCTAGTGGACGACCTGATCCTCGGTCATCTCCTCCATCAGATCGTCGATCGGCTCGAGATGGGGAATGTCGAGAGCGCGCACCGATTTGATTGCCAACATGAGAGCCTCGTCGGCCGTGCAGGCGATGGCCTCGTCCCGCAGGCGGGCGCGTGTCTGGCGGAGCTGGCGGAGCACCTGCGCCCGGTCGAATCGCTGGCCTTCACAATGCTCGCAGAAACCCATGCTGGCTATCCCTTTCGTGGGCGCTCTATCGCGCCGGATCGTAGGGGACAGGATGACAGATCTGGCCCCCGATCGCCAGTTGGGGGTAAGCTGAGCGCGAGAAAGCTCGCCGAACGCTGACGTCTGGGTTGTTGCCCAAGGGGAGGGGTCATGACGGCTGACGAAGTTCGAGCCTTTACCGAGCAACACCTTAGACACTGGCAGGCGCTCGACGCCGCCGCAATGGCCGCCGACCACGCCCCCGACGGGGTAGTCGACAGCCCGAGCGCCGGCACGCATCAGGAGACGGAGGCGATCCGCAAGGCGCTGCAGTGGTGGATCGATTCGTTTCCGGACATGCAGATCACGAAGGAACAGGTCGTCGCCGACACCGATGCGGCGGCAATCGTCGTCACAATCCACGGCACCCAGCAGGGGGAATTCTTTGGTGTCCCGGCGGCCGGCCAGCATCTGGTGTTTCGCATGGTCCTGATGCTGCGATTCGAGAATGGTCTCATCGCACACGAGCAGCGGATCTACGACTTCAGCGGTGTGCTGGCTCGCCTCGGAGTGATCAAGATCAGGTCCAGCTAGTGACGGCTGACCGTGCTCGCTACAGGACAGGCTGGCCCATGGGTGTGACACCAGGGGACCCGTGATTCCCAGTGTTCTACGGTGTTGTGGACCGATCGAGGTTGGCACGCGGCATGCTTCAGATACAGGTGTAAGCTCGCCTGCGCTTAGGAAGGAGCCCGTCATGTATCGCCTGGCCATCGTCTTTACCAGCCTCCTAGCAGTCGCGACCTGGTCGACCCCGGTCGATGCGGCCGAGGAACAGGGACGGGCTCGGCGTCGGAATCCCGGCACGAGCCAGACCCAGCGTGCGCCGCAGCGCACTGCGCCATCGGCGGCGTCAGCGCCCCGACGGTCCGCCCCGCAGCGGCGGGCGCCGAGTGCCCGGCAGCCGAGTGGCGGGCGGGACGGCGGAAACGCCNGACGTGCCGCGCCGAGACGCGCACCACGCCAGGACACCGCCGGACGCGGCCGCGACACCGATCGGGAACGACGAGTCGCCCCGACGGCGAATGCACGCGGCGGTCGAACGACAGCCCCACAGGGCACCAGCCCAGGCGCCGGCGATGGCCGTCGGCGTGGCGATCGGCCAGGCTCGCGAGTGATCGCGCCACGCGGCAGTGGGCGCGGCACCGGGAACACGGCCGCAGTGAACCAGCCCGGCCGCCAGGGCGGGAGCAACAGGCGCATCGGCCGCACGGGCGACGGGCGCCAGCGCGGAACCGTGGTCAACGCCAACCGGCGTTCCCCACGCGGACGGGTCGTCGGCACCGCGGTGCGGCGTCCGCCGCTGAGGTCGCGGCCGATCGTCGTCAATAACTATGGTGGCCGCGGACGTGGTCGAGGCGGCGTGCGCGGGTATACGCCGTATGGTGGGCGGTATGGGTACGGGCCCAGCATCTACGGGTCGTACTTCTATTTCCCTGGCTACAGCACCTTCAACATCGGGATCGGGGCGGGCTACGGCTCCAGCTATGGCTACAACCCGTACTGGAACGGGTACTACAGCCAGGCCTACGGCTATGACGCCTACAACTACGGCGGCTACGGCACCGGTTACGTCTCCGGCAGCTTGCGACTGAAGGTGCAGCCACGATTCGGTGAAGTCTTCGTTGACGGCTACTACGTCGGGCTGGTCAACGATTACGATGGCATCTTCCAGCGGCTGCGTCTCGAGGAGGGACCGCACCACATCGAAATCACCGAGCTCGGGTTCGAGACGCTCGCCTTCGACGTGCTCATCCTGCCAGGCGAGACGATCACCTACGAGGGCTATCTGGTGCCGCTCCCGTAACCTCTGGCGTCAGTGTTCCACCAGGACCCCAGCAGCCCCGTCTCCCAGCTCCACCGGGGGACGGGGCGTTTTTGTCCCCGCGTCCCACGATCAGTCTCGTGCGTCAGGCTTGGGGCGTCGGCAGCTCCAGCACTCGGTAAATTGCTCCTCAATCGTCTCGCCGCAGCGGCAGGTCCAACTGGCGAGAGTCTCATCGGACGATGTCGCACGTCGTCGGAAGTCGTCGGCCAGCTCGCGGGCTCTGAGCACGTGCTCGTCATCGAACACCCAGACCGACGGTCGGGTCTCCATCGTGAACAGGCTGCCACCCTGGAGCGGAACGAAGTCGTCTCCACGCACGACCGACTGAACCCCTTCCTGCTCGAGCAGCTCCTTGAACATATGGGCATCGACAGCGTTCGCGGCAACGTAGATCTTTTTCAGCGAGGACATGTGGAAAGCAGGAGGATGGCCAGATTTGATCAGTAGTGATGCTGGCGAAGCCTGTCCGTCTTCTCCTGTCTCCTGCCTCCTGTAGGGCCGTTTCCCTATGTTATCGTCCCCCCTAACGAACCCCACAGGTTCGCGCTCCGTCCAATTGTTGTAGGAAATGCGACCCCGCCACAGCGCGCGTCAGTTCTGGGACACCTACACCAAGGATCTGACGGCCGACGATTTTCATCGCCTGTTCACGCGCGATGCCCGCGAGGCCTACGACTACTTCGCGCGCGGCATCGACCCCAACACATTCAGCGGACTGCGCTGGCACCGGCGGCTGTTCATGCAGTGCCGGCTCTTTTTCATCGCGTTTACGTCGCGGCTATCCCCGGCGCGGCGGGCGCTGTTTGGCATTGCGATGATCTGTGCGCTCCTCGGCATGTTCGAGCTGTTCGAAGGGCTCGCGTTCATGCGCATCCCTGTGCCCCCGTTCTTCAGTTTCCGGATTCCGATTCCAGGACCGGTCTGGACCGACGGCACCTTCTGGCTGTTCAGCGGTTTCATGCTGGTCAACTTGCCGGTCCTGCTGGAGGTGGCCGACCGGCTGACGCTGAAGCACGACCTGGAGATCGCCCGCGAGATCCAGCTCGCCATGCTTCCGCGCGATGCCTTCACGGGCCGCGGCATCGAGGTCGCTGGACGGACCCGGCCGGCCAACACCGTGGGTGGCGACCTCTACGACATCGTGCGCCTGGATGCCGACCGGCTCATGGTCGTCCTGGGCGACGTGTCGGGCAAGGGCAGCCCGGCGGCGCTGCTGATGGCCCTGTTGCTGGCAATGCTGCGCACCCTGGCGCCCGACGATCTGCCACCTCCGACCCTCGTGGCGCGTCTCAACCGGCTCGTCTACGAGCAGGCGCCAGGCGCCCGGTTCATCACGTTCTTTCTCGCCATCATCGACCTTCGGACGGGCGGTCTCACCTATGTCAATGCCGGACAGACGCCGCCGCTGCTCCGTCGGCGGGATGGCGCGATCGAGAAGCTCGCGACCGGCGGCATCGCGCTCGGCATGTTCGACCAGTCCACCTATGAACAGGCGGAGACGCATCTGGCGCCCGGCGATCTGCTGGTCGCCTACAGCGACGGCATCACCGAAGCGGAGGACCGGTCCGGCCGGCCATTCGACGAGGACGGGCTCGAACGGGCGATCCAAACCTATGGGAGCTCGCCCGCACCGGACCTAACGAGCACCCTCTTCACCGTGGTCGAACAGCACGCAGACGACACGAAGTTGGCCGACGACCTGACCGTCGTGGTCGTCAAGCGCACCGATGTCGACCCGCCGCCCGTTCCGCCTTCGCTCGCCGACGAGAACGGAGCACCGAGCTACGGCGAGACTTCGTCCGACTCCTAAAGTGGCGCGGGCCTTCAGGCCTGCGCTGCCAAGGCTGAAAGCCTTCTCCTGTTCCTGTCGCCCTCGCCCCCGTGTTACCTTCCGCCCATGCGCATCATCCAGAACGGCGCAGCCGGCGACCCGCAGACCGTGCTGTACCAGCGCTGCACGATTGATCTGGCGCGCGACGCCATCGACATCGGGGACGTGGGGTGCCGCAACCTGGAGGAGGTGCTGGGCGGATTCGGCCGGTCGTTCCAGTATCTGGCCACACGCGACATCACCGACGCCTTCGCGGCCGAGAACCCGATGGTCGTCAACACCGGGGTGCTGACCGGATCGAGCGTGATGACCGGACTGCGCACCTACTTTTCGTCCTACAGTCCGCTCAAAGTGTCGAATACGGGGCTGCCGGCTGCGATGTGGTCGGCGGCAAGTGGCAAGTTCGGGTCGAAGCTCAAGTGGGCCGGGCTCGACGAGCTGATTCTCGAGAACAAGGCGGAGCGCCCCGTGATCATCGTGATCCGGGAATCGGACGACGGCCCGAAAGTATCGCTCCGATCGGCCGATCACCTGCTTGGCAAGTACTGCCACCACAAGATCCTGACCCTGTATGAGGAGTACCCGAACGCGCACTTCGCGGCGATCGGCCCGGCCGGTGAACATTACGACGCCTGCTACTACGCGGCCATTGCGCTCAGCACCGAGAACCTGCTGAAGAGCGGGGACGACAAGTGCCGGTGGGCCGGCCGCGGCGGCATGGGTGCCGTCCTGGGCTCGAAGAACGTCATTGGCATCGTCGCCGAGGCGCAGGATCGGACCGCGCCGCTGAGCGCGGAGACACGCGGCCTGAACAAGGAGATCGCGACCGGCCCCGGGTCACGCAAGTTCCGGGAGAAGAAGAANGGCGGGCTCGGCGGCACGTGGGCGAACTACGAGCCGCTCGAGCAGTTCCACATGGTGCCGCAGAACAACTTCCGGCCCATAGGCGACGGCACACCTGAGCTGATGTTCCGGGACGCGCTCGAGGACGCCTTCGTCATCAAGGCGGAGTCCTGCTACCGGTGCGGCATCAACTGTCACAAGAACATCTATGAGCGAAAGGCTGACGGCAGCAAAGGCGAGTTCCGCGCCAAGTTCGACTACGAGCCGCTGAACCTGCTGTCGACCAACGCCGGGATCGACGACCCGCACGAGGTCTGGCCGCTCGTGGCGCTGGTCGACCATCTCGGCATGGACACGATCTCCTGCGCCACCACGATCGACTACGTCCTCGACTACAACGCGCGCCACCCCGAGGCGCCCGTCTTCAACGGCGCCACGTTTGGCGACGCCGACAAGATCCGCGAGTTGATCGAGCAGGTCGGCACCGGGCAGCTTCCCGAGCTGGGCCAGGGGTCGAAGCGGCTGTCAGAGCAGCTCGGAGAACCCGACTACGCCATGCAGTGCAAGGGGCTCGAGCTCCCAGCCTATGTCCCCGACACCAATCCGGGATACCCATGGGCGATTGCGGGCGGGCACATGTCTATGGCCACCTACATGCTGGTGGCCATCGAGGGGGACACATCGCTCGCCTACTGGGTGAAGGCGATCACCGAGCGCGGGCTGCTTATGGTGCGCGACGACCTGCTGGGGGTATGCAAGTTCTCCGGGCTGAACGCCGAAGCGGCAGCCGGCATCCTGAAAGATGAGGTCGGGCTCGACGTGACCCGCGACGAGCTGCTCGCCGCGGTCCGGCGCGCGTTCATCCGTGGTCTCTGGCTGGAGCGCAAGCAGGGGTACGCGCGTGACGATTACACGATGCCGGCCCAGGTGTTCGACAGCCCCAATCCGGCCATCAAGGCGGAGCCGTTCGTCACGCGCGAGTTCTTCGGCGCCCTGAGCGACCGTGTCTGGGAAGTCTTCGACCGGGAGATCGACAGCCTGCCCCCGCCAGCGGCGCCATGAGCGTCCGGGTACGCCTTCCAGCGCTCTTCGCCGACCGCATTGACGGTGTCGACACGGTGTTGGTCGAAGCGACGACGGTCGAGAGCGCCCTGCGCGCGCTGACCGACCGGCATGGCGAGCTGGCGACCTTGGTCTGGACCGCCGCCGGGACCCTCAATCCGCTCGTGATGCTGTTCCTCAACGATCGCCAGCTTGATCGGTCAGGGATCGACGAGACGGTGCGCTCAGGCGACCAGCTCGAGATCATCCCGGCGATCGAAGGAGGGGGAGGACGGTGGCGCTCCAAGAAATCAGAAGTCAGACGTCAGGTCTGTCCGCAGTAGCTTTCGCGAAGGCGGAAGTCAGGAGAAGCGGGAAGACTTCGCCGCCATCAGGGTTCTTCTATTCCGTCGTCGCCGGCATCGCGATCGCGCTGCTCACGCAGACGCCGGTCGCGGTGCAGGAGCACCAGGGCCGGCAAGCGGTCAGCGCGGCCGANCTGGCCGGGCTCCGCGAGCTGGACGCCGCGATCGACAGCCGGCTCCGGTCCGGCGGTCTGCGCGCGTACGCGACCCGGGAGAACACGTTCCTGCCGGGCCGGCGGAGCGAAAGTCTCGCGCAGTNTTACCAGGGGATCCCGGTCTACGGGGCCGACCTCAACCGGCAGACCGACGTCGGCGTGACCACGGCGGTGTTCGGCACCGAGTTCACCGGCATCGACCTGGACACCACGCCGAGCCTGTCCGGCTCGGCCGCTCGCAGGGTGCTCGACGAGCTGGCGGGCCCGGTGTTCGGGCTGACCGACGACCCCGAGCTCTGGGTGCTGCCGACCGACGATGGGGGCTACGCGCTGACCTGGCGCGGCACCCTGTCGGACATGCGCACCGTCTTCATCGACGCCGGCACGGGCGACCTNCTGTTCGAGTTCGGCAACTGGCGCACCCAGACCGTCGGGCTCGGCACCGGCGTGCTGGGCGATAGCAAGAAGATGTCGACGCAGCCGGTCGGCGGCGCTTTCGTCACCCGCGACCTGGCTCGCCCGGCGGAGATCCGGACGCTGGACATGGAGTCGGATCCCGACCGCTTCGTCGAGCGGTTCCAGGCGGTGCTCTTCGGCACCGCGCCGGCGGGCGACCAGGACCTCTCGGTCGACGCCGACAACACCTGGGACGACGGCCGGGTCGTCGACGTCCACACCGCCATGGGCTGGACCTACGACTACTTTTTCACCAGCCACGGCTGGGCCGGTCTCGACAACAACGATCGCCCGATCGACGCGTTCGTCCGGCTCTACGACGCCCCGACGATGATCGCCGCGGGCAGCAGTGCGTGGCGACCGATCCCACCTTGTCGACGCCGGAGTGCATCCTCGTGGCGCAGCTGCTGCTCCTGCTCGACAACGCGGCCTACTTCTTCCCGACCAGCCCGGAGACGAACGGCGCGCTGGTGTTCGGGGAGCCGTCCTTCTTTCCCGTGCCGCTGACGGTGCTCGACGTTGTCGCCCACGAGATGTCGCACGGCGTGAACTTCCACAGCGCCCGGCTGGGGAACACCACGCCACCCAACACGCCGGGCGCGATCGACGAAGGCCTCGCCGACATCTTCGCCACGGCGGTCGAGTTCTACGCGCAGGAGCCGAGCAACGGGCCGTTGCGCGCCGACTATCTGATCGGGGAAGACACCGGCATCGTGATCCGCTCGCTCCGTGACCCGGGGGAGATCCCCCATTTTTTCACCGCGTCAGGCACCTACCCGGACCACTTCGACAACCTGTTTCGCGGACCGGAAGATTTCGGCGGTATCCACATTAACGCGACGATCCTGGGGCATCNGTACTATCTGGCAATCGAAGGGGGCACCAACCGGACCTCCGGGTTGACCGTGCAGGGCGTCGGCGCCGTCAACCGGCTGGAGATCGAGCGGATCTTCTTCAACGCGTGGGTCAACCTGCTGCCACGGTTCCCGAGCTTTCAGGTCGCCGCCGACTGTCTATTCGTGTCGGCCATCGAGCTGTACGGCGCCGGAAGCGCGCCGGTCACGGCGGTTGCCCAGGCGCTCGACGCGGTCGGCATTCCGAACGTCATCACCTGTCANGACGTCGGGGGGTGCCGGTGATGATTCTGACGCGTCATGTCACAGCGACGAGGACGTGCGAGANGCACGAGAGATGTGAACAGCTCGGGATGGCCGGTCCCCGCGCCGCCTGGTGGACCAGGGCGCTTCCACCGGCCATGGCCGTCGCTACCCTGCTTGGATCGGCGACACCGGCCGGGGCCCAGGACGGCCGTGTCTTCATCCATGTCAACGGCGGCGCGCAGGCGACCTCGACCGACTTCAGCGACAACGTCGTCTTCACCGAGTTCNTCGAGGAAGGCGACTTCGACGCCACCTACGCCATCGACAACGGCGTCATTTTCGATGTCGGCGGCGGGTTCGTGCTGGGCCGGGACTTTGCGCTGGCGGTCGCCTACACCCGGTTCAACCGGGACGACGACGGGAGCGTGGACGCCCGTATTCCGCATCCGTTCTTCTTCAACCGCGACCGAGCGATCGCGGGCAGCGCGGCGAACCTCGGCCGCACCGAACACGGCGTGCACCTGCAGGTGCGCTGGTTCGCGCCGGTCCCCGGTCCGTTCGAAGTGGTGGTATTCGGCGGGCCGACCTTCTTCAACGTCAGACAGGATCTCGTGACCTCCGTCGGCTTCAGCCACAGCTTCCCGTTCAACGAGGCCAGCTTCACCACGGCGTCGATCGCGCGCCGGTCCGACTCGGCGGTCGGCTACAACGTGGGCGCCGACGTCTCGTATTTCTTCTCCCCCCACATCGGGGTCGGGGGGCTCGCGCGATTCACGCGCGGCTCCGTCGATCTCGCCTCGGAGGACAGCGGCCTGGTCTCGACCGACGCCGGCGGCTTCCATACCGGCGGCGGGCTTCGGCTGCGGTTCTAGCGGCCGGGGNGGGCCGAATCGGCGCCGGTCATCGGCGGCGTGGTCACGCCGCGCCCGGCGAGCGCTTCTGAGTACCACTCGGGAGGCTACCGGAGTCTGTCCGCCGTCGTCCTTACTCCGGCTGACGACTGTCGCTCTCTCCCTCCGTGTTACCTTGCCAATATGCGCCGGCTCCAGAATGGTTCGACTGGTGAGATCCGGACCGCCGGCGGCGCGCGCTCAACGCGGCGATCGTGCTGTCGCTCGATGACCGGACTCCGGCGCCGGTCCCAACGAGGTCTCGCAGGCCGGCGACCGGCTCGAGACGATCCCGGCAATCGAAGGAGGGTAGTCACAGTGTCGCTCTCAGGAGATAGGAGACAGGAGGCAGGAGGTAGGAGCAGCCGGAAGGCGTCGCCAGCATCTGGGGTCTTCATTTCCGGCGCCGCCGCGGTCGCGATCGCGCTCGTCACACAGACACCGGTTGCCGTTCAGGAGCACCAAAGCCGGCAGACAATGAGCGTGGTGGACGTCTCCTCGCTCCGCGAGCTGGATGCCGCGATCGACCGCCGGCTCCGAACCGGCGACCTGCGCACCTACCGTTCGCAAGAGAACCCGTTCCTGCCGGGCCGCCGCACTGAGCGGCTCGCGCAGTATCACGAAGGACTTCCGGTGTACGGGGCCGACCTGAACCGGCAGACCGATGGCGGCGTAA
The DNA here is from genome assembly GCA_002726085.1 of Acidobacteriota bacterium. GTDB lineage: Bacteria > Acidobacteriota > Vicinamibacteria > Vicinamibacterales > UBA8438 > NP936. Next base: position 28,081 of record PBRZ01000014.1, read on the forward strand.
CCACGTCCGTGTTCGGCACGCAGTTCACAGGCGTCAATCTGGACACCAGGCCGGGTCTGTCGATGGAAGCCGCACGCACGGTGTTCGCCGAGTTGGCGGGACCGGCGTTCGAGCTGACCGAGTCTCCGACGCTCTGCGTGCTGCCGACCGCCGATGATGGCTACGCGCTGACCTACCGCGGCACGCTGTCTGACATGCGGACGGTGTTCATCGACGCCGGGACGGGCGAAGTCTTGTTCGAGTTCAGCAACATGCGGGAGCAGGACAGCGTCGGCTTGGGCACCGGGTTGCTGGGCGACCTGAAGAAGATGATGACGGATCCAGCGGGCGGCGCGTTCTTGACCCGCGACCGGGTTCGGCCGGCCGAGCTGCGGACACTGGACATGGAGTTCGACCCCGACCGGTTCTTCGACCGCCTGCTCGGTGTGGTCTCAGGCGACGCACCAACCAGCGACCAGGATCTCTCCGCCGATGCCGATAATCAGTGGGAGGACGGCGCCGTCGTCGACGTCCACGCCGCCCTCGGTTGGACCTACGACTACCTCTTTACCCAGCTCGGATGGGCCGGCATCGACGGCAACAACGGCGCAGTCGACGCGTTTGTCCGGCCCTTCGATTCGACCGCACTCGTCGAGCAGCTAGTGCTGTGCGACGCAGGGTCCTTGAGTGGAGAGTCGTGCGATAGGGTGCAGTTCCTTGTGAGCTTTCTCGACAACGCAATGTACTTTTTCCCAGCCACTTCTGGTTCGACCGGCACGATGGTGTTCGGGGAACCGTTCTTCCTGACGAGACCGCTGACCGCGCTCGATATCGTTGCCCACGAATTGACCCATGGCGTGACGTTCTTCACGGCCGGCCTGGGGAACACAGCGCCACCCAACGAACCGGGCGCAATCGACGAGGGCTTCTCCGACATCATCGGCACTGCCGTCGAGTTCTACGTGCAGGAGTCTGGGAGCGGGCCGCTGCGCGCCGACTACCTCGTGGGAGAGGACAGCGCGTCACCGTCACGCTCGCTTCGCGACCCACAGGAGATTCCTAACGCGGTCACCGGCGTCTACCCCGATCACTACGACGACCTGTATCGGGGCCCGCGAGATTTTGGTGGCGTGCATATCAACGCGCCCATTCTGGGGCACATCTACTACCTGGCGGTCGAAGGCGGCACGAACCGCACATCGGGACTGAGCGTGTCTGGGGTGGGGGCGGCCAATCGGCTGCAAATTGAACGAATCTTCTTCTACGCGTGGGCTACGTTGCTACCGGCCTTCGCGGACTTCCCGATCACGGCGGACTGCCTGTTCCAGGCGGCCGTCGAGCTCTTCGGCGCCTCGAGCGCACCCGCCACCGCCATCGCCCAGGCGCTTGACGCGGTCGGGATCCCGAACACGGTGACCTGTCACGACGTCGGGGGGTGCTTGTGATGAACATGATGCCCCCTCAGCCCGCATCGACCAGGATGAGACAGATGAGAACCAGGCAACGATGTCAGATATATCTCCGGACGATGATGGCGTGGACCCGACGCGCAGTGGGGCCAGCGACCGTGGCCATCGCGCTGGTGTCGGCGACACCGTCGACCGCGCAGGACGGTCGTGTGTTCATAGACGTCAACGGCGGCTTGCAGGCCACGTCCACCGACTTCGTCGACAACGTCCTGTTCACCGAGTTCGTTGAAGAAGGTGACTTCGACGCGACCTATGCCATCGACACCGGCGTGATCGTCGATGTCAGCGGGGGCGTGGCGCTGGGTCGAGGCCTGGCACTCGGCGCCGGCTACAGTCGGTTCAACCGACAGAACGACGCCAGCATCGACGCCCGCATTCCACACCCGTTCTTCTTCAACCGCGATCGGACGATCGTCGGCAGCTCGGCAAACCTCACCCACGAGGAAACCGCCGTGCACGTCCAGCTACGTTGGTTCGCGCCGCTCCGCGGCCGCGTGTCGCTGGCGCTCTTCGGTGGACCGACGTTCTTCAACCTGAGGCAGGGCCTGGTCACGACCGTCGACTTCAGTCAGAGCTACCCGTTCAACGAGGCCAGCTTCACCTCGGCGGCGACAGGCTCAGATTCGGCCTCGGCAGTCGGCTACAACGTCGGCGCCGACGTCAGTGTCTTCTTCTCGCGGTTTGTCGGCGTAGGCGTGCTCGCGCGGTACACGCGCGGCACCGTCGATCTGGTGTCCCAGGATGAGGGCCTGGTCTCGATCGATGCGGGGGGGTTCCACGCTGGTGGCGGGCTCCGGCTGCGGTTCTAGGTTTCCTGGCGAGGCGTCCGACTGGACGGCGTTGCTTCCTCGGTCACAGCCCGCCTGGCTGCTCCCTCGTCGCGCCTGGCCAGACGAACGCCTCGCCAGGAAACCGCCCGCGCGACTAGACTCGCCGATCTACTCGTGCCGCAGCGCTACCACCGGATCGACCTTCGTCGCGCGTCGCGCGGGCAGATATCCGCCCACCAACGACGCAACCAGCAGGAACACCGCGGCGACGGTGAACATCGCTGGATCAGTGGGCGCCACCTCGTACAACAGTGAAGAGAGGAACCGCGTCAGCGCCACGGCACCCAGCAGGCCAACCGTCATCCCGGCCATCGAGAGCAGCATCGACCGCCCGAGCACGTGTCCGATCACGTCGTGGCGGGTGGCGCCGAGTGCCACCCTGACTCCCAGCTCCGGCGTGCGCCTGTTCGTCTCGTAGGCCACAACCGCGTAAACGCCCGCACCGGCAAGGCAAACGGCGAGCACGGCGAACGCCACCAGCAAGGTGGTGTAGAACCGTGGCTCGGCGAGCGACAGACTGACGACGTCGTCCATCAGGTGGACGGTAACCGGCAGCTCGGGGTCGAGCTGCCNCATCTGCTGTTTGAGTAGCGCCGTCAACCCGTCGCGTCCGTCGGTCGCTACAACGACAAACCGGGGTCTCGCGTTTATCGCATGTGGACTACGGAGTGGCACATAGATCTCGACCGGGTCACCGCCACTGAAATCGAATGCTTCCGACTGAATGGCGCCGGCAACCCCCACCACGTTGAGCCATGCCCCGTCACCGCGTCTCACACGTCGGCCTACGGCATCGGTGTCCGGCCACAGTCGGGTCGCCAGGTCTCGACTGACGATCGCGGCGTCTTGCACCGCATCGTCCGGTTCGAAGACGCGTCCCTGCAGCAGCGGGATATGGAGCACGGAGAAGTGATCGCGCGAGATCTGATTCACGATGACAGGGGTGTCGGACAGGCTGGCTCCGTCCGTTTCGAGCGTGCCGAAGCCAAAGGAGTTCGGCAGAAACGGGAGCCCGTCGGATGCGCCGGCGAGCCTTACACCGGGTAGCGTCTCGAGTTGCGCCGCGAGCTGCGTGAGGAGATCGAAACGACTATCCGGCGTTTCGTACTGGTCTCCCTGAAAGCGCGGTTCCAGCGCGACGACACGCTCGCCCGACCACCCCACGTCGACATTGACGAGGGTAAAGAGCGACCGCCCCATCAACAGCGCGCCGATCAGGAGAATGACCGCGAGACCGCTCTGGATCGCAATCAATCCTCCACGCAGGGTGGCTTCGCCGCTTGCGCGTCCCGCGCCCTGCCCCTTGATCGGAGCGACCAGGTCATCGCCCACGGCGCGTCGGGCCGGCCAGAGGGACGCCAGGAGACCGGAGAGCAGAGCGGCGATTGCCGCCCAGGTGACCACCCGCCAGTCGAGATCGATCGGGTTCAACATGGTCCGTCCCAGGCTTGGTGGCACGGCCGCAGCGATGAGCCCAAGCATCCAGGTGGCGAGCCCCAGCCCGAGCAGGCCCGCGAGCATCGACACCACCAGCGACTCTGTCAGAATCTGTCGGAACAACCGAAGCCGGCCGGCGGCGGCGGCGGCGCGAATGGCGAACTCGCGACTCCGGCCCAACGTACGCGAGAGAAACAGATTGGACGCATTCGCACAGGCGATGAGGAGCACGAAAGCGACCGCGCCGAAAAGCACGAAGAGCGCGCCACGGCGTTCCTGGATATACCCGATGCCGGCGGAAATACCCCGGCCAACAAACCGATTCAGCGGCTGGAGCCGGGCCGTTCGACCACCGGCCCCAGACGGGGCGGGGTTCAGTTCCTGCACGTACACCGAGCGGCCGCTGGCTGCCGACAGGGCGGGATCCAACTGCGGCGCCAGTGCCGCCACCCGCTCGTCGGCCTGCTCGAATGACNGCCCGGACCGGAGCCTTGCGACCATCGACACTGACGGGGGGCGCCCCCGGGGGCCGGTGGGCACGGTCCGCAGGTCGAGTGGTACCCAGAACTGGGCCCGCGCATCCGGGAACCGGAATGATCCCGGCATCACCCCGATGACGGTGTAGACCCGGTCGTCGAGTCGCAGTGAGCGGCCGATGATGTCGGCGTCGGCCCCGAAGCGCGAACGCCACAGGCTGTCGCTGATGAGACTGACGGGTGCCGCTGCCTCATCGGACGCGAACCCGCGNCCTACTCGGGGTCGGACACCCAGAAAGCGCAGCAGGTCCGGCGAGAGCTGGGCGCCTCGATCGCCTCTGGCTCAGTGTTCCGGATGAAGGTCCATCGCACATTCCGGTATGCCTCAACCTGGTCGAACAGGTCGGCCTGGGCACGCCACGGCCCGAGCATCGTCAGTGGCTGAGACGGCCTGCCACCGCGGGGCCCCCATTGGTACAGCTCTACCAACCGGTCGGGCTCGGTGAACGGCACCCCGTTCAGCAGCAGGCTGTCAATGACCGAGAAGACCGCCGTGGTCATGCCAACGCCGAGAGCCAGCGTCAGCACCGCGGCGGCGGNGAACCTGCCCGACCGACGCAGTGTGCGGATGCCGTAGCGGACATCCTGCACCATGGTCTCCAGCCAGTACAGGCCGTCCGCCTGTCGCCACCCCTCCCTTACCGACGCCCCGACCCCGAAGCTGCGCCGCGCGGCACGGTGCGCCTCGGCCTGGGTCATGCCGCATTCGAGGTTCTCTTCCACCGCCATCTCGAAATGCGTGCGCATCTCTTCGTCGAGATCGCGCTCGGCCTGCCGCCGCCGCAGGCGCGCCGTCAGCGCGGCCAGCCATCTGCGCAACGTCATGACGCGGACTCCAGAAAACGGGCGACCAGGGCCGCCGTCTGTTCCCAATCCTTGACCTGTCCGGCGAGGTGACGCCGGCCGACCTCGGTCAGCGAGTAGTACTTCGCCCGGCGGTTCTTTTCCGACGCGCCCCACTCCCCCTGGATCCAGCCGTTCTGCTGGAGCCTCAGCAGCGCGGGATAGATGGAACCCTGGTTGATCTGAAGCTGCTGGCCTGAGGTCTGCTCGATGCGGCGGGCGATGCCAAAGCCGTGCAACGGCCCCATCGCATCGAGCGTTTTCAGGACGAAGAGGTCGAGGACGCCGTAGGGCACGTCGGCTCGAGCATCAGTCATGTTGTCTCGCAACATGAAAATCTCGCATTTCTCTGTTGCCTGTCAACACAAAAAAGACGCGCCCTGTTCCGGCTGTGAACCTGGAGATCGAGAACGGGACTGGGAACGGTGGTTACGGCGCCACGACTTCGATGTCGAGCTCGGCGCCGAAGAGCATCGTGCGGTCCCGGTCTCGACCGGCCCAGCGCAGCAGTGTCTCGGGGCTGGGCTCGACCATACCGTCGAACGTCACCGCGCCGTTGGTGGTCACTGTCACCGGCCGGGTGAAGTCGAACTGCTCGGGCGAGAGCAAGAGCCTGAAACGCCGCACGCCACGGGTGACGACCCCGATCTGGTTGTCGTCNCGCAGGAGTTGCACGCGCCCGGACGGGTCGGACCGTGGAAACGCCTGCCGGCCCGGCGGCGCCTGCACGTTGTCGGGCGGCATCAGGACGAAGGCCATCGACTCGCCGGCGCGCTCGACACGGACCGGCAACCCCGGCCCGTCCGACGGCGTCTGCACCGCTTCCCGCAGATCGTCCACCGTCGCCACGGCGATGCCGTTCATTTCGACCAGGACGTCATCGGCCTCGAGACCGGCGGCATCGGCCATCGATCCCTCGATAATGTCGACGAGCTGAATGCCCCCGTCGGCGAGCTCGCCCAGTGTGTTGAACCCGATCGGGATGCTGGGGGCCGGCGGCGTGATCTCGTTGAAGTCGTCGAAGGTGGTCTCGCCTTCCACGCGACCCAGCTCGGTGATGACGAGCCAGTGCGCCCGATTGAATCGCTCGGTCGACTCGGTCTCCCAGGAGAGCCGGTCGGGCAGCGGCAGACGGGTCCGCGCCACGATGAAGTCATCGACGTTCGAGGTCTCCTCGGGCCACCACTGCATGTTGTGCCCGGCCTCGGGCTTGGGCGTGAACTCGAAGTACACCCCGGCGTTGACGAACAGCTGGAAGAATGGCACGACCGACGCGACTGGATACAGCCGGTCCTGGCCACCGTTGATCGCGAAAAACGGCTTGTTGCGGAGGTTGGTGACATACATCTGGCCGTCGGCGAAGGTCGACTCGTTGGCCAGCACCACCGGATGCCCGTTGAACGACAGAAACGACGCCCACGGCGTCGCCGCCTTGAAGGCGTGATAGAACGCCCCGGTCGCGCCGTCTGAGACACCCAGCAGGTGGACCGCGTTCTCGTTGACGTTGTAGCGCGCCTTGAGGTCGTTGAGCATTCCGGTCAGATTCTCGACCTGGTTTGCCTGCCACCACATCGCCTCGCCCCACGACTCGGGAAACACGACAATCGAGTCGTCGCGCGCGTACCGCTCGCCGTTGCGCCAGAACGGTGCGTCGNCACGCCGCGGCCGGGAGACCCCGCCGTGCAGAAAGACGCGCACCGGGTAGCGACGCGCCGGGTCGTAGTCGTCCGGCACGTAGACCTCGTAGCGATACTCGACCCCGTCGGCGTTCTCGCGGCTGAACAGCTGGCGCCCGGTCGAAACGTCCGACGCGTAGGTCGCCCCGGCCCGCACGAGCAGCCAGAGCGCCTCGATGTCGGGATCGAGGTCGAGGATCTTCTCGGTCGCCGTATCNATCTCGTCGGGCGACTCGGCACTCCAGAATGTGTCGACGGCAGTGGTGAGGTCTTGGGCCTGAGCCGGCGATACGGAGAACGGCAGGCCCAAAGACAAGACTAGCGCCACAGAGAGATAGCGGCGCTGTCCGGATGCTCTTCTGCCGATGGACGTCTGACTCACGGCTCCTCCCAGGCTTCGGGCTTCAGGCGCTCGCGCTTCTGTGGCGCAGGCTTTCAGGCCTGAATGGGCGCTCGCGCTTCTGTGGCGCAGGCCTTCAGGCCTGCGAACGCACGGCTAAAGCCGTGCGCCACAAAGGCAGCCGTGCGCCACAAAAGACCTGATTCCCGACTGCGGTCCTACTCACCACCCGACGTCGACCGCGAGCTGCCGGCCGCCAGGCCGTGGCTGCCGAGGAAGCGTTCGATCGTCTCGAAGATGGCGATCGTCTCCTCGCGGTTGAAGCCACCGTGGCCGCCACCCGGCACGGTGTGCAGCTCGGTCGACACGCCTGCCCGGGACAGTGCTGCGGTGAGCCGCACGCCATGCTGATACGGCACGATCGGGTCGGCGTCGCCTTGAATGGTGAGGATGGGCGGCAACCCGGCGCGCACGTAGGTCAGTGGCGACAGCCGCTCGGCAATCTTGAAGCGGTCGGGCATGCTGCCCATCCACTGGACCGCGTAGCTCTTCATGTTGGCCCCGTCGAGGAGATCCCCCACGTCGGTGATGCCATACCAGTTGATGATCGCCGCCACCGAGAGCTCTTCGTTCCCCGGGCACTGACGGTCGAGCCCGGCCGAGGCCGGTATCATGCCGGTGGTCAGCGCCAGATGCCCGCCGGCCGAGTTGCCGGTGGTCACGATACGAGAGGTGTCGAAGTTGTATTGCTCGGCGTTGCGGATGACCCAGCGCAGCGCGCACAGGCAATCTTCAACGGCTGCGGGCGCCAGCGAGACCTGGCCCAGCCGGTACTGCACGTTGACCACCGCCCAACCCCGTTCGAGCCACGGCAGCAACCGCAGCACGTTCTGTTCCTTCGAGCCGCCGACCCACCCTCCGCCATGGATATACATCAGGACCGGCGTCGGCCCGTTCGCCCCGCGTGGGAGATAGAGGTCGACGTTGTTCTCCCGGTTGTTGGCCACGCCGTAGGTCACGTTCGGGATCACCCGATACGTGTTCGACAAATGCGACGCCCACGCCTCGGTGTCGGAGAGTTGGGCGAAGGAGCTCGCCGGCGCCGCGAGCAACGCCACTGTCATGACCGCCACCGCAACCAAGCTGTTCCTCTTCATCGCATCCTCCACAATGTCTCCATCATTTGTGGGGCAGGCCTTCAGCCCTGCCATCGCAGGCCTGAAGGCCTGCGCTACAGAATCACCTCATCGTCCGCCCCCGCCACCCTGCGTCGGCTGTCCGGCCGGCCGTAGCAGCGTCGTGCTCTCCGTGACCGAGTCGATCTTGGCCCGGCTGTAGAAAATCGGAAAGTACTTTCCACGAGCCCAGAGCTCAAACAGGTCGCGGTAGTGTGGGCTGTCCGGGTTGCCCGACTGGCCGGGCGCGTTCAAGCCGACGGAGTTGTCCCAATCCGACGTGTCGGCCACGATCATGAACGACGCGCCAGATGTCTGGTTGTCGCCACCACCCGTGTTGTGCACCGTACCGCCGTAGCCACCGCGTGGCAGCGGCCCGACGTCGAGCCGGCGTCGCAGGTCGGGGCTGACCGCCGCCGTCATCGGATGGCGAATCAGCGCGTGCTTGAACGCCTCCTGGCCGTACTGCCAGTTCGCCATGTCGGAGCCCAGACGTTCGGTCAGGTCGGCCAGCGTCTCGGTGAGGCTCGCGGCCAGCACCGCGTCACGCCCCGCCACCGGCGCGTCGCCGAAGCGGCCGTCCGGCGCCACCAACCAGTCGATCAACCGCTTGGTGTTGATGCCGCGAATCACGTCGCGCGCCTCGGCCGGCACCACCGCGTCGCGGACGTTGTCGCGCAGCCGTCTCTCGAATGTGGCGTAGATCGCCGCCTCCACCGAGTCCCTGTCGAGCACATAGTCCCACGCGAGCAGCATGTCCCGTAACCCTGCCACCTGTGGGTCACCGATCTCGACCTCTCGCAGCAGCGGCACGATGTTGCGACCGGCTACGGTCAGCTCGTCGTGCTGGAACCGCATCATGTCGGCCACCGTCATGTGCTGCCCCGCGTCGAGCATCTCCTCGACACGCGCCACGCGCATCTGGTCGCCCCACGTGTAGTGCAGCGCCTCCCAGTAGGGATACCCGTCCGGCACTGTGTAGTTGTTCGCCGTACCGTAGAAGCCCTCTTCCGGATTGAGCAGATTCGGCAGCGCCTTGATCGGCAGATAGCCGTCCCACTCGTAGCGCCCGTCGCCCGGCACCGGCACCAGCCCGCTGTGGGTCCGCCGGATCGGCGAGACACCAACGGCCTGGTAGCCGATGTTCTTCTCGCGGTCGGCCCAGATCATGTTCTCGGAGGGAATGCGGCTATAGCTGCACGCCTCGCGAAACTCTTCCCAGGTGCGGGCCTGGTCCATTCGCAGGCTGGCCAGATAGGGCGCCGACCCGTAATCGAGCCAGGCGGCCCGGAGCGCATAGGCCTTGTTGTTGGTGGTGTCCTCGAAGAGCACCGGGCCGTGCCTGGTGTACTTCAGCTCGACGTCGACCGAGGCCTCTCCCTTCACCGGCACCGTGTCCTCGATGACGGTCATCGTCTCCCAGCGACCCAGATAGCGATATTGATTCGGGTTCGCCGGATTGATGTCGTAGACGTAGAGGTCCTCGTTGTCCTGCCCGAACACCGTCAGCCCCCAGGCGCCATACTCGTTGTGGCCGATCGACACACCCGGCAGCACCGGCTCCCCGCCGCCGATGACGTTCCAGCCGGGCGCAACCAGATGCACCCAATAGCGGAGCGACGGCGCGCCCTGCGCGCGGTGCGGGTCGTTGGCCATCAGCGGGAAACCGGTCAGCGTGCGGCTGCCGGCCACCACCCAGTTGTTGCTGCCGATTGCCTCGTAGTCCTCCTGCTTCATGTCGATCTCGCTCGGCAACGCCGAGGCGAGCCGCTCGAAGGTCTCCGCGTCTCCGCGATAGACGGCCGCCACGTCCTCGGGCTGGAAGCGGAGCGACCGCCGGTGCGCGCGATACAGATCGAGGATGTCGCCGCTCAGCAGCGAGACATTGATGGCCGGGTCGATCGTCAGGTCCGGGTTTCCGTAGTAGTAATTCAGCTCCTTGACCGCTTCGGCCCCCAGCAGTGAGACCGCCTGGGCATTGCGGATTTCGGAGGAGACGTTGCCGACCAGCCCCTGATGCCGCGAGATGACCACCTCGGGGGTCCAGTGCTGCGGCCTGATACCAAGCAGCTCGAATTCGATTGGTAGCAGGTCGGGGTTGGCGGCCGTCTGGTCGATGTAGGCGTTGATGCCACGCACGAACGCCGGCACGATCTGGTCGCCGCGGTCGTGATAGTGATTCAGCTCCGTGGTCAGATCGCCACGGAACCGGTGCAGACGCGCGCCGATGTCCCGCTCGAGCTCTCGAGGTCCGAGGATCTCCGCCACCGTCCCGGTCGCCTGCCGCCGCCAGACCTCGAACTGGAACAGCCGGTCACGGGCCGCTGCGTACCCCTGCGCGAAAAACAGGTCCGCCTCGGTCTCGGCGTAGATGTGGTTGATACCCCAGCGGTCCGTCACGATATCGACCGGCGCCCCTAGCCCGGGAAGCTGCAGCGTCTCCTGCTGCGCTGCCAGGCTGGCGCCATGGCTGGGCATCCAGCACATGAGGACGGCGGTCAGAACGGTCCAGGCTGTGCGACGGCTGGTCATCCTTCTGTCCTTCCTGCGAGCTGTCCGATTGTTTCCGCTGTCCACGGTGGAAGGCATTATAGTAGCAACCTTCCCATGCCGAATGATGCTTCGTTGGCGGCTGGCCGGTCGAACTTGCTCACCTCCGAGGACTGGTGGGCCATCTGGCTGGGCGGCCTCCTGATCGCGCTGACCGTGGCCGGGCTCGTCACCGGTGTCGCCGGGGTCGGGCGCTGGACCGCCAACCCGATCGAAGCCATCGACGGCCGCATCTTCCCGCTGGCAATGCTGGGCATCGGGTTCGCCTTGATCACCGCCGTAGCCGCCGTCTTCATGGGCGGATCGCTCGTGATGCACCAGGCCGCGTTCATTCCGTTGTTTCTGTTGGCGGTCGTCGCCTACTTTTTCGCCAACCAGACCGGCATCCGGGCCGCCGGGGTCGGCTACGCGTTCTGGGCGCTGCTGTTGGGGTTGCTGATTTCGAACTCGGTCGGCACACCCGGCTGGCTCAAACCGGCGATCCGGAGCGAGCTCTACATCAAGACCGGTCTGGTGCTGCTGGGCGCCGAGATCCTGTTCAACCGCATTCTCAACCTCGGCCCGCCGGGCCTGTTCGTCGCCTGGCTGGTCACGCCGGTCGTCATCTTCTGCATGTATCGCTACGGCACTCGGGTGCTGAAGATCGCCAGCCCGTCGCTGGTCCTCATCATTGCCACCGCCACGTCGGTCTGCGGAGTGTCGGCCGCCATCGCGGTGGCCGCGGCTGCGCGCGCCAAGAAAGACGAGCTGACGCTGGCGGTCGGCATGACGCTCGTCTTCACCGTCATCATGATGGTGCTGATGCCGATCGGCATCCGCGCGATCGGCATGGACCCTATCGTCGGCGGCGCCTGGATCGGCGGCACCGTCGATGCNACCGGCGCCGTCGTNGCGGCNGGNGCGATGCTGGGTGANGANGCNGGNNANGTCGCCGCNGTCGTCAAGATGATCCAGAACATCCTGATCGGCGTGGTGGCGTTCCTGGTGGCCGTCTACTGGGTGACCAACGTCGAACGAGACAAGGACAACGCCCAGCCTGCGGCCATGCAGATCTGGACCCGATTCCCGAAGTTCATCCTCGGCTTCATCGGCGCGTCGCTGCTGTTCTCGTTCGTCCTGACGCCGACCATGGGTGAGGAGGCGGTGACCGGCATCCTCGACCTCACCTCCGACTTCCGCGGCTGGCTCTTCTGCCTGGCCTTCGTCAGCATCGGCCTCGAGTCGAACACGCGGCAACTGATGAGCCAGGTCCAGGGCGGGCGGCCGATTCAGCTCTACCTGGTAGGGCAGACGTTCAATGTGGTGCTGACGCTCGTCGCCGCCTACCTTGCGTTCGGAGGAATACTCTTTGACCGGGTGCTCTGACACGGAGAAGTCAGAAGGCAGAAGGCAGAAGGCAGAAGAAGGCCGGAGGGCCCTGCCTGCTTCTGGAACTGCTCGGGCTCGGCGGGTCGCTCGGCTCGCCGTTGGGCTGCTGGCCTTCGCTGCGCTTGCCTATGGGCTCGCCCACGCTGATCGGCTACCCGGTCTCGCGGGAGACGCTGTGCGTGCGAATGTCGCTGCGGACCGCGACGCCACGGCGCTGTTCTACACCGAGGTCGACGGCTGGGCCGANTGGACACCTCGCCTTCGTCGGTAGGTCTTTGGAGACTTCGGCCTCTGTGGCGCAGGCCTTCAGGCCTTCCATGAGAGGGCCAGCCGACCTGCGAGGCAAGCCTTGCCCCACGGATGTCAGCACAACTACAGTCAAAACATGCGCCGACTACTGTTCCTGCTGTTCTGCCTGGGAATCCTGGGGTGTCAGTCGCTGGGCTCTCGAGCACCGGCAGTGTCGCCGTCGTTCGTTCCGGCCGCCAGCCCCCTTCCGGGTGTGGTGGACGACGCGACCCGGCTTGACGAGCCGACGGCAGAAGCGCGGTTCGACGCGCTGGTCGCACTGCTCGACGACCGCGGTCTGACCTACGAGATCCAGCCGTTCCCGAACCGCCGAGCCGATGAGGTCGGACCGGCGGAAGGACGCAACGTCGTGGTGAGCATCGGCACCGGCAGCCGCGACCTCGTCGTCGGGGCGCATGCCGACGCGGCGGTGCTCGGCGACGGCTCGCTGAGCCATGCCATGGTGGACAATGCAGCGGCTGTGGCCGTGCTGACGCGGGTGGCCCAGACGCTCAACCGATACACGCTGCGGCACCGGGTCCGCGTCGTGTTCTTCGATCTCGAGGAGNTCAACCTCCTCGGGTCGCGGCATTACCTCGAATTGCTGAACACGAGCCGGGTCGCCGCGATGATCAACCTCGACATCACGGCGTATGGCGACACACTGATCTACGGCCCCGCCAGCGGCGAGGGGAACGGATCGGTGTACACCGCGTTAAGCAGGACCTGCGCCGCCGGCGGCCACCAGTGCCTGGAATTCGCGCAATTTCCCCCCAGCGATGACCGCAGCTTCCAGGCGGCCGGTATTCCGAACGTGTCGGTCGCGACCCTGCCGCGTTCGGACGCAGAGCAGCTGCGACAGATGCTGAACGGCGGCGGCGCCTCGGGCCGGCGTGACGACTCCGTGCCGGCGATTCTCCAGACCATCCATACCCCAAACGACACCGCCGACAAACTCGACGCCGCCGGCATGACCCTGGCCTACAACGTGGTGGTGGGGTTGCTGCTGGAACTGGACCGCACACCATAGGCCGGCCCACAGCGCTGGCTTCGCACGGCTGAAGCCGTGCGCCACACCTTGGGGCTTCTGCGGCGCAGGCCTTAGGCCTGCGGGCGCTACAAATTGCTGCTTCTGTGGCGCAGGCCTTTAGGCCTGCGGGCCGCGGCGTAGCCGTGGCTTACCGGCGACAGCGAGCTGTCCCGTTTCGCCGGCCTCGAGCAATGTCGGTCAACAGCTCGTCCATCGTGTACCGATCCGAGCCAGACCACGGGTAGTCCTCCGGTCGCTGCACGATGCCGGCTCGAACGGGATTGTTCAGGACGTAGGCAATCGTCTGCAGCAGGCTCTCGTCTCGTCGCAGTACACGGTCGTGATAGCCGACCTGCCAAAGTCGCGTGTCGGCCGTTCGTGCGTGTTTGAACCCACTCCGTTGCTTGAACGACGAGACGAGACCCGGGAGACTCGCGTCGGCGCGTGTGCCTTCCACGACGAGATGGAGATGATCGGGCATCAAACAGTACGCAAGCACTGCGAAGTGCCTCGCTCTGGCGGCCTGGAGAATCTGCGACAGCACGTCCCTGGCGGTTGCCGCCCTGGCGAAGTGCTGGCGGCGCGCGTATGTGCAGCAGGTGACCAAATAAGCGAAAAGCCCGCGGTAGGCGAACCCCACAGCTCGGCCTGGCCGGCGAACAGGCATGCCGATGACCGAGCAAGGGTCATGCCGCCGCGGGCCAGACCGCAGGGCTGGCTTCGAAGAGGAGGCCCCGCTCGACTGCAGACGAGGCGCATCGCATGGCTAAAGCCATGCGCCACAGAAGCAGCCGTGCGCCACGAAGGCAGACGGGTGTCACCGGGGAGACCTTGCCCCGTANCCGACCGNGCTGGCATCGCAGGGCTGAAGCCCTGCGCTACAAACGGCTGCTTCTGTGGCGCAGGCCTGCGGGCCGCGGCGAAGCCGTGGCTTACCGATGCCGGACAACGTCAGAAACCGACAGCCCCCNGGCCAGACCGCAGGGCTGGCTTCGAAGAGGAGGCCCCGCTCGACTGCAGACGGGGCGCATCGCATGGCTAAAGCCATGCGCCACAGAAGCAGCCGTGCGCCACGAAGGCAGCCGTGCGCCGCGAAGGCAGCCATGCGCCACCGGGGAACCCTTACACCGTGTCCCACCGGGCTGGTATCGCAGGGCTGAAGCCCTGCGCTACAAACGGCTGCTTCTGTGGCGCAGGCCTTCAGGCCTGCGTGCCGCGGCGAAGCCATGGCGTGCCGGACTCGGAAACGCTAGCGGCCGGACGCCCGTCGCCGACGGAAGTAGTTCACCTGATACTCGCGCACGTTGCGGTTGTGCTGGCGGAGCGTGTCGGCGAAGACGTGCGAGCCGTCGTTGCGGCTGACGAAATACAGGTGGCTGACGTCGGCCGGCTCGAGCGCGGCCTGGAGGTCGGTGGCGCCGGGCGCAGCAATCGGCCCGGGCGGAAGACCGGGATGGACATAGGTGTTGTAGGGGGAGTCGAATCGCAGGTTCTCGCGTGTGAGATTGCCGTCGTAGAGGCCGGCGAGCTGGAGTGCGTAGATCACGGTGGGGTCGCACTGCAGCGGCATGCGCCGCGCCAATCGATTGTTGTAGACGGCCGAGACCAGGGGGCGTTCCTCGTCGAGTCCCGTTTCACGCTGAATGAGCGATGCCAGTGTCACCACTTCGCGCACGCTCAGCTCTCGCGCAGCCGCCCGCTCGCGCAGCTCGTCGTCGAAGGACCGTTCGAACTGCGCCACCATCGCCTCGACGAGGTCATCGGCCGTCGCGTCGCGCGGCAGCGAATAGGTCTCCGGAAACAGATAACCTTCGAGGTCGGTCGCCTCGGGGTCCAGGGCTTCGATCAGCTCGACCCGCTCGCTGGCGGCAAGAAATTCCTCGGCCGTTCCGAACGCAGACTGCCCGAACAGCTCGGCCATCTCCCACCGGGTGAGCCCTTCGGGAAAGGTGATCGGTCGCAGGTGGACCTGACCACGCGCGAGCGTGTCGACCACACCGATCGCCGAGTCGGGATCGGAAAACCGGTATTCGCCCGCCTGCAGGCCTCGGTCGACCCCGCTGCGCCAAAGCGCGATACGGTAGGTGCGCTCGTCGCGAATGACCCCCGCATCGACCAGCTGCCGCCCGATATCGCGGGTCGACGTGCCTGTCGGGATGTCGACAAAGACTTCGGCGCCCGGGTAACCCCGATGCGGCTCGTCGGCACGGTCGTATAGCCGCTTGGCCCCGTAGGCGCCAACCCCGGCCGCGACCAGCGCGACAGTAATCAGAATCCTTCGCATCCTGCGCCATCGACGGGCCTAAAGGCCCTTGCTACCATGAACGGCCGCGGTCGGACGAGCCTACAGGCCCTTGCTACCATGGCTTGACGTCTCCTGCGGATGCCCATCCAGATATTCCTGCAAGATAATCGCGGCCGCCGCCGCATCCAGCCGGGCCTTCCGCTTCCGCCAGTCTCGCTCCCCAAGCGCCAGCCGCTGCTCGGCCTCGACACTGGTCAACCGCTCGTCCTGCAGCGTCACCGGCAGACCGGTCTGCTCCTCGAGCGCCGCGGCAAGTGCCCGAACCCATACCGCCAGGTCGTGCGGTCGGCCATCGAGGTGCGA
Source organism: Acidobacteriota bacterium (assembly GCA_002726085.1). Classification (GTDB taxonomy): domain Bacteria; phylum Acidobacteriota; class Vicinamibacteria; order Vicinamibacterales; family UBA8438; genus NP936. Next base: position 44,210 of record PBRZ01000014.1, read on the forward strand.
CGGCAGCCCGACCACGATGCGAGACACCCGGTCAGCGCTATCGCCGTCGTCGCCCAGCTCGGTCAAGTGCGCCACGAGCCGGCCCGTCACCTCGGGCACCGAGCCGCCGCCCCCCACCGTGCGCCACGGTGTCGCCAGTGTCCCCGACGGGTCACTGACCGCCAGGCCGATCCGCCGACGTCCGACGTCCAGACCGACGACCCGCATGGGGATAGCCTACCAGCCCGGCAGCGCGCCGGGGGCGCGCCGGTAGCCGATGGCATGGCGGTCACATGCTATGATTGGCCGTTCTTACCGTGGCTGAACGACTTATGCCGGCGTCACGCACCTTCCTGCAATCACATCGTCTGGTCGCGTTCGGTCTGGCCGTCCTCGGCGGCAGCCTCGCCAGCCAGCCGTGGTTGGCAGCCCGTGGCGCACAGCAACCGACCGGCGCGTCGGCCGCAGCCGAGCGGCAACGCGCCGAACGCCAGCCCCAGCGGGCCAGCGACCGGGTTCGCGCTCTGCAGGAAGAATCCGATGAGCTGGCGTCACGCGAACGGGTTCTGCTCGACGAGATCCGACGGCTCGGGCGCGACCGGCAGAACCGGGCACAAGAGCTCGCCGCAATCGACAGCGACCTTGCCGACACGACCACCCAACTCGAGGAAACCGCCTCGCGTATGACCGAGCTCGAACGCGAAGCCGATGCCGAGCGGCCCCTGGTCGAGGCCCGCCTGGTCGCGCTCTACAAGATGGGGGCACCGGGCCATACGCGGTTCCTGCTGGGCGCCGCCGACCTCCAGTCGATGGGCCGAGCCTACCGTCTAATCGGGTCAGTGGTGCGGCGCGATCGGGAGCGCTTCGAGGGACATCGCCAGACACTGGACGACCTCGAGGCGTCGCGCGCAACGCTCGAGGCACACAAGGTCGAGGCCGCGGGACTGCAGGTCGGCGCACGCGCGGCGCGTCGGGCAGTCGACCGTTCCATTGCGTCCCAGAGGGCCTTGGTTGACGAGCTCGATGCCCGTCAAGACCTCAACGCGCAGTTGGCGAGCGAGCTCGAAGCCGCCCGGCAACGCCTCGAAACGGCGGTTGCAGAACTAGCAGCCGCAACCTCGGCATCCTCCCTGTCTTCTCCGTCCTCCCTGTCAGCCGTCACGTTGGCGCTGCCGCTGCAACCTTTCCGCGGGCAGATTGAAGCGCCGGTGCCCGGGGCTGTCACCGTGGCCTTCGGCTCTGCTCCCTCCAGCGACGGAATTGAGTTGGCGGCGACCGCCGGCGAACCTGTGCACGCCATCCACGAGGGCACGGTGACGTTTGCCGGCGATCTCCAGGGGCTGGGCACACTGATCATCGTGGACCATGGCGACCAGACGTTCTCGCACTACGGCTTTCTGGCATCGCTCGCGGTCCAGGAAGGACTCCACGTAGACGCGCGGACAGAGCTGGGAACCGCCGGGCGCTCACCCTCCGGCACCCCCTCCGTTTACTTCGAGCTTCGAATCGACGGCCGGCCGGTCGATCCGGTAGAATGGCTCAGGCGGTAGCGAAGCCCCGACCGGTACTGCACAAGGCGCGCACAGCGCGCCTCGCGGGCGCGACGTGGGGCGATGGGGCCCCACAAGCGACCGCGTGGGGTTCGGGGCCTAGCCCCGTCTGACAAATCATGACCGACCGCACCCGTTTCGTCGTAGTGATCGTGACAGCGCCGATCCTCGCCTATACGCTGGTGGGCGGGTTTCTCAGTCGAGTCGTGGCCCGGGAGGACACATATCGCCATCTCCGGGTGTTCGAAGATGTGGTGTCGCTCATTACGAATAACTACGTCGATCCAGTCGAACCCGAACGGATCATGCAGGGCGCATTGTGGGGTCTGGCGGAGGGGCTCGACCCCGAGAGCACCTACTTGACGCCTGACGAAGTCAGCCAGTACGAGGCGGACGACCCGAACGACGAGGTCGGGGTCGGCCTGGTGCTGACGCGGCAGTACTACATCCAGGTCGTGGCGGCGCGAGATGGCTCGCCGGCGGCGGAAGCCGGTCTGCTCCCCGGTGACTACATCCGGGAGATCGACGACAGCTCGACCCGCGTGATGTCGGTCGTGCGGGGACGTCAGCTACTGCACGGAGCACCGGGCTCAACCGTGACGCTCAATGTCATTCGCGGCAACGCGGCCGAACCGGTCGAGATAGAGCTACAGCGCGGCGCCGGCCGGTCGGCCAATGTGACCAGTCGTCTGACCGCTCCCGGAGTGGGCTATCTGCGGATTGCCGAGTTCGACGACACGACGACCGACGCCATCGAAGCTGCCGCCGGAACCCTCGAGCGACAAGGCGCCGAGCGCTTGCTCATCGACCTGCGCGGCACCGCCACCGGTGCATTCGAGACCGGCATCGACGCCGCGCGGCTGTTCGCCGATGCCGACACGCTGGTCATCCGCGAGACCTCGACAGAGCAGGTGCCGATCGGACAAGGCACCGAGGTCCCCCGGGAGCCGTCGATTCGCTGGCCGGTCGTACTCATCACCAGTCCCGGCACCGCTGGCGCCGCCGAGCTGTTCGCTGCTGCGCTGACCGACACCGGCCGGGCCGATTCGGTCGGATTTCGCACCGCCGGTCGCGCCGCCGAGCAGACCCTCATCCGCCTTCCAGATGGCGGGGGCCTGCTCTTGACGGCGACACAGTATTTGAAGCCTTCCGGCGAGCCGATCCACCGTGTTGGCGTGGAACCTGCCGTCGTCGCCCAGCAACCCAGGGTCGAGCTAGGGGAACCCGTCGCCGATCCTGACGAAGATCCGATGCTGGACCGAGCGCTCGAACATCTCATTGCGATGCCCACCGCGTAACTCCGCGTCCCGGCGAAGGGCCATTTCGGCCGCCCGCGCGCGGGTCATCCTGCCTGCGGACCGGCCGCGCCACAGCCTTGGCGGAGGCGGATTGACTGGTCTTTTGGGAGATTGCTATACTCCGGGGTTCTTGTAAGGCCTTGTTTTGGAACCATATAGGCGCGTAGCTCAGTCTGGTTAGAGCGCCTGCTTGACACGCAGGAGGTCGGCGGTTCGAGTCCGCCCGTGCCTACCACCCAGCCGCTCGTTCCTGGAAGCTCAAACCCACAGCACGTCGTGATGGCGTGACATGTCGTGACAATGATGGATCAGGTGACCGTGACACTCCCGGACGGCTCGACGCGGCAAATGCCCGTCGGGACACCGGTGCGCGAGGTCGCCGAGGGAATCTCGCCCCGGCTCGCCAAAGCGGCGCTGGCCGCCGCCGTCGGCGACCAGATCGTCGACCTGACGCACCCGCTCGAAGACGATGCGAGCGTCCGGATCATCACGAAGGACGGAGCGGAAGCGCTCGAGCTCTATCGCCACAGCACCGCCCATCTTCTCGCCGCCGCGGTGACCGCCTTGTTCCCAGAAGCGCAATGCGGCATCGGGCCACCGACCGACGAAGGTTTCTTCTACGACTTCGTCGTAGACCACCCCTTCGTGCCTGAGGACCTCGAAGCCATCGAGAAGAAGATGCGCGAGATCGCCTCGAAGGACCTGGTCTACGAGCGCAAGTTGATGCCCAAAGAGGAGGCCAAGCGGTACTTCGCGGACCGAGACGAGCCGCTGAAGGTGCAGCTGATCGACGAGAAGGGCGGCCCGGTCGTCTCGTGTTACGCCATCGACGACGTCTTCATGGACTTCTGCACTGGGCCGCACGTGCCGTCCTCCGGGAGACTGAAGGCGTTCAAGGTGCTGACTAGCTCGAACGCCTACTGGAAGGGCGACGCGAAGAACCAGCCGATGCAGCGGATCTACGGCACGGCGTTCTTCAGCAACAAGGAGCTGCAGGAGCATCTGACACGGCTCGAAGAAGCGAAGAAGCGGGATCACCGGAAGCTGGGGCGCGAGCTCGGCCTATTCACCTTTCATCAGTGGGCGCCGGGCGCGGCTTTCTGGCTCGCCCACGGCACGACGCTGTGGAACCAGCTGGCCGACTACATGCGGTCGATGCTGTTCCCCGCCGGCTACGTCGAGCTGCGCACGCCGCTGGTCTACAACAAGAAGCTCTGGGAAACCTCAGGGCACTGGGAGCACTACGCAGAAAACATGCTGCTGGTGGAGTCGGAAGGCGAGACCTATAGCCTGAAGCCGATGAACTGCCCTGGCCACATGCTCGTGTTCGCGGGCGAGGTGCGCAGCTACCGTGACTTGCCGATCCGGTATCACGACCAGAGCGTGTTACACCGCGACGAGGCGTCCGGCGTGCTCGCCGGGCTGACCCGCGCGAGACAGTTCTGTCAGGATGACGCCCACTGCTTCGTCACCCCCGAGCAGATCAGCGACGAGGTCGAGCAGCTGCTCCGGCTGGTCCAGCGTGTCTACAGCGATTTCCAGCTCGAGTTCACCGTGGAGCTGTCGACCCGGCCGGAAACATTTCTGGGTGTTCCCGAGACCTGGGACCAAGCCGAATCCCAGCTCGAGCAGGCCCTCGACGCCGCCGGTCAGAAGTATGAGATCGCCGCGGGCGAGGGCAACTTCTACGGTCCCAAAATCGACTTTCACGTCGTCGATGCCATCGGTCGCAACTGGCAGTGCGCCACCATTCAGCTCGACTACCAGCTCCCGGAACGATTCGAGCTCAAGTACATTGGCGCCGACAACGCCGAGCACCGTCCCGTGGTCATCCACCGGGCAATTTTCGGAAGCTTCGAACGATTCATCGCGCTGCTCATCGAGCACTATGCCGGTGCGTTCCCGCTTTGGCTGGCACCGGTCCAGGCCGTCGTGGTGCCGATCGCCGACCGCCACGGCGACTATGCCGAAACGGTCGCGACTCGGCTACGCGACCGAGGCCTCCGGGTCGAGGTGGATGTCCGGCAGGAAAAAATGGGATATAAGATTCGGGAGGCGCAGTTGCGGAAGATCCCGTATATGCTGGTGACTGGAGATCGCGAGTCGGCCGAGGGTGCCGTCGCGGTCAGGCACCGGACCGACGGGGACCAGGGTCCGCGTACGGTGGACGACTTCATCGCCAGCGCCCTCGATGAAGTACAGCAACGTCGCTAGCTCGTCAGACCGGGCCAACTGACACGCTCAAGGGGGACATTATAGCTTTCGCCAGGAATCAACGACGCGAGGTCCGGACTCGCACCAACGAACGGATTCGTGTCCGTGAAATCCGCGTCATCGACGACGCGGGCGAACAGCTCGGCATCATGTCGCCCCAGCAGGCGCTCACGATTGCCAGGGAGAAAGGCCTCGATCTGGTCGAGATCTCACCGACGGCAACGCCACCCGTCTGTCGCATCATGGACTACGGGCGCTACCACTACCAGGAGCAGAAACGCACCAGGGAGGCGCGCAAGAACCAGAAGTCGATCGAGCTCAAGGAGATCAAGTTCCGCCCGAAGGTGGACGAGCACGATTACAACTTCAAGAAGAAGCACATCGAGCGCATCGTGGCCGAAGGCGACAAGGTGAAGGCGACAATCTTCTTCCGGGGGCGCGAGATGGCGCATCCGGATTTCGGCCGCCGCATCCTCGAACGGCTCATGGATGACCTCGAGGGTATCGCCGCCGCCGAGACGCGTCCGAGTATGCAGGGCAACCAGATGCACATCATCCTGTCCGGCGTCGCGGGCGCAAAAAAGGGACAGGGCGGATAAGAAACACTCCAGAAGTCAAGAGTCAGAAGGCAGAAGACAGCCGGACGGCTTCGCCGGCTTCTGATTCAGTGCCCAGGAGATTGTTTGACATGCCGAAGTTGAAGACCCACCGCGGGGCCGCCAAGCGGTTCAAGAAGACCGCCAGCGGAAAGATCTTGCGAAGCAAAGCCTACAGGCGACACATTCTGACCAGCAAGACGACCAAACAGAAGCGCGGTCTGCGCCAGCGTGTGGAGATTTCCAGTGCGGACGCCAGGCGGGTCGGGCACATGCTGCCGAATTAAGCCAGATCATGAAGGAGGCAGGAGGCAGGAGGCAGGAGGCAGGAGGAAACAGGTTGGCTGCGCCACATCTAGAAGTGCCGGCAACAGCCCACAAGTTCTCTCCTGCCTCCTGCCTCCTACCTCCTGTCTCCTAGAAACATAGGAGAACCTCACATGCCCCGAGTCAAGCGCGGGTCGGTTCGACGCGCGAAACGCAAGAAACTGCTGGCCCGCACCAAGGGCTTCTACGCCACCAAGAGCAAGTTGTATCGTGCGGCGAAGTTGGCCGCCGACAAAGCTGACGAGTACGCCTATGTTGGTCGACGCCTGAAGAAGCGGGATTTCCGTCGCCTCTGGATCGTGCGAATCAATGCGGCCGCGCGCCAGAACGGCTTGAGCTACAGCCAGTTCATGAACGGTCTGACGACCGCCGGCGTGACGCTCGACCGCAAGAGCCTCGCCGAGTTAGCCGCAACCGAGCCCACCGCCTTTGCCCATCTGGCCACTCAGGCCAAGGATGCGCGGGCAGCAGCCTGAGCACGGTGTCCGCAGGAGACAGAAGACAGGAGACAGGAGGCGGGAGGCGGGAGGAGCCGGTGGGCTTCGCCGCGTTCGTCAACAGGGTGCTGCACCCCTGTGTCCTGTCTCAGACCGGCCCATCCCTGACCGGAACCGATCGTACGCCGTCGGCGGGAACCGCCGGCCTACCTCAGGCGACTCGACCACCTGTTCATCGAGAGCAGCGATCAACGGCATGACCGGCCCCAACGACATCGACGCCATCCGTGCGGCCTTCCAGACCGATCTGGCTGCGGTGGCGAACGAACAGGACCTGCAGACGGTCCGGGACCGGTATCTCGGACGCAAGCAAGGGGCGGTGGCGGCGCTCATGAAATCGATGGCCGACGCGCCGCCCGCCGACCGGCCTGCAATCGGCAAAAGCGCGAACTTGCTGAAGCGCGAGATCGACCTGGCGCTGGCCACGCGCAAGGAGACGCTCGAGGCGTCGACGCGACCGGCCGGGAGCGTCGACGTCACCCTGCCCGGACGCGAGATGCCGTTCGGACGACGTCACCCCCTTACCTTGATCCGCGAGCAGGTCGAGTCGATCTTCGGGACCATGGGCTTCGAGATCCTCCAGGGCCCGCAGGTGGAAGACGACTACCACAACTTCGAAGCGCTCAACATGCCGCCGGACCATCCAGCGCGTGACATGCAGGACACCTTCTATCTTGACCGGCCGATGCCAGGCGTCGACCGAACGGCGTCGACCCAGCCCGCCACCCTGCTCCGCACGCATACGTCGGGCATGCAAATCCGCTATATGGAGAACCATCAGCCCCCAGTGCGGATCATCGCACCCGGGCTGGTCTACCGCCGCGACACCCCGGACCTCACCCACTCGCCGATGTTTCTCCAGGTCGAGGGCCTCCTGGTCGACGACGGGATCACGATGGCCGATCTCAAGGGAACCCTCGTCAGCTTCCTGCAGGCTTTCTTCGACACCGACATCCGGGTAATGTTCCGCCCTAGCTTCTTCCCTTACACCGAACCGAGCGCCGAGGTCTTCATCAGCTGTGTGTTCTGTGGCGGCGACGGCTGCCCGGTGTGCAAGAAAACAGGCTGGCTCGAGATTCTCGGTTGCGGCATGGTGCACCCCGCCGTGTTCGAGGCGGTCGGCTACGACCCGGAGCGCTATACGGGGTGGGCCTTCGGTCTCGGCATCGACCGGGTCGCTCTGCTCAAACATCGGGTGGAGGACATCCGCCTGTTCTACGACAACGATCTTCGACTGCTGGAGCAGTTTCCCCATTGAGAATCCAGGTATCCTGGCTGCGGGAGCTCGTCACGCTGTCGATTGGCCCCGGCGACAAGCTCGGCTCGGCAGGCCCGGCAAGCATAGAAGAGCTGGCCAGCGCACTGACGATGCGCGGGTTCGAGGTCTCCGCAATAGAGCCCTGGCCGCCCGGCTCGGGAGACACTGACGCGCCGCCTGACGCCGTGCTCGATCTCGAGATCACGACGAACCGGCCAGACTGTCTGTCGGTGCTCGGCATCGCACGCGAGGTCGGCACCATCTATGGCGCCGACCTGCAGATGCCCGAGCTGGCGCCGGCCGAAGCCCCACAAGCCACCGACCCGATCGCGGTGACAATTGACGACACAGACGCCGACCTCTGCCCCCGCTATGTGGGCGCGCTAGCGGACGTCGAGGTAGGACCATCGCCTCGCTGGCTGGTGGCACGACTCGAAGCGGCCGATGTCAGGCCGATCAACAACGTGGTCGACGTCACCAACTTCGTCATGCTCGAGCTCGGCCACCCGATGCACGCGTTCGATCTCGACCGTCTCGCCGGACCTGAGATCCGCGTACGGCGTGCGCGGGCCGGGGAACGCATCCGCACGCTCGACGGGGGGGAGCATCAGCTCGAACCGGACATGTTGGTGATCGCCGACGCCAGACGTCCACAGGCGGTGGCCGGAGTAATGGGCGGCGCCGACTCGGAGGTCGGCGAGGCCACCCGCACCATCGTGCTGGAAGCCGCCTACTTCGACCCGATCTCGGTCCGGCGCACCAGCAAGCAGATTGGCCTCGCCACCGACGCATCGTACCGGTTCGAACGCGGCGCGGATGTCGCGGGCCCGCCCACCGCGATGGCGCGGGCGCGCCAGCTGTTGATCGCCATCGGGGCGGGACAGCCTCGCGGGCCGATTGTCGACCGGTACCCGACGCACATCGCGCCTCGCGTCGTGCGGTTGCGGCACCACCGCATCGGCCACTTGCTGGGCGAGACAGTCGACAAAGCGTTCGTGGCACCGACGTTGGCACGCCTCGGATTCGACCCGAAGCCGGAGCCGACAAACGACGACCCGGCCTGGCGCGTGACGGTGCCGACATTTCGGGTAGACGTAGCCCGTGAGGAAGATCTGATCGAAGAGATTGCGCGGCACCACGGCTACGACCGGCTGCCGACTACGTTCCCGGCGCTGACGGCGCCGCCGCCCCCGACCAAGCCCTGGTTTGTGCGCGACCGCCTGGTGCGCCAGCTGCTGACCGGCTGCGGCTTCTCCGAGGCGATCACTTACGGCTTCATCGAACGCGAGGCGGCGCTCGCCGTGCATGCCAACGAACAGGACATCGTGGCGCTCCGGAACCCGCTGTCGGAGAAAGGCGCGGTGCTGCGGCCGTCGCTGCTCCCGGGTCTGGTCGACTCGCTCATCCACAACCGTCGGCGCGAACGGCAGGACATCCGGCTGTTCGAGATGGGCAGCCGTTTCCGCCAGGACGACGGTGAGACCCCGGGGTTGGCGCTGGCGCTGACCGGCGCCGCCGTCTCGCTTCACTGGAGCGACCCCGGGCGGAAGGCGGACCTGTTCGACCTGACCGGCGTGCTGACCCGGTTGTGTGAGGGCTTCGGCGGCGTCGCGACCTTCGAGCCGGATACGGTCCGGTATCTGGTGCCGGGACGGACGGCGCGCGCGCACCTGCGGGTCGGTGACGAGACGACGGTGTTGGGCACGGTCGGACAGCTCGACCCGATGCTGGCGGGCGAGCGCGGACTGACTGGATCCGACGATGTGTATGTGGCCGAGCTCGACCTGCTGGCGCTCGACGCCGGCACGTTCGACCATCTGCAAGCGACCCCGGTGCCCCGACATCCATCGATTACGCGCGACCTTTCGATCGAGATCGGCGACGCCTTGCCTGCCGCCCAGGTTCGTGACACGATTCGGGCGGCGGCCGGTCCGGCCTTGGTCAACATCAAAGAAGTCGACCGGTATCAGGGCACCGGAATTGCCGCAGGGGCCGTGAGCCTGTCGGTGCGTCTGACGTTCCGCGCGCCCGATCGGACGCTGACCGACGCCGAAGTGCAGGCGGCCACCGACGAAGTCGCAGGGGCGCTCAAACAGGCCCATCAGGCAAAGCTGAGATAGCCACGAGGAGCCGTCGCATGATGAATCCGACGTCATCCGTCAGCCTCGAGCCGATCGACCGGCTGGCGGACAAGGTGCAGTCTCTGATCGCGGTGCTCGAACGCACCCGCGCCGAGCTAATCCACACGGCAGAGGACAACGCTCGGCTGTCGAGGGAGGTCGATGCCCTCCGCACCAAGCTGGCGAGCGCCGAGGACCAGGGCGCCGAGGCCCAGGGCCTCCGGACAGAACGCGACCAGATTCGCGCCCGAGTCGCCGAGATGCTCGATCAGCTCGAGGGACTGAGTCTTTGACGAAGGAGGCAGGAGACACGAGACCGGAGACCGGAGAAGCCGGTGGGCTTCGCCCGCTTCTACTTGACTGCTCCAGGGATTCTCGTGGCCGATGATCCGTCGCGTGTCGTGACCGTCGAGATCATGGGGCAGCGCTACCCGATTCGCAGCGCACTCGACATCGAGTACATCACGCATCTGGCCAACTACGTCGACGAGAAGATTCAGACGGCGACGGAGCACTCGACCGGCGGAGATACCGTCCGCATCGCGGTGCTGGCCGCCCTCAACATTGCCGACGAGTACTTCCGGGCGCGAGCCACCGAAGCCCACCTCGGTGAAAATCTGCAGGAGCGGGCCTCTGAAATCGAACAGCTGGTCGACCGGGCCCTCGACCAGTTCAGTTGACCGACTCCGACAGCTCTGACAAACGCCCGCCGGCGCCGATTCTGCCCCCCCTTGCTCCGCGTCCGAGTTCGTTCTAAGATGACCTCCAGGAAGCGGTTAGGATAGGCAGTCAGGCTCTGCCGTGTTTGTCGGCTGGCAATTGGCGGCCATTTGTGATTGATGAGTTCCCTGCGGTGTTCGTGATGGCCCTGGAGGCTCGTTTGAGCCAACGCTTTACCTAAGAGAGCTGCGATGTTTCGTGGTGTGCACGCCTCCGCGTGAGGAAGCCTGAAGCGAAACTGGTTAATCCGAGAGCGGCTCCACCTGCTTTGCGCAGGTTCATCCGACCTCCCCACACGGCAATGCGGGGTTTTTCGCCTTCCCTCCCGAGGCGTCGCCGTCCGCTGGCTCGTTGCTGACCGCCGCGAGCCACCGAGCGGTGCCTCCCGACGAGGGGTGCCCGTCGCCCACCGGTTGTCTGCCGCCGCCCGCCGAACCCCGGCCACTTGGCCGCCGGTTCCGAAGGGGACGCGCATGGACATCACCATCCTCGGACCCGCGATTGCCACGTTTATCGCGGCAGCCGCTGTCTTCGCCGTCTGGATCGCCACCAGAAAACGAGTCGCCGCGCACACGGTTGGTCGCGCCCAAACCGAGGCATCCCGGCTGGTCCGCGACGCGGAGCGAGACGCCGAGAATCTGCGTAAGGAAGCGCATCTCGCTGCCAAAGAGCAGGCGCACACACTGCTGCAGGACAGCGAGCGACAGACCCGGGAACAGCGCCAGGAGCTGGAATCGGTCGAGCACCAGCTTGCTCAGAAAACGCAGGAGCTGACCGAACACGACCGCAAAGCCAAGCAGTTCGATGTCACGCTCCAAGAGCGAGAGCAACGCGCAGCCGAGCAGGAGCAGTCGCTCACCGAGGAGCGGCGACGCTGCGAGGAACTGGCACAGGAGCAGCAACAGGCTCTTCTGCGGGTCTCCGGGCTGACCGCCGAGGCGGCGAAAGAGCTCGTCATCAAGCAGATCGAACAGGACGCGCGCCGTGACGCCGCGAACCTGGTCAAGCGCCTCGAGGCCGAGGCGCGCGAATCGGCCACCGCGAAGGCCAAGCAAATCATCACCCAGGCCATCCAGCGCAGCGCCCCGGAACATGCCATCGAGACCACCGTGTCGGTGGTCGATCTACCCAGCGACGATCTGAAGGGCCGGATCATCGGCCGTGAAGGACGCAACATCCGGGCACTGGAACAGGCCACCGGGGTCGAGTTGATCGTCGACGACACCCCCGGCGCCATCATTCTCTCGAGCTTCGACCCATTCCGCCGCGAAATTGCCAAGCAGTCGATCGAGCGACTGATCGCAGACGGGCGGATTCACCCGGCCCGAATCGAAGAGGTGGTCGAAAAGGTCAAGGCGGAGCTCGACGAACATGTCCTGAAGGAGGGCGAGGCGGCCACCTTCGAGCTCGGGATCTTCGATATGAACCCGGAGATCCATAAGTTGATGGGGCGACTGAAGTTCCGCACCAGTTATGGGCAGAACGTGCTGAGCCACTCGAAAGAGGTCGCGTATCTGGCCGGAATCATGGCGAAAGAGCTCGGACTCGACGCCGCCACCACGGTGCGGGGGGCGTTCGTCCATGATGTCGGCAAGGCGATCGACCGCGACCTGCAGGGCACCCATCTGACGCTCGGCATCGATTTCCTCCGCCAACACGGCGAGAGCCAGGCAGTGATCGACGCGATGGCGGCGCACCACATGGACATCGATTGGCCGTCGCTCGAATCGATGCTGGTGCAGGCGGCCGACGCCATCTCGGCTGCCCGACCGGGCGCGCGTCGGGACATCCTCGAGTCCTACATCAAGCGGCTGGAGAAGCTGGAAGGGATCGCCGATTCGTTCGACGGCGTCTCGAAGGCGTTTGCCCTGCAGGCCGGACGTGAGATTCGCATCATGGTCGAGAGCGAGAAGATTAGCGACGAAGAGGCGGTCTGGCTGTCGAAGGACATCGCCAAGCGGATCGAGCACGAGCTCCAGTATCCGGGCCAGATCAAGGTGACGGTCATCCGCGAAACACGGGCGGTGGACTACGCACGGTAAGCGATGCGGCGCATCGCTAGCCGGCTTGTCTTACAGCCCCGCTACGCGGGGGCCAGGACTTTCCGCTGTGCGACGAGCATCCTGACCGAGACGTGACGTTCTCGCCGTTTGGACATGCCTAGCAGCCCGCCCCATCCCACGCAGGACGCCGGCGCAACGGTCGGCGACGTCGGCGAAGCCGCGCTGATCAACCGGATCCGCCGCCGCGTGCCACCGGCGCCAGACTGGGTCGCGACCGGGATTGGCGACGATGCGGCGGTTGTCGAACCGGCGCGCGGCACGCTCGACGTGGTGACCACCGACACGCTCGTCGAGGGCATCCACTTCGAGCGCTCCTTCTTCCCAGCCGCCGATTTGGGGCACAAGACCCTCGCCGTCAACCTCAGCGACCTTGCGGCGATGGGGGCGACGCCGCGTGTCGCGGTGCTCTCGCTCGTGCTCCCTGCCGGCATGGCGGCTGCCGACCTCGACAGCCTTGTCGACGGGATGCTGGCACTGGCCACCCGACATCGGGTCGCGCTGGTCGGCGGCAACATCACCCGGTCCCCCGGTCCGCTGGTATTGGGCATGACGGCGATCGGTGCCGTCAGACGGCGGCGTGTGCTGACCCGCGGTGGCGGGCGCCCCGGGGACGAGCTGTGGGTGACCGGCACGCTCGGCGCCGCCACCGCCGGACTCGCCTGTCTGCGCCTGGAGCCGACTGGCTCCGCGGTGGGACACACAGACCTGGCCGGCTGTGTCGAACGCTACCGGCGTCCGGACCCGCGCGTCCGAATCGGGATGCTACTGGGGCGCAACCGAGCGGCCAGCGCCGCGGTCGATCTGAGCGATGGGCTCGGAGACGGCGTTCGCCAACTCGCGCTGGCGTCTGGCGTCGGCGCGATCCTCGACGCCTCGGCGGTGCCGATTGATGAGGGCGCTCGCCGGTGGTTCCAGACCCACGACCTGGATTCACTCGATACAACTCTCGCCGGTGGCGACGACTACGAGCTGCTCGTCGCCGTGCCACGCGCGCATCGTCGTCGCTTCGCCGCCATCAGCCGTCTCGCGCGTGGGGTCCCGACAACCCGCATCGGCGTACTGACCAAGGACCCAAGCCTGGTCCTGCGCACTGCGGACGGCGAGCGGGCGTTGCCCGGGGGATACCAGCATTTCCAGGAGACAGGAGACACACCTCAGGCGCGGTAGCAAGGCCCTTCAGGGCCGCCGCAATTCGCTGGTCCCCGACCAGACCCGAGGACGGGCCTAAAGGCCCTTGCTACCGTGGCTGGCGGCCGTGGCTACGGAGGCGGTCGCCTCCTGATCTCTGTACTGCAGCTGATAGAGGGTGTGGTAGAGACCGCGCTGCGAGAGTAGCTCCTGGTGGCTGCCCTGCTCGCGCAACCGACCCTTGTGGAAGACCAGAATGGCGTCCATGTCCTGGACCGTGGACAATCGGTGGGCGATGGCAATCGTGGTGCGACCCGACATCAGCACGTGCAAGGCGTCTTGAATGAGCTGCTCGGTGTCGGTGTCGATGCTCGAAGTCGCTTCATCGAGGACCAGCGCCGAGGGCCGGTGCGCCAAGGCGCGCGCAAACGAAAGCAACTGGCGCTGGCCAACTGAAAAGGTCGCACCGCGCTCTGCGACGGCGCCATCGAAGCCACCCGGCAGCGACGCGATGAAGCGATCGGCATGGACGGCGGACGCGGCGGCGCGCAGGTCGGCGTCGGCAATCGCATCGTTGCCAAGCCGGATATTGTCGGCGACCGTGCCGGAGAACAGATAGACGTCTTGCAGCACCAGCCCGAACCGGGACCGCAGGGTCCCGAGCGGTACATCCCGGATGTCGACCCCGTCGATGGTGATGCGCCCGCGACTGACGTCGTAGAATCGCATCAGCAGGTTGATCAGCGTTGTCTTGCCCGCCCCGGTCGCACCCACCACCCCGACCCGCTGGCCCGGCGCCACGTCGAAGGTCACGTCTTCGAGCACATACTCCTCGTCGCGGTACGCGAACCAGACGTGCTCGAATCGGATGTGCCCGGGTCCGGTTGGAACCACCGCCGGTGTCACCGGATTCCCGATCGCCACCGGGGTGTCGAGCAGACCGAAGATCCGTTCCGATGAGGCCATGGCGGCCTGCAGCACATTGAATTTCTCGGACAGATCGCTGATTGGCCGAAAGAAGCGCTGTGAATACAGCACGAAGGCGACGAGCGACCCGAGCTCGAGGCTGCCCTGCAGGGTCCAGGCACCACCGAACCAGATGATCGCGGCAATGGCCAGCGCCCCGAGCACCTCGACCGCCGGATAGAACACCGCGTAGTAGAAGATGGACGCCACGTTCGCGTCCCGGTGCCCCTGGTTGATCGTGTCGAAGCGCTCGAAGTGGCGCGCTTCCCTGGAGAAGAGCTGCACCGTCGCCATGCCGGTGATGTTTTCCTGCAGAAACACGTTGATCCGCGCGATCCAGCCGCGCACCTGGCGGTAAGAGTGCCGCGCGTTGCGCCGGAACCACTGGGTCATCAACGCGATCAGTGGCAGGACCGATAGGGCGACGATGGCCAGCCGCCAATCCATGACGAACAGCACAATCGCGATACCGCCGAGCATGAAGATGTCGCGAAAGACCGACACGACCCCCGAGGCGAACAGATCGTTCAGCGCATCGACGTCGGTGGTCACCCGCGTCATCAGGCGCCCGACCGGATTGCGGTCGTAAAAGGCCACATCGAGCCGCTGGAGATGCTCCTGGATGCGCATGCGGAGGTCGAAGATGATGCGCTGGCCGGTCATCTGCAGCGCGTAGGTCTGGGCGTACTCGAACAGATAAGACAGGACGAGGACGCCGAGAAACAGCAACGCCAAGGTGTCGAGGCCCTCGAGCTCGCCGGTGGCAATGTGCGCGTCGATCGCCAGCTTGGTGAGATACGGCGGTGCAAGCTGCAAGGCCGAGAGCCCGATGATGGCAACCAGCGCCCAGCCAATCGCCAGCCGGTGGGGACGCATGAAGCCGAGCAGCCGGCGCATCAGCCGCGCGTCGTAGGCCTTGCCGAGCACCTCCTGATCGTAATCAGACGGGGCTTCGCCCCGTGCCCCCGCGGACGCTGCGCGGGGACCCCCAAGGCCCCGCTCCGCGCCCGCGAGCCGCGCACGTGCGCGGCTTGGCCGCCTCCCGCGGGACTTATCAGGCACGCTCCTCCAGCTCCGCTTCGAGCAGCTGCTTCCGATGGAGTCCCGCATACATACCGTCGCGGGCCAGCAGCTCGTCGTGCGTGCCGCGCTCGACCACCCGGCCGCCATCGAGCACCAGGATGAGATCGGCGCGGCGCACGGTCGAGATGCGGTGCGACACGAGCACCGATGTGCGCCCGCGCATGACCTCCTGCAGCTTTGTCAGGATCTCGTTCTCGGTGTAAGCGTCGACCGCCGACAAGGCGTCGTCGAGCAGCAGAATGCGCGGGTCGGCCGAAACCGCGCGCGCCAGCGCCGCCCGCTGCTTCTGACCACCCGACAGCGTGACGCCACGCTCGCCAACCGGCGTCTCGGCCCCGTTCGGAAACCCGGCCAGATCCTTATCGAGCCGGGCGATCGCCATCGCCTCGCGGGCCACCAGCGCGGAGTCGCGGCCAGGGTCTGGGTCTACGCCAAACAGCACGTTCTCGGCGATGGTGTCGGAGAAGAGGAACGGTTCCTGCGGCACCATCGCGATGGCGTGGCGGAGGGTCGACACCGGGAGCGCACAGATGTCGACGTCGTCGACGAACACCGTGCCCGGCGGAGGGTCGAAGAGCCGAGGGAGCAGCGAGAGCAGGGTCGACTTGCCGGACCCGGTCGGGCCCACCAGCGCCAGGGTCTGCCCCGGCTCGACGACGGCCGACACCCCGTCGAGCACGCGGTGCCCGTTGTAGGCGAATGACAGGTCGCGAAATTCGAGTCGCCCACGAATCGGGAGGGACGGCACCACCGGCGCACCTGATGTCGCGGTGACCGCCGGCTGCGCCGCCATCACCTCCAGCATCCGCTCCCACGCGGCCAGCCCCCGCTGGAACAGGTTCGTGACGAACCCGAACGCGATCATCGGCCAGCTCAGCATGACGAGATAGGCGTTGAACGCCACAAACTGCCCCACCGTGATCCGTTCTTCGATGACATACCGGGTGCCCAGCCACAACACCAGCAGACCAGCGAGCCCGAGGATGAAGGCCAGACTTGGATAGAAAAGCGCCTGCAGCCGGATGAGCACGGCATTGCGTTCCAGATACTCGAGGTTCGCGCTCCGGAACCGCTCGGTCTCCACCGCCTCGCGGCCATAGGCCCGCACCACACGGACGCCGGCGAGCGATTCCTGGACCACCGCGCTCAGGGTCGACAGCTGGGCCTGAATTCGCTCCGACTGACGGTAGATGGCGGTGCCGAAGGTCTTGACCGCGACCGAGACCAGCGGCAGCGGCAGTAACGCCACCAGCGTCAGCACGGGGTCGATCGAGAGCATCAAGGCGACCGACACGACGAACACCATGCCGGTGCTGGCCATATACATGATGGCGGGGCCGATCATCATGCGCACCGCGTTCAGATCGTTGGTCGCGCGCGACATCAGGTCGCCGGTGCGGTGAGCGTGGAAATAGGCCAGCGGCAGCCGCTGTAGGTGCGAAAAGAACGCGTTGCGCAGGTCGAATTCGATGGCGCGGGACGCCCCGACGATGAGTCGCCGCATCAAGAACCGGAAGACCCCTCCGACGACCGCGAGGCCCAGCAAGAGACCGGCATAGAGGCCGAGCTTGCCACGAGTCACGTCTGCCGTAAGGTCGTCGATGGCGAAGCGGAGGACCCAGGGCCCGGCCAGCGACAGCGCGGTGGTCAAGAAGAGACAGACCAGGCCGACCGCGAACTGGCGGCGATAGCGCAGCACGTAAGGGACGAGTCGGGCCAACGGGGACATGAGGGGTCGTCGGCAGGCACGAACGCCGAGCCTGCCGTTTGGCGGGCGACGGGCTTCAGGCTACGGGCTTCGGACGCTCCGGAACACCTGGAACGGAACCTCAGATAGCCAGCCCCAAGAATAACAGTTCTGAAGGCGCGGTTACGAGGCTGTCATCCCTACAGCCGGCCATCGAAACGGTCGATAGGACTCGCGACCCGTTCGCGTGCAAATTTGTGCATCGGCGGACGAGTCAACGCGGGACTGAGCCAGGGCCTGGGTTGGTACGACCTATGCTTGGATGAAGGTAGAGCGCCCGAAGCCCGACGTAGCCTACGAGCTTGCCATGACTCACACACGACGTTGTATCGCCGTCGCCGGCTGTCTCGCTACCGTGCTGGCCTTCGCATCCCCGGCCGCGGCCCAGTTCTTCGGCCAGCCCTCGGACCTGCCCATTGGCGAGAACTACCACGTGGAAGTCCTCGGTGGCATGTGGTCTCCATCACCGAACATCTCGATCTCGAGTGACGCGTTCGGAATTGCCGGCACCGCCATCAACTTCGCGAGCGATCTGGGCATCGCTCGGGAGCGATTCGGCGAGGTGCGGCTGCGGCTGCGTCCGGGCCGGAAGCACCGTTTTCGGATCGACTACGTGCCGATCCGTTATTCGGCACAGACAGTGGTCGAGCGCCGCCTGGTCTTCCGCGGCATCGCCTACGACGTCGGCGTACCAGTAAGCTCGACTATCTCCTGGACGGCCTGGCGGCTCGGCTACGAGTACGACATCGTGCATCGTAGTCGCGGCTATTTCGGGATCATCCTCGAGGCGAAGTACACCGATGTGGAGGCCTCGCTCGATGCCACGTTCGGACGGGAGTTTGCGCGCGTGCGGGGGCCCATTCCAGCGATTGGGGCGATTGTGCGGGTCTATCCGCTCCGAGTGTTGGCCGTCACCGCCGAGGTCAGCGGCGTCACCCTGCCGAGAGACTTGCTCGAGAGCTACAGCGGGGAATATGTCGATATCGATGTGTCTGGCACCCTGAACTTCACAGAACAACTTGGCGCGCAATTCGGATATCGGTCGCTCGACTTCAGCGCCTCCTCGGACGAGGACGCGGCCAACCTGAAGCTCGACGGGTTCTACATGGGCGCGCTCCTGAGGTTCTAGGATCGTCCCACCGGCGCCTTCATCGCTTCGAGGCGGCGTCCCGCCTCCTGCAGCGTCTCATCCCGCTTGCAGAATGTGAACCGCACCTTGGTGCGCCCCAGCGCCGGCTCGTGGTAGAAGCTGCTCCCGGGCACGACGGCCACGCCCACCTCGCTCACCAGATAGCGCGCGAACGCGACATCGTCGGCAAACCCGAAGCCACCGATGTCGGTCATGACGTAGTAGGCGCCATCCGGCTTGTAGCAGACAAAGCCTTGGCGCTCGAGCAGCGCAAGCAACTGGTCGCGTCGCCGCTGGTAGCTGGCGGCAAGCTCTGTGTAGTAAGCCTCCGGTAACGCAAGCGCTGCCGCCCCCGCCTCCTGCAGCGGCGCCGCCGCACCTACGGTCAGAAAATCGTGCACCTTGCGGATGGCCCCGGTCAGTCCGGCCGGCGCAATCGTCCACCCGACCCGCCACCCCGTGACGCTGTAGGTCTTCGACAGGCTGTTGATGGTGACCGTGCGATCGGTCATGCCCTCGATAGCCGCCATCGGCACATGCCGGCAGCCGTCATACAGGATGTGCTCGTAGATCTCGTCGGTAATCGCCAGCACGTCCCAGCGCTGACACAGCTCGGCAATGACCATCAGCTCGGCCGGCGTGAAGACCTTTCCGGTCGGATTGTTCGGACTGTTGATGATGATGGCGCGTGTCCGCTCGTTGAATGCGGCGGCGAGCGCGTCGGGGTCGAAGGTCCAGTCTGGCTCGTGCAGAGTGACGTAGCGCGGCACCGCACCAGACAGAATGGCGTCCGGACCGTAGTTCTCGTAAAACGGCTCGAACACCACGACTTCGTCGCCCGGGTCGACCGTGGCCAGCATCGTCGACATCATCGCCTCGGTCGAGCCGCAACAGACGGTGACCTGCGCATCCGGGTCGACGGCGACGCCATGGCGCCGCGTGAACTCGTGCGCCACCGCCTCGCGGAGCGGGCGGGCGCCCCAGGTGACGGCGTACTGATTGATGTCGGCGGCGATCGCGTCGCGAGCCGCCGTCTTCACCGCATCGGGCGCCGCAAAGTCGGGGAACCCCTGCGAAAGGTTGACGGCGTCGTGTTGCTGGGCAAGACGGGTCATCTCGCGGATGACCGACTCGGTGAACTGGTCGGCCTTCAGCGAGCCTGGGCGGGTCGGCATGGCGCCATTATACGGGCGCCCTCCGCAGGCGGGGACCAGACCGTATAGCCGACAGGAGCTCTGGCGCGCACGCAACCGCTTGAAGCAAAGGGGGTTCTACGCTATAACGTGGTGGATGTTTTCTTCACGGTCGCTCATGCGATCGAAGGAGTGAACTGAATGCAACGTACCGTAGCGCTCGGAATCTCTTGCCTCGTCGGCGTGCTCTCCATCGCATCCCCAAGCAGCGCCGGCCAGCAGCCCTCGGCCGGCGAGAACCAGCTGCTGCCCCTCACCGCGTTCTCCCCCTCGCTTCTCGGGATGTATCGAAAGGTGATGGAGATCGACGCGGAGATCAAGACGTTCAGCGACCAGTACGGGCTCGACCTCGATCTGGCACGGGCCGTCGTGATCCACGAATCGGGTGGCAACGGGTCGGTCGTCTCCATTGACGGCGCCAACGGCTATTTCCAGGTGATGCCGGCCACGTTCCGGTCGCTTCGCGTGGAGACGAACATCGAGGCGGGTATCAAGTACCTGTCACAGCAGGTGAAGCGGTTCGGCCGCGAGGACTATGCATTGGCCGCCTATAACGGCGGCCCGGGGCGGGTCACCCGACGCCGGCCGATGTATCTGGAGACGCTCCAGTACGTCGTGCAGATCAGCGACTATCGCAACGTGCTGAAGCTCTACGACACCTCGGTGCGTCATCACGCGCTCGACATCCGCCTCGAACCCGTGCAGGAGGGGGACGGGTGGTGGTCGATCTCGCAGCGTCTCGGCATCTCGATCCTGCAGCTCCGACTGCACAACCCGTTTCTCGCGAACCGGGCGCTCCGGGTCGGTCAGCTCGTCGCCTATCCCCCGGCCCCGCGCGGCGACCTGTTCACCGTTGACGGTGACGGCAGCCACCTGCACTACCAGGCCCGGCACGGCGACAACTACCTGCGCCTGGCCTTCATCCTCGATGTCGATCTCGAAACGCTCCGGGAGGCCAACAACCTCTGGCGCCTGCAAAGCCTGCCCGCCGGCCAGACGCTCCGGATCCCACTCGAATGGACCGGCAAGTTCAACGAGCATCAGGTGCGGGCAAACGAAGACTTGAAGCAGATCGCCGATACCCTGGAGTCGAACCCGTGGCGGATTATTCGTGACAACGGCGTGTGGGACGAGCAGCTCACTGCGGGGATGACCTTGAAGGTCCGGCCGGAAGCACCGAAACCGACCTACCTGACCTACCGGGTCTCGAGCGGCGACACGCTGGGACGCATTGCCGCGCGGCACGGCACGAGCGTGCGCGCCATCCAGTCGGCCAACGGCATGGGCAACAACACTTTGATCCGGATGGGACAGAGTCTGCGGGTGCCTGCAGCCGCGAACTGAACCCAGAATCCGTTGAGTTGCTTCTGTGGCGCAGGCCTTCAGGCCTGCGAGGCAGGGCTGAAGCCTTGCTCCGGGAATGTCGACACAACCGAGCTAGCGCCTAGCAGCCCGTGGTGAAAGCCCCGCTGCATTCAACTGGCGCTGAATCCCGCCTGCCCGCGTTACTTCTCGGTCAAATACTGCCGGTATTTTCCCTCGTCGTGCCTTGGCAGCCGGGCCCATCGCCAGTTTCGGTGCGACGCCGGGTTTCACCACGGACTGCTAGCGATGGCTGCGGTCTTCTACTGTCGCACCTCTTTGCCAGACTCCTCGAACGGCAGCCTTGGCCCGAGGTCTTCGACGCCGATCGATTCGGCGTCGAACAGTGCCAGCTGCGCGGCCCGCGCCGCCGTCAACGCCTCCAGACAATGTCCCGCATGGCGCGCCAGTAGTTCGAGCGACTCGCGCCAGGCCTCCGCAGGTCGCCGCTCGCTATCGTCCCCGTAGACAACCGCCATCACCTGTCCGCCGACCAGGACCGGCACCGCCAGGGCGTGGACCCCGGTCGGCAGCGTCGTGAACGCCGGCTCGGCATCGCCCGGCACTCCATTCGGACCGGACACGACCGCACATGATTCGCCTGTTACGACGGCTCGGCCGACGATGCCGGCCTCGCCGAACTCCAGGTCGACCTGCCGGGTCTCGGCATTGTCCACCCCCTGGTCCAGCGCCGGCCCGAAACCGATGAACCGCCACCCACGCACACGGCCGTCCTGGACGATCAGCACCGCCGCCCGCGGCGCCTCGTCGCCGGCCAGCACAGCCAGCGTATCCAGCGCATCGGTCAGACGGGTCGTCTGGTCGAGCCGCCGCACACCCTCGAGCACACGTTTCACGATCTGGTCGGTCTGTCGCTCGACCGGCGCTGACTCGGGGCCCGCTTGCGCCGGCGCCGAGGCAAGCTCGGCTGCAATCGTCCGCTCGGCCTCTTCACGGACCTGGCCAATCCGCAGCGCCAGCGCGCGACCCGACTCGTGCTGCGCCGCCTCGAGCGCCGCCTCGAGCACCCGTTGCCCCTCAGCCCGCACGCTTGCCACCTTCTCGACCAGATGCCGGTCCGCCTGCTCGCGCACCGTCCGCAGGTCCACTCCGAACCGCTGCTCCCCCGCCTCGGTCGTCTCCCTGAGCTTGGCCGCCCAAGTTTTCTCCACCTCGGCCCGGACCCGAGCGCTCTCTTCGCGCAACGCCTTCTGGCGCTCGCTGTCTGCCGCGCGGCGTGTCTCGTCGAGTACCGTCGCCCGCTCCCTGGCCGCAGAGGTCAGTACCTCACTGACGAACCCACGGATATCCTGCTCGGACTGTTCGCGAATCCGCTCGATCATCTGCTCGGCGGACTGCTGTACGTCGTCTTCAAGCGCCATAGCTGTCCCGAATTATGTGTGGCGTCCGAAAACGCGTCAAGCTGGCCACGGCTTCGCCGCCAGTCGACCACCAACACCAACGGTAGCAAGGGCCTTCAGGCCCGCCCGCCCCAGTCCCCGATCTTGCCTCGCTCCTGCTACAATAAGGGGGTCGGTCTCGGAACATCCGAGATCGGAGCCGCGGGTGACGACGCCCGCGCTCGAACCAGCCAGAAGGGGGCGACACGGCTTCGACGGGGATAGGCGAACACGGGATGCATGCCGAGCACCATCGACTCGTAAATCCGATGGAAAACACCATAACTGCGAACACGCAGCTCGCTTTCGCCGCCTAATTAGGCGACGACGTTCCCCTCGCCTTTGCCTGCGGGGTGGGACGGAACGTCATACAGCAGGCTGGCCACGACCCGGGGCGCCGACGGGTCACGGCGAGATTCTCTGACGCTCAGCCACCGGTGGTTTTGGTCGCGTTTTTACACAGGTGGTGAAATTTAAAGCGCGGACACGCATGTAGATTCCCGTGGGGACGTATCTTCGGACGCGGGTTCGACTCCCGCCGCCTCCACCATTGCAAAGAATTCGAACCGGGCTCCGAGTCTGGGGAGTCCGGGTCGATTTCCACAATCGCCAGCGCGTCGAGGTGGGACAGGGCCCGGTAATACGGGCGCCCAATCTCCGGCGTGACTGGCTCCATCCTGATC
>PBRZ01000015.1 GCA_002726085.1 Acidobacteriota bacterium
ACGTGCTCTGGGGTCACGGCAGCTCTCCGCAGCTGTACGAGGACCTGGTGATTTTGCAATGTGACCATCCGGAGGCCGCCTATTTGCTGGCCCTCGACAGCGCCACCGGCGAAGAACGGTGGCTGGTCGACCGGGACCCGCTCCTTCGCGCCTACAGCACCCCGCTCGTCGTGCCGGCAGCCGACGGGGACCAGTTGATCGTCAACTCGAGCCGGTGGATAGACGCCTATGACCCGAAAACCGGCGCGGAACGCTGGCGAGCCGGCACGACCGTCGATTTGGCGACGGCGATGCCGGTCTACGCGGACGGCGTGCTCTACACCACAACGGGGTATTCGAGCGGGCCGTATCTGTCTGTGGACGTCGGGGGAAGTGGCGACGTCAACGCCACGCATGTCCGCTGGCGTCGGGCAACCGGCGCGCCGTATGTCTCATCCCTGCTGCTCTACCGCCGACTCCTGTATATGGCAACCGAGAACGGCATCCTGACCGTCACCGATCCGGCAACCGGCGAGTCCGTCTCACGCACGCGGCTCAATGGGGTCTACACCGCGTCGCCGGTCGCGGCCGACGGGCACATCTACCTGCTCAACGAGGACGGGGAAACGGTCGTGCTCGAGGCGGGGCCAGACGCGCGGATCGTGTCCCGGAATCCGCTCGGTGAGCGAGCGCTGGCCTCCCCGGCGATCGCGCACGGGCGGTTCTACATCCGAACCGACCAACATCTGTGGGCGAGCGGGCCTTAGGTTTCCTGGCGGGGTGCCCGTCTGGACGGCGTCGCGGCTTCGGCTGACCGGGGTCACAGCCCGCCTGGCTGCTCGCTCCTAGTGCAGTGCGTCCGAAATAAGGGTCATGACTTCGCGGCGGGGCATCCCGCCTGGCGGCGTTGCTCCTCGGTCACAAATGCCCAATTTGCTCCCTCGTCGCGCCTGGCCAGCCGGGCGCCGCGCCACGAATTAGTACCCCCTATTTCGGACGCACTACACTAGCGCCTGGCCAGACGAACGCCTCGCCAGAAAACCGCGCTCGGCATCTTTCAGCACCCTGCCATGTCTTCGGGCGACGCATCGCCCGTCTCGGTGCGACGCGGGGCATTCACCACGGCCTGCTAGTCGGGCGGACCCAGCGGCTGCACGGTCGCTATCTGCGTCGCGAAGACCGTCGGGTCGGTCGTCGGCAGGTCGCAGATGCGGTTCTCGCAGACGTAGGCCGTGGTCTGCCCGTTCCGCGCGGTCTTCCCGTCGAGCAGCGGAATAACTTGCCCGTGCCGCTCGAGCTCGGCACCCTCGCCAACCACCGTCAGTATCCGGTTGGGGAGGAACCGCGCCCCGAGCTCGGCCAGAAACGGCGCCGCGTCGTCCCGGCCGGTCGGCACCACCAGCACGATCTCTTTCGGTGTGTCGAGCTGATAGTCGACTGCCAGCAACATCTCGGACACCGCCGACGGATTCCGGGAGAGGACGGCGCCAAACGCCTCAAAAGCCCGCTCGGCGCGAATCCGGTATCGATCATCGCTCGTCAGCTCATGCAGGCGCAGGATATTGAGCACCGCCACGGAGTTGCCCGATGGCTCGGCGGCGTCATACGTCGGCTTTTCTCGGGTGAGCAATGAGACCTGATCGACCGCGGTCCGGAAGAACCCGCCGCCAGAGGTGTCCTCATAGTCCCGTTCGAGCACCGCATCGAGCGCCAGCGCNTCGTCGAGCCAGTGCAGATCGCCGTCCGCCTCGTACAAGTCGAGCAGACCGGCAATGAGAAACGCGTAGTCGTCGAGATAGGCGGTGTGTCGTGCGACACCGTCGAGCGACGCGCGCAAGAGCCGACCATCCTGCCTAAGCGTGACTAGCAGGTAGCCGGCCGCGCGCGACGCGCGCTGGGCATACCGCGGCTCGTCGAGCACGAGCGAGGCCTGGGCCAGTGCCGAGATCATCAATCCGTTCCAGGCAGTCAGGATCTTGTCGTCGCGAAGCGGCGGCGGGCGGGTGGCCCGCGCCGCGTAGAGCCGCTCTCGCGCCTCGGCGATCGTCCGGCGCAGCGAGTCCTCCGGTATGTCGAGCTCGGCTGCCACGCCCGGCAGTGGCCGTGGGGTGTGCAGTATCGACCGGCCCTCGAAGTTGCCGTCGTCGGTCACACCGTAGTAGGCGGAAACAACACGCGCCGGCTCCTCGTCGAGCACCGCGGCAATCTCNTCGGGCGTCCAGGTGAAGAACAGCCCCTCCTCACGTTCCCCATCGGGACCCGGGCTGTCTGCGTCGGTCGCCGAGTAGAACGCCCCGTCGGGTGAGGTCATGTCGCGTTCGACGTAGCGCAGGATGTCGCGCGCCACCTCGGCGAAGTCCTCGCGGCCGGTCACCTGATAGGCCTCGAGATAAGCTGGCACGAGCAGCGCGTTGTCGTAGAGCATCTGCTCGAAGTGCGGAACGAGCCACTCCGGGTCGGTCGAGTACCGGTGAAACCCCCCACCCACCTGGTCGTGCATTCCACCCGCTGCCATCGCCTCCAGTGTGCGGGTCGCCATCGCCAGCGACTCGGCATCGCCGGTGCGACGGTGATGCCGGAGCAGCATGCGAACCGACAGGCTGCTTGGAAACTTCATCTGCGCCGCGAGACCGCTGTGCGTTTCATCGAACCCGGCTCGATAGGCGGCGGCGGTCGCATGCAACGNCCGCGCGGTCGGCAACCCGTCGCCACCGGCGCCCGGCGCCAACAGGTCCCGGATGCGGGCGGCCACCTCGGCCGACACCTCAGCGATCCGGTCCGGCTGCTCGTCATACGCCTGCTTGAGCTGTCGCGCGATGGTCAAAAAACCGACCGCCACGCCACGATCGCCGTCGCGGGCCGGCAGATAGGTGGCGCCACTGAACGGTTCGCCGTCAGGCGTCAGCCAGACCGTCATCGGCCAACCGCCCCGCCCCTGCAGGAACAGCTGCACAGCGCTCATGTAGATGGCGTCAAGGTCGGGCCGTACCTCGCGATCGACCTTGATGACGATGTAGTTCTCGTTCAGATACCGCGCGATCTCCTCGTCGTCGAACGACTCCTCCTCCATGACGTGACACCAATGGCAGGTGGAGTAGCCGATCGAGAGCAGGACCGGACGTCCCAGCGCGCGCGCCAGCTCGAACGCCTCGTCGCCCCACGGATACCAGTTCAGCGGGTTGTGGGCATGCTGCCGCAAATAGGGGCTGGATTCGAGGAACAAACGGTTGATGTAACGGGGCGCCCCGTCCTCCAGCAGGTGCCGGGTGCGTGGCGTGTAGTCTGTGGGACGCGCTGCCCAGGCGGTTGCCAGGGCTTCCCTGAGCGGCGCCTCGAAGACGGTCGCACCCGGTGGCGTTTCGAAAGACCGGGCAACCTGCGCCCCGGGCTGCGATACACAGCCTGGCAGGAGCCACAGGATCAGGAACGCCGATGCCGAGGATGTCCTCATGGTCCTCCGTCTTCACTCCGGCAAGAGGATGGTTCAAATTATACGGCGCGCCGACATTTCACGACTCAGTACGTCTCTCGTTCTGAGATCGGTGATGCGCTTGCGCTATGATCGACCGACTCGGCCCACGCCGCACGAACCTCGCAAACCAGACACAGATGAGAGTCACTCGCCTCGACATCGACGGCCTCCTTCTCATCGAGCTCGATGTCCACGGGGATGAACGGGGATTCTTCGTCGAGCGGTTCAACCTCGAGCGGTTCCGGGCCGCAGGGCTCCCCACCGACTTCGTGCAGGACAACCACTCGCGCTCCAGGCCCGGTGTCGTGCGCGGACTGCACTACCAACACACCCCGGCGCAGGGCAAGCTGGTGGGCGTCACGCGGGGCCGGATCTTCGACGTCGTGGTGGACATTCGACCGGACTCACCGACCTTCGGCCAGACTCACTCGACGGAGCTGTCCGACATGAACGGCCGGCTGCTGTGGGTTCCGCACGGATTCGCCCATGGCTTCTGCGTGCTCGACGATACACCGGCCGATCTGTTCTACAAGGCGGATGCGCCGTACAACCCGGACGGCGAAGACGGGATTCTCTGGAACGACCCCGCGCTCGCGATTGCATGGCCCGTCAAGGACCCGATCGTGTCAGCGCGTGACCAGGCAATGCGGACACTGGCTACCCACGAGCGCATGCGGCGCACCTTGGCCCCAACCGACCCGCCGGACGCTCGCTAGGACACGGCTCCCGCCTCACTCGTAGAAGGCCGGCGACTTGCGCAACCTGGCGTTGGCCGCCGAGTCGTGCTCGATCCAGAGCTTGGCACCGGTGTCGATCAGAAAGTCCTCGACCAGGTCCATCGACTCGAGGGTCTGCGCTTCGTCGTAGTTGAACGTCGGCACCCGCTTCAGCGTCCGGTTCTCCGGAAAGTGATACAGGTCGCCGCTGAGCACGACCGGACCCGGGTCAGTCAGCTTCACGAACAGCACCTGGTGACCAGGGGTATGACCCGGCGCCGACTTGATGACCACACTGCCGTCGCCAAACACGTCGTGGTCGCCGCCGAGGATCACCGTCTCGGCCGTGCCCAAGTCAGCATAAAGGCTGCGGTCGAAGAACCCCTGTGCGTCGCCAAACGCCGCCTCGTGCTCCGGCCGCTGCACCAGCCAGGTCGATCCGGCAAACATGTTGGCGTTGCCGGCATGGTCGTAGTGGAGGTGAGACAACGCCAGATAGTCGAGGTCGGCCGGCGTGAACCCCAGCTCCTCGAGCTGAGCCGCCAGCGTCGTGGTGACGGTGGTTACCGTCCCGTTCTCCTGGGTGTGCGGCGACCCCTCGGCCAGGCTGTCCGAGAGCCCGGCGTCCCAAAGCAACGTGCCCGCCGGGTGCTCGATCAGGTAGCACGGCACCGAGAGATCGAGCGTCGACACCTCGTCCATGGTGAGCGAGAACCGGCCCGGGTCAGCGACGCGGAGGTTGCCGCAATCGAAGACGTAGAGGCGCGGCGACGCCAAGGTCTGTTCTGCGGGCGCCGACTCGGGTTTCACAGGCTGCTCATCAGCCGGCTGCCCCCCGCATGACAGAGCGCTGACGGCGAGCAGCGTGACCGATGCGATCAGTAGCGGTCTCGTCATAGTCGTGTTCACTCCAGCTCTCGCCATGGGAAAAGGCACCCTACGCCACCAGGTGCTCGATCAGGCGGCGGCGACCGGATTGAGCCAGCGCACACCCGGGAACCGCGTGAAGTCGGCATCAGACGTATGCACGACAGCGTCATGCTCAATGGCGATGGCTGCGATCTGCGCGTCCGTCACAAGGTTAGCGGCCGTGCCAAGCTCGTCCAGCAGTTGGAGGACGTGCCCGGTGTGGCCGGGGCCAGGCAGTACGACTTCGGTGACCGGCTGTTCCAGCCAAGCACGGATATGGCCAGCCGCTTCGGATGCGCCCAGGGGGTTCCTGAACGCACGGGCACTGGTGCTCACACGCATGAAGCCAAACATGACCACATGGGCCAGCCCGACCGGTTCGGTACCCGCGAGACACGCCAGCCACCACGATGTCGCCCGCGCGTGAAACGGCGACTCGGCATCGTAGGCGTAGAGCAGCAGATTCACATCCGGGATAATCAATTTGCAGACTCGGTGCGCGTCGAGCGGCCAGCCAGTGCTCTTACCGCGTCGACTTCCAGCTCGTCGGCCAGCTTGTTCAAAGCCGCGGGATCGATGCCCTGCCGCAACCCCATCGAACGCACCTCGAGGACAAACGGTTTGCCCTTCCCGTTGGGCGGCCGCCGAGCAGTCAGACCAGCGCGGATCGCCTGGTTCAAGGTTTCCTTGAACGACCGGCGTGTCCGGTGCATGTTGTCGCGGAGCATCCGTTCGACGTCTGCGTCCAGTGTCACGGTGGTTCGCATCAAAGCATCATGACAAGCCGTCATACATGCTGTCAAGATTGCTTCAGCGACGAGACTTCAACCGCAACCCGTGAGCAAACGCCCCGTTCCGGTGGTCTCCTGCCTCCTACAGAGCGTTCTTCAGCATCTCATTCGCAATCTCAAGGTGCCGCGGCATGCCGAGTTGCTCGTAGATGTCGGCTGCCTGGCCGAGCAACGCCCGAGCCCGCTCCCGATCGCCGGCTGCATCTCGATCGAGCAGCATCCGGCCGTACCAGCGCCGCACCTCCGGCCGGGCGATCTGGTGGGGCAGCTCCTCGGCTTGTCGTATCGCCGTGCGGTAATGCTCTTCGGCGACCTCCCATCGGCTGCCGGCCGCGGCGGCGGTGCCCGCGGCCTTCTGTAGCAACTCCATCGACTGGAATTCGATGACCGTCCCGGTATCGAGCGCTTCGAGCACCAGGGGGTAGAGCGACGCGGCCGCCTCGTGCTGTCCGAGCAACACCCGGGCCTCGACCGTCCTGAGCAGGAGCCCCCAGGCGCCGTTCGAGTTGCGCCTGCCGGCCTCCGGCAGAAACGACGCCCGCTCGTCGAGCAGCGCCCCGACGTCGCCATCACCCGCATATGCTTTGACCATCACCGCGTTTGACCAGATGCTCCAGGCCGTTCGCGGATGCCGCATCTGGCGCTCGAATTCGAGCGACTGCGCGACGTGTGTGCGCGCCTCATCCCACTGTCCGCGCCAGAAGCTCACCAGACCGAACCAGGAGGCGCCGACCATCTTCCACGGGAAGTCGTTCCGCTCGCTGAAATCGATGTACCAGCGGGCGAACGCCTCGAACACCTCGAGATCGCCTCTCCGGCTCAGTGCGTTCACCGCCCGCGCCATCCTGATGACGGCGATCGCGCCCAGCCCCCCAACCCGCTCCGCGGTCGCCTCGGCGTCCACGGCTTCCTCGACCAGCTCTGTATCGCCGACACACCAGCGGGCCATGCCCCTCCAGCCGACCACCTGCACCCACTCCCAGAGATCTCCAGAATCGTGGAGCAATGCTGCCGACCGTTCTGCCACCATCGCCCACTCGCGTCCGGCCATCGAGGCTAGACCGATGAGGGCGTTGAAGTTCAGCAGCTGTCCCAGCAACCGCGTGTCATCGAGCGACTCCGCCTCGGCGATGGCCGTGGCGATCAAGCGGTGCGCCTCGGCCACCTCGCCTGCCGCACCCAGCACAAACGCCGCGGCCCCCAGCAACCGGCAGCGCGCGGCGCCTGGCTGATCCCCGACCATCTCCAAACCGCGACGAGCCACCACGATCGCCCTGGCGTTCTCGGCCCGCCAGCCGCATAGAAACGCTAACGCCTAGCAGGCCTGACTGGTCCCCTCGACGTCACCCACCTCTTCGTAGAGCGACGCCGCCTGCTCCAGGTCAGTCAGGGCGCGCTCGGTCTGGGCCAGACTCTGCAACGCACCGCCGCGGGCCAGCCGCAAGGCCGCCTTCACTGCCATCTCGGATTCGGACGCCAAACTCAACGCGTTGTCGAGCAGTGTGAGCCCCTCATCGAACGCGCCTTGCTCCAACGCCTGACCCGCCGCTCGCCCGAGCACGCGCACTGTCTTCTGGGCATCCACGGAGGTGCCCGCCTGATACAGGTGATGGGCCAGCTCGGCCGCGTGTGTGTCGAGGGCATTTCTGCTCGTGGCTTCAATCGCCTCGGCGATCCGCCCGTGCAGCTGCTGCCGGCGCGGCAGCGATAGGGTGTCGGCCAGCGTCTGACGAATGAGCGCGTGTGAAAACTCCCACCGCACATCCCGCCCCGGGGCACTGACGATTAGATGCGCCGCTTCGGCCTCTTCAAGGGCGATCAGCAGTGCATCGTCCGACGCATCGCCCAGCGCCTCGAGTAATCGCAAACTGAAGCTGCGTCCGACGACCGCCGCCGAGGTCAGCACACGCTGCGTGTCGTCACCCACCCGACGCAGGCGACGGGCCAGCACGAGACGGACCCCCTCCGGCACCTGGAGCTCCTCGACATCGAGGTCGGCACGCCATGCCCCGGCCTCGCCGAACAACACACCCTCCTCCGCCAGGTGATGGAACACCTCCTCCACGAAGAACGGGTTGCCCTCGGTTTCGTCGTAGATGCTCTCGACCAGCGCAGGCGGCGGAGACGGTCCACCGAGCACGGCGAACATGTCGCGCACACCGGCCTCGGGTAGCCGGCGAACGTTGATCCGCTTGGCCAACCGCTGACGGATGAGCGTTTCGAGGACCTCGGCAAATGGGCGCTGCAGGTCCAGCTCGACGTCCCGATACGTGCCGAGGACCAGCATCGGTATCGTTTCCAGCTGCGGAGCCAGATGCCGGAGCAGAAGGAGCGTCGACTCGTCGGCCCAGTGCAGATCGTCGATCAGTACGACGAGCGTGCGCGCGTGGCCGGCGCGTTCGAAAAATGCGGCGATGCTCTTGAAGAGAAACCGGCGCTGCTGCTCGGGTGGCATCTCGAGCGACTGGGGCATGTCGGGAAACCGCCGACGGAGGTCTGGCAGCAGCCGCCCCACCTCTGGCGCCGCCTCTCCCAGCGCCTTCCGAAGCTCGGCGTCGAGAATTTGCTCGGCCAGACGCGTCTTGCCGACGCCCGGCTCACCGCCGAGGAGGAGCAACCCGCCCCGGCCCCGGATTGCCTCACCCAGTCGCGCCTCGAGCTCGGTCCGCTCGGTCTCGCGGCCAACATACGGCGTTCGGCGCGCCGTCGATTGGGTGGCTCCACCGGCACCAAGCTCGGGCTCGCCTACGGTCTCCGCCGCCGCGGCGTCTCGCAGCCGCCGCAGCTCGGCGCGAACTTCCGTGAACGTCTGGTAGCGGTCGTCGGTCGCCTTCGCCAACAGGCGGTCGAACAGCGCGAAGTCGGCCTTGGCTCGCATGTTCGGCGGCAGGGACACCGGCGGCTCGTGCCGGATCGCCTCGATGGTGTCCGCCTGCCGCGGCCGTCGGAACGGGTGCTCGCCGGTGAGGAGCTCAAACAGCGACACACCGAACGAGAAGATGTCGGAGCGGGGGTCGGCCTCCTGGCCCAGGAGCTGCTCGGGCGACATGTAGACGATGGTGCCAACCACCTTGCCGGCTTCGGTCAGGCTCTGGTCCCGCCCGCCGCCTTCGGTCTGGACGAGCCGCCGCGCCATCCCGAAATCCATCACCTTCACGTGCCCCTGGTCGGTCAGGATGAAGTTCGAGGGCTTCAGGTCACGATGCACGACACCATGCGCGTGCGCTTCCTCGAGCGCCTCGGCAATCTCGCCGGCCAGCTCGAGCACCCGCGCGGTCGTCAGCGTGCGCTTGGTCGACGCGTCGAGCAACGACTCGCCCGACACGTACTCCATGACGATGCCGGTTCGGCCATCGAGCTCGGTGAGCTCGTGGACCTTGCAGATGTAGGGATGATCGAGCGCCGCCGACGCCTTGGCCTCCCGGCGGAGCCGCTCGTGGGCCACCGGATCGTCCTGCAGCCACCGCGAGACGAACTTGATGGCGACCGGACGCTCGAGCGACCGGTCCTCGGCCAGAAACACCTCGCCCATGCCACCCGCGCCCAGGCGCCTGATGATGCGGTAGCGAATGACTGGCTCGAACACAACTCGTCTGGCCCCTCCGAAGCACTAGCGTTGGTAATTGCCGGCTCGACGAATCTTGCTACACACTACAGGCATCATCCGGTCTCGATGCGCGGAAGCACCCCTCCGGGTCGACCGAAATGCGGCACCGCGTCCGCGGCCCGAACGGGGTCGACGAATCGCTGCTCGGTGACGCTGTAGTAGAGGCACCCAACCTCGTCGGGTGGGCGGACTGCAACAAACGGCTCGACCAAATCCAGCGCGGCAAGCCACGTCTGTTTCAACGCCTGTAGGTCCACTGGCTCTGCGAGATTGAGCCGGGCCAGCTCGTCGGGACGCACCCGGCCTCGGCGACGCAGCAGCTCGAGCAGAGAGAGAGGTGTGAATCCGGGGTCCTTGCCGCAGGCGGCCCAGCACAAGGGACCGAGCCCCAGCACGGTGGCGCCCAGGTGTATCGTATCGAGCAGATCCCTTGGCTCGTCCCGCCCGGCCAGCGCGAGCACCTTGTTCACCGCGAGGTCGATCGGATGCAGCACGAACCCAACCCGCTCATCTCGCACGGTGGGCATGAACCGCCAGCTCGAGTCGTGCGACCATTCCACCTTGGTCGTCTTCTCTCCCATCCCTACAATGGCACGGATGTACCCCGGCTGGGTCAGATCGATGCGCAGGCTGTAGCCGCGGTCCTCGAGCAGCTTCCGATCGGCCGCAAACGCATCCGCGACCCGACGTTCGGAGTCATGGAAGTAGTCGAGGTCGTTGCTGTAGCGGACGGTGTGGGGCTCGATCAGAATCGCGGCGCCGCCTGCCAAGTACGAGTCGAAGGTGCGATTCTCCGCGAGCACCTCCGCCAGTGCCATCTGAAAATCGGTTAGTGGCATAGCTTCGCAGCCACGTCCCACGCAGCCCGTCCGCCATAGCGCTTGAGCTGCAGGGCCACCCACGGAACGTCGGCCGACCCTATTCGATAGGCGGGGTCACAGGACCAGAAGCACTCGGTGTGGAAACGCCGATAGGCTCGACGCGCCTCGCGCACCTTGACCATCGCCTGCGCGGTGGCCGGGTCGAGCACGCGCCGGCTTTTCCGACCGCCCCGCCGACCGATTCGCGCCAGGTAGGCTCTGACTCCGGCGTCCATGTCTCAGTATGACATAAGGCGCTTATGATAGAACAGAGTAACCTGACCTAGGCTACGGGCGTCTGGCTCCGGGCTTCGGGAACTCCCGCCCCAACCGGTTCCCACTGTGATCGGGACGCGAGATTATAGCTCGCGGGTCGACGCGTAGAATGAGGGCGCGCTGCGCTTCTCCTCATGGACGACTCATGGACGAACTCCTCACCCGGGTCACCATCTGGCTGGCTCTCGCGCTCTACGCGGCTGCGCAACTCGAACGTCGCCGAGCGACGGCGATGAGCCGTGTAGCCGGCCCGTGGCTACTAGGCATGGGGTGGGCGGCGTTCCTCGCCCACGTCCTCTTGGCGTTCGGGGTCCACTACGGGTGGAGTCACGCTGTCGCCTACGCGGACACGGCGGTGCAGACCGAGGCGGTGACCGG
Source organism: Acidobacteriota bacterium (assembly GCA_002726085.1). Classification (GTDB taxonomy): domain Bacteria; phylum Acidobacteriota; class Vicinamibacteria; order Vicinamibacterales; family UBA8438; genus NP936. Next base: position 10,989 of record PBRZ01000015.1, read on the forward strand.
CCTACGGTGGGGTGGCGGGCTGTATTTCAACTATCTGTTCGGTCTCGTCTGGCTGGCTGAAGTCTGGTGGTGGAACCGGGCGGCCGAAGGCAACCTACACCGGTCCACCTGGATCGAGCTGCCGGTTCGCAGCTTCTTTCTGTTCATGATCGTCAACGGCGCCGTGGTGTTCGTGGACGGGCCACAGCGCTGGCTAGGCGTGGCGGTTGTCGTCGTGCTGCTGCTGGCGTGGAGACCGCGACGGCCCTGAAGAGCCTGGCTACCGGACGAGGCGCTCGTAGACGTCGAGTGCGCGAGACGCCATCTCACCGGTGCTGTAGTGCTCCCGGATACCGTCGGCTGCGCGCGCACTCAACTCGACCAACAGCGCACGGTCGCCTGCGAGCCGCTGCAATGTCTCTTCGAGCCCGAGGAGATTCTCCGGCTCGACGAGCGCCCCACCGCCCGTGCGTTCGAGCAACTCGGTATACGTGCCGCGCCGAGGCGCCACGACCGGCACCCCGCAGGCCATCGCCTCGAGCAACGCCATTCCCTTCGGGTCGTCATAGACCGCCGGCACCACGAACAGATCGAGGGCCTGCAGAAAGGCCACCTTGTGATCGAGATCCAGCTCGCCCCGGTAGTGAATCTCGTCGGCCAGTCCCCACCCCCTGACCTCGCGCTCGATCGACTGCCAGTAGGCGGTGTGCTCCGGCCCCAGATAGCCGGCTACCTCGACACGACACCCTTCGAGCGCGCCGCGCTCACGCAGATCGCGGTAGGCATCGCACAACAGATGCAGCCCCTTTTCAGGCGCGATCCGACCAAGATACCCGATGCTGAAGGGAGCCGAGGCAGACGCCTGCGCCGTCGCGAACCGGTCGACGTTGACACCGAGCGGCACCACATGCACTTTGGCGCCGGGAATCCCGAGATACCGGCTCATGTAGCCGGCGTAGTAGTCGCTGACGGCGACAAACGAATCGACGCGGGAGAGGTGCGACCGGATCAACTCCTTTGCCCGGGACCGATACGGCTCGAGCAACCCCTCCATGAACACATTCTCGCCCTGCAATGTGCAGTTGATCGGACACCCCAGCGCGTCCTTGAGGGGCCCGGCAATCGCAATGAGCATCGAATTCGAGATGTCGATCACGTCGGGCCGCGGTTGGTCGCGCAGCCAGTGCACGAGCTTGTCGAGCTCCTTCCCTTGGTGACCATGCGTGCCCTCGAGCACCGACACCGCCAGGGCACCGAGCTGGTCGGGCTGCGTCTGGACGCCTCGACCGGCGACCGCCCGCAGCAGCCACGGCGACTCCCAGAGCCGGTCCAGCAGCCAGGGCGTTTTGCGAAACAGCGAGACGTATTGCTCCAGATACACGCTGATACCGCCGAAGAACACGCGGTGCTGGCTGACGTTCTCCTCGTCGGTGCGAGTGGGCGTGTAGAGCGGCAGGAGCGTCACGTCGTGGCCACGCCCGGTCAGCGCGGTCGCCAGCGCGTTGTCGCGGATACAGCTGCCGCAATACATGCCCCCCGCGCCCGCCGTGATGTAGGTGATTTTCACGCGTCGCTCGTGTGTCGTTCCGGTCTGGGAACCGCCTCGGCTCGAGGCGCCACGCCGCCAAGCAAACGCTGATTATAGCGCCGGCACGTCGCGGGACGCCCGATGTCGAGAAGCAGGGTGCGGCCGCTACGGCGCCCCGATCGCGTAGAAATGACGCCGACCTCGAAGGTAGATCTCATCATCGACGATGGCGGGTGACGCGTCGAATTCATCGTCGAGCGTGTTGGTCGCCAGCACCTCGAGGGTGGGACCGGCGCGAAGGACGAGGGTCGTCCCCTCACGGCTCGTCACATACACGCGGCCGGCGGCGGCAACCGGCGAGGCATAGACACTGCGGATGCCGGGCAACCGCTCGGGACCGTAGTGTCGCTCTCCCGTGCCGGCGTCGAAGACGCTCAGGATGCCGTTGTTGCTCTTCAGCACGTAGAGGAGTCCGTCGTGCAACAGCGGCGACGGGACATACGGGGTGTCCCGATCCACCGACCAGCGCACCGCACTCGACCCGCTGATGTCATCATGCGCCGAAGACAGATCGATAGCCGCCAGGCGACTGCCGCGATATCCGCTGGTCACGAACACCAACCCATCGGCGGCCACCGGCGAGGGAATCGCGTTGAGCGTCACCCCCTCGTCCTGCCACAGCTGCCGGCCGGTCGCCACGTCGTAGCTCCGCACCGCGCCGGTGGCGCTCGTCACCACCTGAGCGCCCTCCCCGTGCTCGACCACCAGCGGTGTCGTCCAGGAGGTCATCTCGTCGCGAGGGGTGCGCCACCGCTCGCGGCCGGTGCGCTTGTCGAACGCCACGATGAACGAGTCGCCCTCGTGGTCCCAGAGCACGATGAGCAGATCCCGGTAGAGCGCCGGAGACGCCCCTTCGCCAAATCCCAGTCGGATCCGCATGTCGCCGAGGTCCGTGTCCCAGAGCGGTTGGCCTGCCAGGTCGTAGCAGTAAAGCCCGCGCGACCCGAAGAAGGCGCACACCACCTCCCCATCGGTAACCGCCGAGGGCGAGGCCCACGTGCCGGTCTGGTGAGTGCCTTCGTGTGGCAGCTCCTCCCGAGCCACGCGCTCCCAGACGACGCGCCCGTCGCGTCGGTCGATCGCCAGGACCATGAACCGCTGCACCTGGCTGGCCCCGACGCCCCCCATGAATCGTCGTCGCAGGCGGGTGAACAGGCCGTCCCGTGAAGGGGCTTCCGCACCGGTCGGCACGGCCGTGAGGACGAACAGTCGATCGCCCCAGACGACCGGGGTGGCCGACCCGAGTCCTGGGATCTCGACCTTCCACCGGACGTGGCTGGACTCGCTCCAGTCGACCGGCGGGTCGCCATGAGGAGCGACACCGGTAGCGAGCGGCCCGCGCCATTGCGGCCAGAACTGGTCTTTGTCTGGCGGGTCTGACAGCTCCTGCGCAACAGCGGCATTCACCGCCAGCATCGACAGACCGGCCACGACCACACACGCTCGGATGATTGGCGACACACGCACTCCCTGCATAGCGGCACCCTCGAGCAAGAAGCTCGCGAAGCCCACAGGCTTCCCCCTGCCTCCTGTCTTCTATTACGGTATGATCCCCTCCCATGATGACACTGATTCGATTGCTTGTTCCCGAGTTCGTGGTGTTGACCGTGGTCGTGGTCGGCTTTGCCGCCGCCGCGTCGGCCCAGGGCGTACCGGTCCCTGACGACGTAGCGGCGGCGCCGGCCGATGCGGAAACAACCGCGTCCGGGCTGGCCCACAAGCTGCTGGAAGCCGGAACCGGCGCCGAGCACCCCGGTCCCCGGTCCTCTGTCGTGGTCCACTACACGGGTTGGCTCGCCAACGGCACCCAATTCGACAGCTCGGTGGACCGTGGCCAGCCGATCGCGTTCGCGCTCGATCGCGTCATCGCCGGTTGGACCGAAGGGGTACAGTTGATGGTGGTCGGCGAAAAGCGGCGGTTCTGGATACCAGGCAATCTCGGCTATGGCGACCGCGGCAATCCCGCCGCGGGAATCCCAGGGGGGGCGCCGCTGGTCTTCGACGTCGAGCTGTTGGCGATTCAGTAGCAAAGCCTTTGCTACCGTAGTCAGAGACAAGAATACGGCCATGCGCGCATCGGGCGCCTGGCGCTCCACTTTCTCCTGCCTTCTGACTCCTGTAGGGCTCACTCCTCAGTCCACAATCGCGCTGTAGACGGCAACCTCGAACTTGTCGGTCAACTGCGACCGGTTGTTCGGGTAGAGCTGCGTCATGATGATCGCGACGAGCTGCTCTGCCGGGTCCACCCAGTAGACGGTGTTGAAGAACCCGAGCCAGCCGAACGCACCTTCCGACCGCGGCCCCCCTGTCATCCCAGGGTCGGGGGAAATCGCGAATCCCAGACCGAACGGCTGTCCACCCTCCGGCACCCCGAGCCAGACCGTGTGGTCGCGGGTCATCAGCTGCACCGTGCGGCGGCCCAGAACACGCGCACCATCGAGCTCTCCACCGTTCAGGAGCGCGAGGAGAAACCTCGCGTAGTCGGAGATCGTCGAGGTCAGACCGGCTCCACCGGAGAAGTAGGTCTGATACTCCCCATACGGATAGCCGGCCGAGTAAATGGTCCGTCGATCGGCGCTCACCACCGGGCTCTCGGACACCCTGGCGATACCGTCTCCGCTCGGTGTGTAGATGGCCGCAAACCGACCGGCCTCCGCCGAGTCCTTGAAGAACGAGGTGTCGACCATCCCCAGCGGCTCGAAGATCTCGGTCGTCATGTAGTCGGCGAGCGTCGTACCCGTCACGACCTCGATGACCCGTCCCAGCACGTCGACACCGAGACTGTAGGTGAACTGCGCGCCCGGTTCGTGGACCAGCGGCATCGTAGCCAGGCGGTCGACCATGTCGCCGATCGTGCCATCCGCCTGACTCAGCCCGTCTGTGATGTCGGCCTCGAGATAGTGGGACGCCAGCTGCGGAGGAGCCAAAAAGCGGTAACTGAGGCCCGACGTGTGGGTCAACAGATGCCTGATGGTGATCGGCCGACGCGTCGCTTCCAGGGTATACGGCGCCCCGCCCCCGGTCGGGGTCAGCACCTGCATCTCGGCGAATGCCGGGAGATACCGCGACACGGGGTCGGTCAGCATCAGCGCCCCCGTCTCATAAAGCTGCATCACCGCCACGCTGGTGACCGCCTTGGTCATCGAGGCGATCCGGAACAACGTGTCGGTCTCCATGGGCGCGCCGCGCTCGATGTCTCGCAGCCCGACCGCTTCCAGATGCGCCACTCTGCCCAACCGGGCCACGAGTGTCACCGCGCCGGCCACCTCGTTCTGGTCGACGGCATCCTGTACGAGCGTCGCGATCCGGTCGAGGCGATCCGGCGCCAGCCCGAGCTGCTCGGGTGGTGCCGTCGGCAGCCCCTGTGCCGAGAGCCCGCGGCTCACCAGCAGCAGCAGGAACATGGACGCGACGAGCGGTTTGAAGCGCATCGGAGACTTGGGCTTTGGACTACGGCTGATCGTTCTGGCTGGTCGAGAGCGCCAACGTAGGCGACGCCTCATCCATCACCGGCAACAGCAGCGCCGTCGGATGATTCGCGTCGTGATAGATCGTGTTGTTGGCGATACGGGGTTCAATCGTTGTCTCACCCACCGCCTCGCCGGTGTTCGGGTTCACATCGAAGCGGGGGTAGTTGCTCGAAGTCAGGTGCACCGCCAGCCGGTGTCCTCGCTCGATCGTAATCGCGGTGTTCCACAGATCGATACTCATCCGAGTCGGCTCACCTGGCGTCAGCAGCTTCACGTCCTCGGTTCGGCGACCGTGGCGGAACCGGGCCCGCAATCCCATGTCCAGCACGAGTGCCTCGTAGCCGTCCGGATAGACGTCAACCAGCTTGGTGATGAAGTCGGTGTCGCGCGCGTCGCTCGACGCCCACAGCTCCAGATCGATCTTCCCGGCGACCACCAGATCTTCCTCGAGCACCGGTGTCTGGAACCGCAGATAGTCGGTGCGCTCTCCCACGTCGCGCTGGTCCATCGGGCCGCGCTGCCCGCGCAGGTTCAATCCGCCGAGCGTCGGCACCGGGTCCGACGGGTCGAACGCATAGGTCGTCGACGCAGTCACGGTGGTCGGAGGCCGGGTGGACAGCCCGCCGGCCTCGGTCAGGTAGTACCGCACGCGTCGGCTGGCGCTGGGCGGCCACTGGTCGGCTGTCCGCCACCCGTTCTTGGCGGACGGATGCCCCTTACGCGCCGAGGCCATCATGTAGTACTTCACCGGCGGCTCGCCCGCGATCCCGGTGTCGATGCCACGGAGCCAGTAGTCGAAGAACCGCAGCTCCTCATCCGACCCCAGGCGAGACTCCGGATACTCGAGGTCGCCCGACAGCGGACCGTGACCGATCGGCCCTACCATCACCTTCTGGTTGCCCTTTGCGCCTTCGCGGCCCCACTCCTGCTGGTACTTGAAGTTCATGACGGTCCCGTAGCCGAACAGGTCGTACCAGCCGCCGGCGTTGTAGATCGGGATGTCGATGTTGTGGCGATGAAAGATAAGGTCGGTCTCCTGCCAGCGCTTGTCGAGCACCACACGCTTCCGATAGGCGGTCACCTCGTCCTCACTCACGCCCTGCCCGCGCATCCAGCCACCGGTGTCCTCTTCCTTGAACAGCCCGCCGACGAACCGTCCCTCGTAGAACAGACTGCGCGGCGCCACGCTGAAGTAGGCGGCCCGGAGATGGGGCGGATCGGCCGCCGCCGCGAGGTTGCCAGCGATGCCGAGCGCCGACGCGCCGGTCATCCCGATGCGCCCGTTTGACCAGGGCTGGACCCCCAACCACTCCACGCTGTCGTACCCGTCGGCGAGCTCGTGCTCGTGCGGCACGTACTCGCCCTGCGACCGAAACCGCCCGCGCTGGTCCTGCACGGCGTAGATGTAGCCGTTGTCGACATAGCGGCGCGCCCCCCGGGAGCTGCCGGCCTTGTTGTAAGGCGTCCGGGCGAGCACTACCGGCCACGGCCCGTCTCCCTCGGGAAGATAGATGTTGGTGGCGAGTTTCACGCCGTCGCGCATCTCGACCATGTACTCGATCGATTCGACGGTATTGGCTGGCCGCTGCGCCTGCGTCACAGCGGAAGCGACCGTCAGAAGCGTCAGCAGCGGCAACCAAACGACGTAAGACAGAGACCGTTTCATTGTCATTCTCCGCGATCGGGTCGTCCGCGCCAGCGGACGTGGGGACGCCGAAGCGCTCCGGATTCCTTCTGACTTCTACCTTCTGACTTCCGACTTCTTCAGTTCACTCCTTGAACAACGACCGGTGCTCCTGGGCCAGAGCCTTGAGACCCGCGAGATGCTCCGGGAGCAGATAGCGGTCCGAAACGAGCTGCTCCGCCGCGGCCATGTATCGCCGCAGGTAGTCCTCGAAGTCGGCATACCGCTCTGCGACCGCCAGGCGGGGATCGTTCGACTGAGCCCGTTCGACAGAGGTGACCGGAAATGGGATACGGCTGCCGGTCAGGTCCAGCAGCTCGGTTGGAGCACCGATCGCCGGATTTCTGAGGTTCCATCCGGTGAAGGTCGCCACTGGGACCTCGACACGCGGAAGGCGCAGCACGCCACGCTCATTGTTGTCGGCGTCGAGCGCCGGCACGCGAACCGTGTATGCCTCTCCGGTCCGGATGGGCGGGTGGTGGTCTATTCTGCGGAAACGCTCGAACGCCTCTCCGTAGTTCAGATGCTCCGGCTGCTGAATGACGGTCGGGTAGGCGACACCAGGCAACGGCTGCCAGCCGGATGGCTCGGCCTCCCAGGCAACCAAGGTGCCGTCGCCAAGACGGGGGTACACACTCGGAGGCGGCTCGGTACCGTCGGTGAGCCACCGGTCCATCGCCAGAAACAGCGATTCCTGCACGGGCCGGTAGTTGTTCGGATTCGGCGGATGCTGCCCGCGATCGGAGCCCCCCCGTGCGGGACTGTGCTGGGCGCCTCCGAACACATACACGCGCACGTCGGCCGGCAGCACGGCGTCGCGCTGCCCGAGCGGGCCGGTTACCACGAGCGAGCCGCTGCGGTGGCGATACTCCGACGAAGTGTCGAGGTGCATCACCTTCGGCACCGTGCCGCTGGCGCGTGCTCGACGCAGCAGTCCGTCGGTTCGCCCCGTGAACGGATCGGTCTCGTCCCCGTAGGTGAACGGAAACATGTCGGCCGGGTAGAGATGCCCGGCGTGCTGGGTCGCGGTGCGCGTGGGCGACGCGAAGCGATGATTGAAGAACCCCTGCCCACCACCGGCAATGGTCGGCATCACCCCATCGAACACCAGGCGGTCCCGCTCGTCGGCATTGAATCCCTCGTGCAGGAACATCCGGATCGCCCGACCGCTCTGTGACAAGCCATGCCCGATGACACGCTCGGCGAGCGGCGCCCCATCGGCACGACGCAAGGGATTCATCTCGGAATCGTCGTACTTGAGAAAGGACACCACGTCGCGCATTGCCGCAAACCCGGTCCCTTGCACCACCGAGCCGCGCGCCTCGTAGATCAGCTCGTAGATGAACCCTGGCTCGAAACCGCCGGTGAGGGTCATCTCGAGCTCGACCAGCCCACTGCCCTCGTCCACGCCGTCGTAGCGCGCCCCGATTTGCCACCTGTCGCGCGGGACCGGCTCCGGCTGGTCCTTCTCTCGGAGACGCCGGGTCAGCGTGGCCTCTCCGAGGCTGGCGGTAACCGGTTCGTAGGCCAGCTGATTCGACACGGGCAGACGGTCGGTTGCCACGTCGGTCGAGAACTCGGCCCGGACCAATCCCACTACCGGGATGAAATCGTCCGGGTCGATGGCAACCGGCGCTTCGAGGCGAAGCAGTTCCCGACTCACCGGCACCTGGGCAATCCAGCCGCTCGACACCGTGACGTAACCACGGCTGAGAAAGAACGGCTCCGAGCCCCAGGTGCGCCGGCCGCGGTTGTTGACGACATACAGGATCGTCGGCTGCGCTTGCGCGCGGTTGACCGGCGCGATGATCTCGATGTCGCCGTAGAACTGCACACGTCCCTGGTCGTCGGTGACCGCCAGATCGAGGTCGACAATACGGCTGTTGGCCTCATCGGTGGAGTCGAGCACGTAGACGACACGCCCGCGCAAGCGCTCGTAGGGACCCACGCTCGACGTGACCGCGTCGCCAAACGGCTCACGCGACGTGATGTCGATCCGGATGACCTCGGCGGCCGCCGGTGCGGCGATCCACAGCCACATCGGCGCCAGCACGCAGGTGATCAGACGGGTGGTGACCCTCGGCATCCTCGACTCCGCGCGCCCCGTCGGGAGCCCGCGACTACTTCTTTGGTAACGTCGCCCCTTCGTAGGTCAAGCTGGTGAACATCGCGTCGCCGAACGGAACGATCACTGGACTCGCAACGCTGAACTTGTCGTCCGGTCCGTCGTAGTCACGCACGATCAGGATGGCGCTCTGCTCGACCATGCCGTAGGTCCCCTCACCCTCCCCATCGGCATCCTCGAACTCGAAAGTGCCATCGTCCTCGAATCGAAACTTCGGCGTGCCCCCGTCGGCCTCGAATTCGGTCCGCTCGCGAAAGCGCCCGCCGGTCGCCAGCGCCGGCAGCTCGAATTCGATCGGGCGATTGGTGTTGAGCTGGCTGATCGCGCTGATCAGGCGTACCCCCTGATAGCCATCGACCGTCGCGGTAAACGACCAGTCGCCTCTCGCCAGCCCCACGAACATGAACTCGCCCTTGTCGTCGGTCGTGGTGGTCTGCGGTCCACCGGATCCGGTCCCCTCGGGCTCGGCGAGCAGGGTGACCCCTTCGAGCCCGTTATCCCACTCGTCGGTGACCTTTCCCCTGGTCCGACCCTGAGCATCTACACTCGCCACACCAGTCGCCACGAGACCGATCGCTATTGACAACACCAGGCAGCTACGACGAATCGCACGTCGCATAGCAGACTCCTTTCAAGAGGACATGTCGCACGTCCAGGTCCAGTATCGCCGTAGCCTACACCGTTCGACATCTGACGCAAAACGCCGGCGCACAACAAAGAAGGGACGGGCTCCACACCGGCTCCCATCCCCTTCGTCGGTCAACGATCCACGTTGCCTGCTACGACCCAGGTTTGATCCGAAAGCCGTCGGCCGTCTCCTCGCGATGAGCGTCGTGGCAAGGCCCGCAGGTGCCCCGGAGGGTGGTGATGGCCGCGCGGGCGGCGGGCACGCTCATGGCCGCGCCCGCCTCATCCAACGCGTTCAGGGCGGCGAGCGCCTCGCCGGCGAACCCGACTGCGTCGTCGGCGCCACGCGCCGTCCAGAACGCCTCGACCTGCTCGAACATCGGAAACAGCTTGCCGAGGTCCTCCCCGAGCTCTGGCCAGTAGCGCGAGTCCACGTGCTGCACGGTGTCGCCCACGGTGAAGCGGATCTCGGTCATCAGCGCGCCATACTCCTCCTCGGTGGGCACCGATTGGCGCGCGCCCGCGACGAGACCGCTGGCTGTTAGCAACACGACGCACAGTGACGGCACCACGAACCGGCGAGCCCTGACGAAACAGCAACACTCCATGGAACCTCCCAGACACACGAATGGCCGGCCCACCGCACGCGCGGCGGACCGGCCTGAGACTACGACGAATGGGTCGACGTCGCTAGTTCGTCGGCCAGAGCACACCCTGGCTGTTCGTGCCTTGCGCACCGGCGGGAACCGGCGCGTAGCCCTTGAACGTGAACTTCTGCAGACGCGAGCCCTCGTAGGTCTCCGTCGTGAAGATGTTGCCCATTGAGTCGACCGCGATGCTATGAACGGCGAAGAACATGCCGGGCTGCCGCCCACCGTCCCCGAACGCGGTAAGAACTTCCATCGTGGCCCGCTCGATGATGTAGACCTTCATGTTCTGGCCATCGGCGAGATAGATGTACTTCTGCTCGGGGTCGTGCGAGAAGTCGATGTCCCAGGTCGACCCCTGCGAACGGGTGGCCGGCGCGATGATGTGCTCCTCCACGAAGGTGCCGTCTTTCTGGAAGATCTGGATCCGGTCTTCCGAGCGGTCACAGACATACACGAGACCGTCGTCTGAGATCTCGGAACAGTGGACCGGCCCGCGAAACTGCGGCGCCGGCTCGCCGCCCGGCTCGTACCGACCCGGCAGATCGTCTTCCGGCTCATTGCCATACGCGCCCCAGTAGCGCTTGATCTCCCCGGTGTCCATGTCGACCACGGCGACGCGACGGTTGTAGTACCCGTCAGCGAAATACGCCTCGTTGGCGTCGTTGTCGATCCCGATCTTCGCGACACGGCCGAAGCTGTCCATCGAGTTACTGTCACGCTGCGGCGTCGGATTGCCGTTGCGCTCCGGGCCAGTCATCCGCGCGCCGGGGCTGCCGACCTGCATGAGGAAATTGCCCTGCCGGTCGAACTTCAGGACGTGCGAGTCCGGACCGCCGTTGCCGCCGATCCAGACGTTGTCCATGCCGTCCACGGTGATGCCGTGGTTCGACACGGGCCACCCGTAGTCGCCGGTCTCGGTCCCTGGACCGCCCCAACTGCCGGCCAGGTTGCCCTCCTGGTCGAACTCGAGCACCGGCGGCCCCGGCTGGCAGCACTCGCTCAGCGGCGGGTCCTGCGCGAGTCCGATCTCGGTGGTCGCCGCGAACTGGTCAGGTGTGTTGCGATGCACGACCCAGATGTGGTCACGCGAGTCGACATCGACACCGATCGTCGGTCCCATCAGCCAGTGATTCGGCAGATTCTTGGGAAACAACGGATCGACCTCAAAGGTCGGCACTCCGTCGTTGGGGTCCATCGACAACGCCGTCGACGCGGCACCAGCGCCGCCGCCACCTGATTCCTCGGCGCCGCCGGCACAGGCGACCACGAGCGCCGCTACGGCCAGCGCAGCTCCGAAAAGAAGATGTTGCTTCCGATTCATCAGCTTCCTCCCACCTCAAGTCGAACGAAGAAGCCCCAGTGCTCGAGGCTCCGTGGCCCTCGCGGAAGCCGCCAGTATACTTGCAATCTAATTGAATTGCGCTATATTTTCGAAAGACGCAAGATCACGTCCCCGCCGGGGACCGGTTTCCGATCCGACTGAGGCGCTATCCACCAGTTGTTCAACGATTTCGAACAATTGAGCCTCGACACCGTGCCAACTATGACGAGCCGAAGACGCTTCCGGCCAGCCGGCCCCATCGCGTTGATCGCGCTGGTGGCAGGCCTCATGTTTGTGTTCCCCGCCACACAATCGGCGCACGACATTCCAGGCGATGTGACGATTCGTGCATTCGTGAAACCGGAGGGTCAGCGGTTGCGTCTGCTCGTGCGGGTACCGCTCGAAGCGCTGTCGGACATGTCGTTCCCGACCTACGGGCCGGGCTATCTGGACTTCGAAACGGCGCGCGAGCGAGATCAATTTACCGACGCCGCAATGCTCTGGATTGGCCAGGAAGTCCGGATCTTCGAAAATGGCACACAGCTTTCGGAGCCGACGATCGCCGCCATCAAGGTATCGACGCCGTCGAATCCCGCCTTCGAAAGCTATGACACCGCACTCGAGCATGTGCAGGGACCCCTGCTCGAAGCCGACACACAGCTCGTCTGGCAGCAGGCAATGCTCGATGTGCTGTTCGACTACCGCATCCAATCCGCTCAGTCCGAGTTCTCGATCCGACCCAGCCTCGAGCGGATGGGGCTCCGGGTCGTGACCGTCCTACGGTTCCTGCCCGAGGGTGGAGCGGAACGGGCGTTCGAGCTCCATGGCGACCCGGGGCTGGTCAGGCTCGACCCGCGCTGGCACCAGGCGGCGCTCCGGTTCGTGGTGATGGGCTTCGAGCATATTCTCGACGGCACCGACCACCTCTTGTTCTTGGCCTGCCTCGTCATCCCGTTTCGCCGGTTTCGCGCCCTTGCCGTCATCATCACCGCGTTCACCGTTGCCCATTCGGTCACCCTGATCGCGTCGGCCTACGATCTGGCGCCAGATGCGCTCTGGTTTCCACCGTTGGTGGAGACCCTGATCGCGACGTCGATCGTCTACATGGCGCTCGAGAACATCACCGGAGCCAACGTGAGACGCCGGTGGGCCATCACGTTCATCTTCGGGCTCGTGCACGGTTTCGGGTTCTCGTTCGCGCTCCGCGAGACGTTGCAGTTCGCCGGCTCACACCTGCTCACGTCGCTGCTCTCGTTCAACATCGGGGTCGAGCTCGGCCAGTTGTTGGTGCTGGTCCTGCTTGTTCCGGCGTTGGATCTGCTCTTTCGGTATGTGGTCGCCGAGCGGATGGGCACCATCCTCCTGTCCGCGCTTGTCGCCCACACGAGTTGGCACTGGACGACCGAACGGTGGGGCGTGCTGAGTCAGTTCCCGATCACCTGGGCCGCCTTCAGCCGCGCCATGTTCACCGGTGCGATGGGCTGGCTGGTCTTGCTGATGCTGCTGGCCGGTATGATCTGGGCGGGAAGCAAGATCCTGCAGCCGAACGATCCGGGTGTGGGCCGAGAGGCCGCCTAGACATCTCCGATGGGCGAGATCGTCACGTTTGGATCAACTTTTTCGTCGGCGCCGATCCGATCAATGAACCTGAATGCTCGTGCCGGCGGCATCGCCGGGCGACTGTGCGTGTGACAGCGCCCGCGGACCACGCGGCGCGGGACCGGTTGGGCTCATCGCCCGGCGCACACGCTCGAGCAGCGCCTCATCGGTGAATGGTTTCGCGATCAGCGCTTCTCGCGCCACTTTCGCGCCGTGCTGACCCAGCACCGCTTCCTCACTATAGCCCGACATGTAGAGCACCCCGGTCTCCGGGCGGGTGGTCTTGAAGCGCGCAGCCAACTCCCACCCCCTCATGCCGGGCATAATCAGGTCGGTCAGCATGAGATCAATGGTCTCGTCGTCACCCTCCGCCAGCTCGAGCGCCCGTTCGGCACCTTCGGCCTCCAGCACGCGATACCCGCCCTCCTCCAGCATGTCCACGACGACGGCGCGTACGCTTTCGTCGTCCTCGACCAGCAGCACCGTCTGCTGCGCCGGCTGGGAAGACTCCGCGGTGGAAGGCTGCCGGGTCTGGCCGAGCGGCTCGGTCGTCTGGGGCAGATAGATCTCGAAGCGCGCTCCGTGCCGCGGCGCGCTGTCCAAACTGATGTACCCGCCGAGCTGCTTCACCGTGCCATACAGGGTGGCTAGACCAAGTCCGGACCCCTGGCCGGTCTCCTTGGTCGTGAAGAACGGATCGAACACGTGTGCCCGGGTGTGCTCATCCATCCCGGACCCCGTATCGCTGACCGCGAGCACGCTGTAGCGGCCCGGCGCAATCGCGACCTCCTCCACCTGCCCCTTTTGCACGATGCGATTGAAGGTCTCGATGACAAGGCTCCCGCCCAGGGGCATCGCGTCACGGGCGTTGACGGCGAGATTCACCAGCATGCGCTCGAGCTGACTTGCGTCCGCCTCGATGCGCCCCACGTCGGGGGCGAGCTGAATGTCCATGACGATGTCTTCGCCGATCAACCGCTTCAGCATGGCGTTGACATCCCGCACGACACCATTGAGATCGAGCACGGTCATCTCCAACACCTGTTGTCGACTGAAGGCGAGCAACTGTCGGGTCAGGGCCGCCGCCTTTTCGCCAGCAGCCTTGATCTCGCGCAACTCGCCCGCAACCGGATCGGTGGGGACGGCCCGACCCAGCAGCTTGCCGGTGCGACCGACGATGACGGTCAGAATGTTGTTGAAGTCGTGGGCGATACCACCCGCCATGCGGCCGATGCCCTCCAGCTTCTGCGACTGGATCAGCTGTTGCTCGAGTGACCGCCGCTCGGTCGTGTCTTCGGCGATCCCGACGACGCGGCGGACTACGCCGTCAGGATCGGTCACCGGAAAGACGCGGTCCTTGATCCATCGGACGGCGCCATCGGAGCGCACGACGCGGTAATCGACATCAACCCCACCCGACGTGGCCGCGGTGCGGAACGCCCTGGCGACGCGGTCGCGGTCGTCGGCGTGGATCCCATCTCTCCAGTCGTTGTGCGACGCCTCCTGCCCTTTGACACCACCGCCCCAGGTGCGCTCGTAGGCCGGGCTCACATAAATCGCGTGTCCGGTATCGGTCTGGACCCGCCACGGGACCTGGTTGACGCTCTCGGCCAGCTCTCTGAACCGCGCCTCGCTGTCGCGCAGCGCGGCACGGGTCTCGGTCTGCTCAACGGCAATCTTCGACGAGACGTGCGACAGCACAAACAGCGGCACCAGCAGCCCGACCGCGGCCAGTCCGAAACTGGTCGCGTTGGTCACCAGCAACGTCACCAGACAGAGACTGGCCAGGTAGTTGATTGACAGGTGCGGCGCCTGGTCGCGAAGAAACCGAGCGGGCGACATGCCGGTCTCGCACCACACCGCCACAGCGGTGAGCCAGCCGTTGAGCATGAATCAATTTAGGCCGTCTGCACCTTTCCCGCAGGCACACGCATATACCCTATAAATAGGCTGTCTCGTGCTACCATGCCCGCATGGCTCCGCGCGAATCCGCACCCGTATGGTAGCTATATGGTAGCTAGATGTGCGGTGTCAGGGTGCTGATGTGCAATCAGCAGGTCGTCTAAAGCAGCGTGCGATCGAGGCACTCCAGCCACGGCCGGGCACGCAGTATGTGACCTGGGACAGCGAGATCAAGGGATTCGGGGTTCGAGTCTCGCCGGCTGGCACGAAGTCATTCATCGTCAAATACCGGCTACCGACCGGCCGCGTGCGCTGGGCGACGATCGATCGGGTCGGCGTCGTGACGCTCGACCAGGCGCGCCGGCGGGCTCGCCAACTGCTTGGCGTCGTGTCGGCGGGCGACGATCCGCTCCGGCGCAAGGATGTGGCCCGTGGTGCGCCGACCCTGGCT
>PBRZ01000016.1 GCA_002726085.1 Acidobacteriota bacterium
CCAGCCTCCTTTGGGCCTTGAGCCCGTGGTTGATTTGGGGACCGCAAGATACCCCGTTTGGAGGCTGGCCCTCTCATCTCATCTGCGATCGTACGGCTGAAGCTGTGCGCCAGGACACAAAGGAGATCTCAATGACGACGCGACAGTTCAGCCATCTGCTACCGCTGTTCACCTTGGCCGCGCTCACGGTTGCAACCGCCGCGGTGGCGCAGGGCGCGGCGTCGCCCCACACCGTCACCACGACGAAGTTCACCATCGATGACGTCAGCATCAGCAAGACGTTCTACGAGGACCTGGTGGGCCTGCCGGAGCTGCGTCGCTTCGTCGACGAGGGGCGGCTCGTGGAGCCGTTCATGGGATGGACCGAGAACGGTCGGATGGGGCTGCTGGCATATACCGAGAAGGAATCGGTGGAAAAGAGCCCCTATCCGGTCTCGGTCGTCTTCTTGCCCGACCTGGACGACGTGGCTGCGCGGTTCGAGGCGGCGGGGCAGTCGTTCGAGGTGCTCTCGGGTGAGGCCACCGGCGGGGTACGGCTTTCCACCGTTCGCGACCCGAGCGGCAACGCCATCGAGCTGGTGGAGCGGGAGGGGGCACCGGCCGTGGGCGGCGCCAGGCTCATCGTGAGCGACAGAGCGGAGGCGGAAGAGTTCTTCGTGCGGATTTTCGGTGCCGAGCCAGGGCAGCGGATCGAGAACGACACCTTCGACGAGGTGTTCATGGACGTCGGTGAAGGCATGTTCGTCGCCCTGTTCGAGCCGAAGGGCATCGCACCACTGGCCAAGAGCGAGAACCCGGTGGTGGCCATCTATTCGACCGAGTTCGACGCCGTCCTCGAGCGGGTCAAGGCGGGTGGTCTGCGCGTCCGGGAGCGCAGCGCGGGTATGTTCCTGGCCGACGACCCCTCCGGGAACGTGGTCGAGGTGGTGCGCCAGGCGGCTCCGTAGCGACTCGGCCCTACTTGCTCTGCGCCGCCTCCGCCGCCCGCGTGGACCGCAGCGTCAGCTCGGCCGCGTAGTTCCCCTCGTGACAGGCGTACTCGTAGATGACTCCGGTGCCGGGGGCCGGGCGCATGAAGATGCGGGCGGTCCACGGCTGGGTCCAGGTGGACGGGTCATCCACGGTGAACTCGTATTGCAGCCGCTCGGGACCCACTCGTGTGAACCGTTCGACCAGCCGCACGTCGCGTGACGAGCCGCTGACTCCGCCCGTCAGATTGGTGGTCTCGACCACCAGCGTGTCCCCGTCCCAGTGCCCATGCGAGGTTCCCAGATCCTGCCGTGGGCCCAGCTGGTCCGGCGCCGCCTCGCCGATCGGAATCAGCCGCGTGTCGTGCATCATCTCCATCTGAATCGCAACGAGTCCTGGCGTCTGGAAGATCTGATAGTTGCTGTTGTACCCGCGTCCGCTCATCGGGAGCCGCCCGCCTCGGCACAGCACCCCGCGGTCCAGACGCGCCAGCTCGGCGGTGACCGACTCCGGTCGAGTCGGCTCGGGTGCGGCCCGCCCAGGTCGACCCTCAGCCGAGGCGGCTCTCGGCGGCAGGCGCCCGTTTGTAGGATCGACGATCAGCGAGGTTCGGTTGTCGAACCAGCGGCCCTCCATCCATTGGTGGTCGTAGCTCCAGAACGGCGGTCTGGCGGCGTCCGGCGATTCCTCAGTGGGGGCTTCCAGCGCGGCCAGCGCCTGCAGGAAGACGCTGTCGCCGAACACCGCGTCACCCCCCGTGTTCGCGTAGGCGTTTGCATGCGCCTCTAACGCTGCCACCTCCTCGTCGGTGAGCGTCGCCCGGTCACCAAGGGCCTCCGGCCGCTGCAGCGGCGTGGCCGAGTCGCTACCCCAGATGCCTCCCAGGTCGGGTCGACCGCCTGGTGTGCGTGGCGCCGTCCAGCCGTCCTGAGCCTGGCCTGCCACGACCACGGGCGCCGCCGCCATGATCGCCACCGCTGTCGCGAGCGCCAACATCCAGTGTCTGTTCATCTCTCTTGCCTCCGGTTCGCCTCCGGACCAGCGCGTCGGCCCTATCGTGGCGGTTCACAGTCCGTGCAGATGAAGCCCGGCGACCACCGCGGCGTCTGGCGTCCCGTCCTGTGCGCGGGCGCCACGAAGGATATTCTCGATGGCGTAGTTGCCTTCGTGGCAGGTTACCTCGAACATGGGACCTACGGTCTCCCGCAGCGAGATCGCGGCGGTCCAGGGGACGGTCCAGCGCACTGGGTCGTCCACGGTGTACTCGTATCGGATGAGGTCGTCGCTCTCACGGGTGAACCGCCCGACCAGACGCCGGATGTTGGGACCGGCGCCGACCTGCTGCAGCCGGTCCGAGAAGAGCGTCGTGTCCACAGCGGATCTGCCCCCTGTGGCCGTTCCACTTGTTAAGAGAGAGCGAAGCTCATATGAAGCCCGTCGACTGTCGTTGGCGTGACGGCCGCTGCCGCGGGGGGCGAGTCAGGCGGCCGCAGTCGACTGACAAATCTCAGTTGACATCTGTTCGACATCCGCGTCCTGCGCCAGACACAGAGTTCGAAACGGGTCCAGGAAGGGGAACTGGGCTGGACGCCCTCCCGCGTGATCGGCAGGCTCGAACGACGCTGACGGCTTGGGTGGCCCCAGCAGAGCCGTCTGGCTCAAGGCCCTTCGGTTGGCTGATGGCGTACCGACCAGCAAGGGTGAATTGAGGCGCCACGCCTAGCCGCCAGCTCCTCCTTACGTACGCCCTCGAGACCCATCACTTCTTCGCTCTCGCGCTGTGGGTCTGAGGGCTCCTTCTGCCCGGCGGAACCATCACATTCAACCTCCTTACCCGACCAGGTTACCCCCCGGATGTTTACGCTCGCCATGATCCTCGTCATGCGTGAGCTCTTAGTGGTCCCGGTCATGAGTACGGTCACGCAAGGAGACTGG
This sequence comes from Acidobacteriota bacterium, assembly GCA_002726085.1. Taxonomy (GTDB): domain Bacteria; phylum Acidobacteriota; class Vicinamibacteria; order Vicinamibacterales; family UBA8438; genus NP936. The sequence continues at coordinate 2,905 of PBRZ01000016.1, forward strand.
AAATGCGACCGCGAACGGACGTCTCACTCCTGTCGACCGGTTCTCATGGCCGGCGCCGCCACCACGGACTTGGATGTGACGACCGTCATGGCGCACTATCGAACGCCCGATGCACAGTCCGACTAGCAGTGCGGTCTCCCGCTCTGTTCGCCGGAGGCTCGCCGTGAAACACGGTCCAGAATCGAATCTGCCTTTCGAGGTCGTCGTCGTTGGTGGAGGGCCCGCCGGTGCCGCGCTGGCGACGTTGCTCCAGCGCGATGGGCACCGGTGTCTCGTGGTCGAGCACTCCAAGTTCCCGCGCTACCATATCGGGGAGTCGCTCATTCCTCACACCTATGGCGTACTGGATCGGCTTGGACTGCTTCCCGCGTTGAAGGCCTCGCACTTTCCCGCCAAGCACAGCGTGCGATTCGTGTCGCCGTCCGGCGCACAGTCGGACCCCTTCTATTTCTCCGAGGTCCTTGAAGGAGAGCAGGCGCGCACGTGGCAGGTCGAGCGTTCAGAATTCGACCAGATGTGCCTCGACAACGCGCGCGACAGCGGCGTCGAGGTGCGAATGGCAACCAGGGTCAGCAACGTCCTGTTCGACAATGGTCGAGCCGTCGGCGTGCGCGTCCAACCATCTGGCGGCGAGCCGTACGAGGTCGCCACGCGGGTCGTTGTCGATGCATCGGGTCGTGCGACGGTCATCGGGTCGCAGCTCGGTCTGAAAGGGCCCGTCCCCGGTCTCGAGAAGGCATCCTATTGGTCGTACTACCGCGGCGGTCAACGAGGCACAGGCATCGACGCGGGCGAGACCACCATCTATGTGATTGCAGAGCGCGGCTGGTTCTGGTACATCCCGCTGCCGAACGACATCGTCAGTGTGGGCATCGTGGCGTCGCCAGACTACCTGTTTGCGGCAACGGACAAGATCGACGACATGTTCACGCGCGAGGTGATGGCCTGTCGGCCGTTGTCTGAACGTCTGGCGTCGGCAGAGCAAGTGGCGGCAATCCGCGGTACGCGACAGCTCGCTTACCAAAACCGAGATACCTGCGGCGACGGCTGGGTGATGGTGGGTGACGCCAGGGGCTTTCTCGATCCGATCTACTCGTCCGGCTTGTTTCTCGCACTCGCATCGGCGGAGCTGGCCGCCGATTGCGTGCATGAGGCACTCGAGGCCGGGGACCCCTCAGCGGCCCGGCTTGGCGCGTTCGAGCCTACGCTGCAGTCGGGACTTGACGTGATCCAGCGTCTCATTTCCGCTTTCTACGACCAGGACTTCAGTTTTCGCGAGTTTGCCCGGCGTTTCCCGGACCAGCGGGCGGCCCTCATTGACTGTCTTGTGGGGGACGTCGTCGGCAAGGACATGACCTCCTTCTTGACCGCGCTCGAGCAGATGGTGGCTCCACCGCAGGCAGTGGTGAGCTGAGTGGGTACCCAGCACGGGAAGGCGCGCGTCATCGCGTCGTCGCTTCGTCGCCTGGTCGTCGGTTTCTCTTAGTGTTCCGTGGGTCGCCGCTTTTGCTCTGCCATCTCGAGCGCCCGGGGAAAGAGCACGTTGTTCTCTTTGTGGATATGTTGGTGTAGGTCGCGCTCGAGATGGGCCAGCGCGTCGAGTAGGACTCGATACGTAGTGCAGGCCCACTCCGGCGGCGTGAAGGTGTCGGTGAGCGCACGGAGCCGTTCCAGCGCCGACCCCGCCGCGGTGTGCTCCAGCTTCATCATGCGGATCGGGTTGCCAAGCGAGCCGCAATGAAACACCGGGGTCTCTTCGCTTGCGTCGAGCTGGCGAATCATCGGAAAGAGGACGTGCTCCTCTTTCATCATGTGCTGTGACAGCTCGCCGGCCAGCGCGAGNNANGTGTCTCGCACGTCCTGGAGACGCGGNTCTTTGTCACCGTGGACGGACGCTACCTTCGCCGTCATCCCGTCCAAGCGCGGGAACTCGGCCTTCAGGTAGGCGTGGTGGGTTCGCTCGATGTGGTCAACCAGCTCCGTGAGTGACATCACGGCGGCGTCGGCCATCGGCTCCTCTCCGTCGGACGGCGCGGCTACATCTAGCATGGCCACGAATGCCTGCGGGTCGAGTCCCCTCTCGCGGCATGCTTCTTCCACGGTCTTCCTGCCGTGACAGCAGTAGTCGATGTCCGCCTGCTCGAACGCGCGCGAGAGCACCGGGCGCCTCGCCACGACATCCCCAACTGTGTCCTCCACCTCAAACGTACTCATCGCTTCCACCCATTTATTCTCAGCGCCAACCGTCCGGACAAGACCCCAGAGCCTGGCCAGACTGTACCCCATGGCGCCGCATTCCGGCGTCTCAGGGCACCTGTCAGCAGGGAAAGAACGGTCGACCCATGCGTCCACTACTGCCAGCCGCGGATGCGAGACGCGGATGCGAGACGCGGATGCGAGACGCGGATGCGAGACGCGGTACAACAGGATTGGTTGTCCGCATGAGCCGATCACCCCCGTTGCAAGTTTACTCGTCTCGTGACCGTGGCCGTATGATTCCCGTCATGACGTCGTGACGCATAGTCCCTGAGAGTGTGGGAAGAACGTTGATCTGGTTACGACTTCTGACAGAAGGAGCGCTCGAAGACCGACTGGAGGCCCCAAAATGGAAGGTTTCTTTGTGCTGATTGCCGCCCCTTTTGTCTATTTCGCTCCGTACATCTTGGCGAGGCTTCGCGAGAAGCGCGACGCCGAGAAGATTGGGATGCTCACCCTCCTCCTCGGCTGGACGGTAATCGGATGGGTCGGCCTCCTTGTCTGGGCATCGAGGAATGACCCTCCGCCCCAGCGCCAGTAGCGGCCAACGCAAACATCTCGTTCACGCTGGATGCGTATGACCAGGATCATACAGACTGAGAGGCTTAGTCCGTACCCTGAGACTGGTTCCGTGAGCTGGAGGCGAGCATGCGTGAAACGTTTGGGGCAGGACTGCTGGCGGCGTTGTGTCTGGTGGTCGGCATCCTCTTGTGGATGACGAGCACCGCCGCGGCGAGCGCCGATGACATCAGCGGCGTGGTCCAGGGGACGAACGGCACCGAGGCAGGTGTCTGGGTCATCGCCGAGACCGACGACTTCGACACCACCTTCCGGAAGATCGTCGTCACCGATGATGCCGGGCGGTTCGTGGTTCCGGACATACCGGTGGCCACCTACCAGGTGTGGGTGCGTGGTTACGGCCTGGCCGACTCTGAGAAGACAGGGGCGCGACCGGGCGACGACCTGACACTGACGGCGCGTGTGGCCGCAACACCGAATGAGGCCGCCGACGTCTACCCGGGAAATTACTGGTACTCCCTGCTGGAGATGCCGCCCCCCAGCGAGTTCCCCGGCACCGGACCGAACGGGAACGGCATCCCTGAGCGGATGCAGACCCAGGCCCAGTGGATCGACATCCTGAAAGATCGCTGCGAGCTGTGCCACCAGCTCGGCAACAAGGCGACCCGCGAGATTCCGAACATCGAGGATTTCGACTCGACGCTCGATGCCTGGGACCACCGCGTTCAGGTCGGCGGCGCCGGAGCCAGCATGGTGGCCCAGCTCGACCGCTTGGGCCGCGATCGCACCATCAAAATGTTCGCCGACTGGACGGATCGGATCACGGCCGGTGAGGTGCCTCCACCGCCTCCACGGCCACAGGGTGTGGAACGAAACGTCGTGCTGACCATGTGGGCCTGGGGCAGCGCCTGGGGATCGGTTCACGACGAGATCGCCACCGACAAGCGCAATCCGCGCCTGTATCCGGATGGACCGGTCTACGGGGTGGGCGGCGATGGCCTCGTCATCATGGACCCGGTCGCCAACCACTCGGTGCGGATGGACCTGGCGCCGCGCGTCCAGCGTCAAGCTCAACGCCGGTCGGCCAGGAGCGGCAGCGGGCCGCCGCCGTCACCCTACTGGGGCAACGACCGACCCACCAACCAGTCCTACAGCGCCCACAACCCGATGATGGACGACAAGGGCCGCGTCTGGATCACCCAGTGGATCCGGCCGTCCGACAATCCCGACTGGTGCAAGGAGGGATCCGACCACTCGTCTGCGCAGTACTTCCCGATTGAGCGAAACATCGGCGACACCCGACAGATCTCGTACTACGACCCCGGGGCCGAGAAGTTCGTGCTGATCGATACCTGCTTCGAGACCCATCATCTCCAGTTCGCCGAGGATGACGACGACACGCTCTGGCTGAGCGGGTCGACAGATGTCGTCGGCTGGCTGAACACGCGGGCCTACGACGAGACCGGCGACGAGCGGGCGTCCCAGGGCTGGTGCCCGACTGTGGTCGACACCAACGGCGACGGGCGGATCACGCGCCCCTGGAACGAACCGACGACCTCGCAGCGCGAGCTGACGCGGTCGACCGGAAACGCGATCGACCCGGCGCTCGATACGCGCTTCACCGCCTTCGCCTATGGCATCATCCCGAACCCGGTGGACGGGTCGATCTGGATTGCCCGGCGCCAACCGCTCCCTGGCAGCATCGTGCGGCTGGACCTCGGCGACAACCCGCCGGAGACTTGCTCCGCCGAATACTATGAGGCGCCGTTCGAGAATCCCGCGGTCGACGCGGACCAGTGGGGCTACGGTCCGCGCGGCATCGATGTAGACCGAAACGGGCTCATCTGGACCGCGCTCGGCGGGAGTGGCCACCTCGCCAGCTTCGACCGGAGCAAGTGCACGGTCTTGAATGGGCCGACCGCCACCGGCCAGCACTGCCCCGAAGGCTGGACGCTCTATCAGTCGCCTGGCCCCACGATGAAAGGGGTCGAGGGCTCGGCGAACGCCGACTTCCACTATTACGCCTGGGTCGATCAGTTCGACACCCTCGGCCTCGGCGCGAACGTGCCGATCGCCACCGGCTCGAGCTCCGACGCGCTCCTGGCGCTGATGCCGGAGACCGCCGAGTGGGTCGTCCTGCGGGTGCCCTATCCACTGGGTTTCTACAGCAAGGGGCTCGACGGTCGGATCGACGATCCGGACGGCGGTTGGAAAGGCCGCGGGCTGTGGGCGAGTTACGACTCTTCGGCGAATTGGCACAACGAAGGCGGCAAAGGCATGACCAGCCAGATCGTCCGGTTTCAGATCAGGCCGGATCCCCTGGCAGAGTAGCCGGCCGCTTCGACGTGCCACCGGTCCTGTCTAGCAGGACGGGACCGGAAGACTGGCAGCAGTACCACCTACCCGATTTCATCACCTCCGGGGCTCCGGTCGTGAGACCCTGAGCCTCGGATGATCTTCAGTGTCGTTCTAATCTGCCCCACATGCATCGTGGTGTGCTCCGCGGCGTGAAACAGCAAGCCGACAACGTTCGATGGCAATTTGTCCCGACCCACCTGTCGAGAGTCGAAGAGCTGGTCGTCTTGGATACCGCTCAGCGCGACCAGACAGTGGTCAATGCGCTCGAGCGAGGCCTCGAACAGGTCGCGCTTGGCTACGCTCGCGCCGATTTCGGCTTCTTGACGCAGATAGTCGAGCTGAGCCGGGCTCAGTGGCTCGTCGCGGGCATACGTGAACAGTCGGTCCAGGCTGCCGGCGATGTGCGCGATATGAAATCCGATCGATGCTACCCCTCCGGGATCGACCGTGCATTCTTCTGCCGACGTGTCGTCGCGCAAGGCGGTCAGTTCCTCTCGCGCCTGCACGAGTGCATGCGCCACCGGCAAGAGGGCGTCCGAACAGCCCTCGACCCGTCCAAGCAGCCACGCTTCTGGTTGGGACATGTGTCCGGCCCGCGGCACTCCTATGGGTCCAGGCCGAGCAGACGGGCCGGGTTGTGCCGAATCATCGTGTCGATGTCGGCATCGCTGATGCCTTCCCCCCGAAGACCCTCCATGAAGGCCTTGAGACCGTCTGTGTGCAGCGGGTTCATCTCCTGACCGAGGTCCGAGGACAGCAGGAAATGACGCGCGCCGACGTCCCTGATCGCGTCGGCATACTGGGCCATGGTGAACTCGCCGTTGCCGACGGCAAGCCAGACCAGCTCGATGATGGCACCCTGTTGCGCCATCTGGGCGAGCTGGTCACCGGACGGCTGCTGTCCGAGTCCGTGGGTGATCAGAATCTGTTCCACACCCCGCCGCTTCGCCTCGGGAATCAGCGCCAGGACTTCCTCCGGCGAGGAATGTCCCATCGCCAGGACGAGATCGTGCTCGGCGATGAGATCGAATATCTCGGCCAGCGCCGGGTCCGGTTTGCCGTTCCGCATGACCGGTACGTACTCGCCAGGGTCTCCCGCGCGCGTCATCCAGAACTCGGCGTCGAAGGTCGGCAGCCAGACCACCTTGCCCCGGCCTCCGGAGAACGCCACCAGCTGCCGCACCGCCTCGGCATTCAGCCCGCCGACCGCCTTGTTCAGCGCGACGCCGCCGAAGATCTCGATTCCGCCGACTTCCTCCATCGCCAGCGCGGCGCGGTCGGCGGTCATCGTGAAATGGTTCTTGAACACGAGGCCACGCATGCCGGCCCGCTTCGCGATCCGGGCGATGTCGAGGTCGCTGACCGAACGCGGTCTGGAGTCGGGTCCGGAATGGACATGAAAATCAATGACTCCGGCAAGCGGCTTCGACTGACCGACGGCCGACGTGCTCGACAGGACGAGCGCCAGCGACACACCAGGGACCACCCTCGACCACCATCTCATGGCACACTCCCTCAGTCTGTTCTCGCGGTTCCACCCCTATGATACGGGATTCGCCGAACTGCTTCTCCGTCGCCGGCCTAGCAGCCCGAGGTGAAACCCCGCGTCGCACCGAGAACGGCGATGCATCGCGGCCCACAAGGCGCGACAAGAGAGAATACCGGCCTGTATTCGACCCCTGTAGAGAATGGCCCAGCGCCGTCCTGGGCGCGATGCAGCGCCGTTCGGATGCAGCGGGGCTTTTGCCACGGGCTGCTAGGCCCGACAGCAGGTATATTAGGCACGTCAGGAGCTACCTCGGCATCGGACGTTCGACAGTGACCTACGACTACATCATCATCGGCGCCGGCACCGCCGGCTGCGTGCTCGCCAATCGGCTGTCGGCCGACCCGGACGTCAGCGTGCTGCTGCTCGAGGCCGGGGGCAAGGACGACTACTTCTGGATCGATATCCCGGTCGGCTATCTCTACACCATCGGCAACCCACGCACCGACTGGTGCTACACGATCGAACCGGACCCGGGTCTGAACGGGCGGAGCATTCTCTACGCGCGCGGCAAGGTGCTGGGCGGTTGCTCGTCGATCAACGCGATGATCTACATGCGCGGCCAGCGCAGCGATTACGACCATTGGGCGTCGCTCGGCAACCGCGGGTGGGGCTGGGACGACGTGCTGCCGGTGTTCAAGCACTCGGAGGACTACCAGCACGGCGCCGACGAATATCATGGAGTCGGCGGCGAAATGCGGGTCGAGGAGAAACGGGTCAGCTGGGAGATTCTCGACGCCTGGCGGGACGCTGCCGAGGAATGCGGCATCCCGAAAATCGACGAGTTCAACCGCGGCGACAACTTCGGCAATGCCTACTTCCAGGTAAACCAGCGCGGCGGCCGCCGCTGGAGCGGGACAAAAGCCTATCTGCGTCCGGTCATGGAGCGGTCGAACTTGACCGTGCGGGTCGGCGCGCAGGTCGAGCGGCTCGATATTGAGACGGGTGAATCGGGCAAGCGCGCGACCGGTGTCAGGCTGGTCGGCGCCCCCGACGGGGATGTGCTCGACGCGCGTCGCGAGGTGATTCTCGCGGCCGGCTCTATCGGCACACCGCAGATCCTGCACCTGTCTGGCGTTGGCCCGGGGAGCGCCTTGCAGCAACACGGGATCGATGTCGTGCACGATCTGGCCGGTGTCGGCGAGAACCTGCACGACCACCTGCAGATCAGGACGATGTATAAGGTCAAGAACACCGTGACCTTGAACCAACGCTTCAACTCACTGATCGGCAAGGCCGCGATGGGGCTCGAGTATCTGCTCTTTAAGACCGGGCCGATGACCATGCCGCCGTCGCAGCTCGGCGCGTTCGCCAGGAGCGACCCGTCGCGTGACTCGCCGAACATGGAGTGGCACGTGCAGCCGCTGTCGCTCGACAAGTTCGGCGACCCGCTGCACAGGTTCAACGCGATTACGCCNTCGGTCTGTAACCTCCAGCCAACGAGCCGCGGCCATGTGCGGATCAAGAGTGCCGACCCGCTCCAGGCGCCGGCCATCACCCTGAACTACCTGTCGACGGAGGAGGACCTGGATATCGCGGTCACCGGGTTGCGCTTCACGCGGCGCATCATGGCGGCCAACGCGCTGTCGCGATTCGAGCCCCAGGAGTGGAAACCGGGGACGGATGTGGACAGCGACGAAGAGTTGCGGCGTGTGGCCGGCGATCTCGGCACCACGATTTTTCACCCAGTCGGCACCTGCAAGATGGGACACGACGAGCTGGCCGTCGTCGACGACCGACTCGCCGTGCACGGCATCGCGGGGCTGCGAGTCATCGACGCGTCGGTCATGCCGCGGATCACGTCGGGCAACACCAACGCACCGACCGTGATGATTGCGGAGAAGGGGGCGGAGTTCATTCGCGAGGACGCGCGCTGAATCCGAGCGCCGAGCGTAACCCGTCAGGGGAGGGCACAACCATCGGCATCTTCGAACACCACGGCGCGTCCATCCACTACGAAGCCAGGGGCGAGGGCTTCCCGGTGCTCCTGATCGCCCCGGGCGGCATGCGGAGCGCCATCCCGTTCTGGGAGAGAGGGCCGTGGAATCCGATCGAGGAGCTCTCGGCCCGCTACCGGGTCATCGCCATGGACCAGCGCAATGCCGGCGAGTCGAAGGCGCCCGTCCACGGCGGCGATGGCTGGCACACCTACACCGCCGACCAGCTGGCCCTGATGGACCACCTTGGTGTCGATCGCTTTCACGTGCTTGGCATGTGCATCGGCGGTCCCTACAGCATGGGGCTCATCCAGGCCTCGCCGGCCCGCGTCCCGTCGGCCGTGCTGATACAGCCGATTGGCCTCGATGGCAACCGCGCCGCGTTCTACGAGATGTTCGATGGCTGGGCGGACGAGCTGCGTGCGACGTCGCATAGCGCGGTCGCCGACCGGGAATGGACACGCTTTCGCAGCAACATGTACGATGGCGACTTCCTCTTCAACGTCGACCGCGATTTCGTCCGGGCCTGCCAGACACCGCTGCTCGTACTGGCCGGCAACGACCTGTATCATCCAGCGTCGATATCGAGAGAGGTTGCCCAGCTCGCTCCGCACGCTCAGCTAATTCAACGCTGGAAGGAAGCTCCGGATGTCGACGCGGCGAAACGGCAGATAGTCAGCTTTCTCGCACGGCACGACCCCTCATAGCGGTTCGGCGGCTTCTTCGAGGTCCTCCCGCAAACGGCTGAGCAGCCTTGCCGAGGGGGCGGCGTAGGCCTGAATCCAGCGCTCGTGAATGCGCTGGATCGGGCTGACGTCGAGATAGTTCCATCGGCAGCGCCCTTCCTTCCGGGTGATGATGAGGCGCGCCCTCTCGAGCACCCCGAGATGCAGCATCACGGTGGTGCGGTCGAGCCACGGCAGCCGCCGGACAATGTCTCCTGTCGGCAGCGGCGCATCGTGCAGCAGGTCCAGAATCTTGCGCCTGTCCGTACCAGCTAGCGCCTTGAACACCAGATCGTCCGGATTCTCCCGGCCAGCCTTCTTTCTGCTCTTGACCACGTTCATTATATGTTATATTTTTATAACGTATTTGGCAAGTGTCAGGAGAGGCGGAACGATGAGGAACTACACCGTGGGCACACAGATCGCTCGACCGGTCGCCGACGTTTACGACGCCATCGTGTCGAGCAACGCGTTGGACCGGTATTTCACGGATCGCAGCAGCGGGGATCTCGCCGAAGGCGAGGAGATAACCTGGCACTGGAGGGAGTGGGGCGACTTTCCGGTGACGGTCAAGAAGCTGGAGAGAAACCGCCGGATCGAGCTTGCGCTGGACGCGCGGCGCTGGCAGAAGACGCAGGACGACTCCTACGAGGTGCTCATCATCTTCGAATTCGAGGCGCTGGAGTCCGGGGGCACCAAGCTCAGCATCAGCGAGGTGGGGTGGAAGCGCGACGCCGACGGTCTCAAGGCGTCACACGACAATTGCAGCGGATGGACCCAGATGGCGATGTGCCTGAAGGGATACATCGAGCACGGCATCGACCTGCGGTAGAGGACGGTAGTCCACGGAACAGCCCCACGCCGGAGGTGTCCGACCTGCCATCCAACGCCCAGCATTGCCACCTCAGCGACGCTCTGCTGCGAGCTGCTCCAGGTAGAGCCTTTCGAGACGCTCCACCGCGGCAAGGAAGCCCTCCGGGTCGACGAAGGTGTCTGGGTCGTACGGCTGGCCCGCTTCATACTTGTCGTGCAGCCCGTACTGCCCGCCGTGCGCGGCCACCCAGACGTCGACGTCGAGCGCCTTCTGCTTGCGGAACGTCTCGGCGAAGTCGTCAGCGACGCCGGGGTAGGTGGGGTCGACCAACAGCTGCTTCCCAGGGTTGATCGTGCCCATGTTGGCGATCGCGACGTTGTAGTCGCGGCCGCCTTCGCGCACCNCCATGAGGTAGCTCGAGCTGCCGGCCGTGTGTCCCGGGGTNTCGAGGACCGTGAGTCGCGTCNCACCGAGCTCGATCAGGTCGCCGTCGGCGATGACCTTGTCCACGCTGATCGGCTTGAACGATTCGCGGCCGCCAAAGTGCGGGTCGCTGAACCCGCCATCTTCGAGGACCGGGGCGTCTTTCTCGGTGGTCCACATCTCGGCACCAGTAATCTGCTTGATGTCGGCGAGCGCGGCCGTGTGGTCCCAGTGCGATTGCATCTGCAGAAGGATCTTGACATCTTCCAGGCGAAAGCCGAGCGACTCGATGTTGTCCCGGATCTGCGCGGTCGACTCTTCCAGCCCGGTGTTGATCAAAATGTGGCCCTCGTCCGACGTAATCAGGAAGACCGCCAGGTCGTAGGTCCCGACCGCGTAGAGATTGCCGATGACGCGGTGGCCGGGGAACGGCCGTGTCCACGCCTCGTTCTGAGCGGCGGCTGACGCCGCGACAGCAAGGATGAGACAACCGGCGACGGCAGGACGGCACATGGTGACGTTCATGGCAGCATCACGTTCTTTCAGATCACGAGCGCACGGGGCAACTGGGGACGACGTCCGGCGTCATCCGATGCTCAGAACACCGCAATCGGGTTGAGGGGCGAGCCGGTGCCGCCCTCGACCGGAATCGGACCCGCCGTCAGCATGAATTCCCACCGGTTCTCGGCGGCCGCCGTTTCGGCGAGCGCTTCCAGGTCCATGTTGTCGAAGATGTTTGTGCCAAAGCCGGCGATCAGCATGGTATGCACCGGCTGCACGACGCCTTCGACCAGCGACGGCATCACATCGGTCGCGACGTCGCTGCCGACGGCGGCCACACCGCGCTCCTTGATCCACGGCATCACCGACGCGTGCAACCCGGCGCTGTTGCCCGACACCTGCCATGGCCCGAGCTCGGCCCGACGGGCCCATCGCCCGGTGCGCACGAAGATGACGTCACCCGGCGACACGGTGACGCCGGCCTGCTCCTCCCACGCCTCGATGTCCTCGATGTAGAGGGGGGTCTGGGGCTCCAGATACGGCACGCCCTTGAGACGCGGGAAGTCGAGCAGGATACCGCGTGTGACGATGCCGCTCTTCAGATTCTGGATGCCCAGCTTGCCGCAGCCGTCGGGTGTGCTCGCCGACGGTGGGATGTCGTTGTAGAGCCGGTCGTTCCAGAGGAAGTGACAGAGAGAATCCATGTGGCTGACACCGTAGCCGTGATAGGTGAACTCATAGGTGTCGCTGCGCAGGCTCTGACCCATCGTGTGGTTGAACGCCCGGTCAGGATTGTCCGGGAATTCGTCCGGCATCGGATTGTGCGACAGCGACACGGTGACGCCGCTTCGCACGAGCGCCGCCGCCTCGCGGGTCTTCTCTGGCGTGATCAGGTTGATGGTGCCGAGCTCATCGTCCGCGCCCCAGCGGCCCCAGTTGTTCAGCTCCTGGAACATCGCGTCGAATTCCTCGAGGTTCCGCGGTCTCCGCGGCTCCTGGGTATCGACGGTGGCGCTGCACCCGACGGCCAGCGCCGATAGCACCCCGAGCGTGACGAACAAGTTCCTGAGTCTGGGTGTCATGCTCTCGCTCCCCGGTTTTGATCCTGCGTCATGGATACCGCGGCATTATGCCCAAACATTGGCCCCGCGTCACGACGGATTCCGACGGGCGAGGTCGAAGGCTGGGGGCGGGCGACAGGCCGAGGGAGCGTCAACGGGGTGAAGTCGGCCGGTACAGGCCGCGCGCCACGTATAATCGCGAGACGATCCGTTCGATACGAAGGGAGCCCCATGCGCCGCACTCCGGCCCGTTCGGTTGGAAACACGATACTGCTTGTCGCGCTCATCGGCGCCACGACCGCCCTCTCGGTCGAGGCGCAGAACTGGCCCTCGTTCCGCGGCGCGGACGCGCTGCCGATCGCAGACGATGACCCTCGCCTTCCGCTCACCTGGAGCACCACGGAGAACGTCGTGTGGAAGACACCGGTCGACGGGCTCGGCTGGTCGTCGCCGGTCGTCTGGGGCAACCGGATCTTCCTGACGACGGTGGTCAGCGACGGCGAGAGCAAGGAACCGCGCATGGGGCTCTACTTCCCGTTCGGCTCGCCCCAGGATTCCGACGATGGCAGATTTCCCGATCCCGGGCCGGGCGATCTGATGGAGCGGGAAGAGGACATTCACCACTGGGTGGTCTACGCTCTCGATTTCGACACCGGCCAGGTGGTCTGGACACAGGAGGTCAACAGCGGTGCGCCGCAATTCGACCGTCACCTCAAGAACACTTTTGCCTCCTCGACGCCGGTGACCGATGGTGAACGGGTCTATGCCTACTTCGGTAATGTCGGGGTGTTCGCCTTCGACATGGACGGGGGCCTGGCGTGGGAGCGGCGTTTCGAGCCGGCTGACACGCGCCTGGGTTGGGGCCCGGCTGCGTCACCGGTGCTGCATGACGGCACGCTCTTCATCGTCAACGACAACGATGCCCAGTCGTTCGTCACCGCGATTGACGCCGCGACGGGCGACGAGCGCTGGCGTGTCGACCGCAACGAGGGCACGAACTGGTCGACGCCCTTCGTCTGGCAGCACGACGAGCGACCCGAGCTCGTGACCGCAGGGAGCGACGAGGTGCGGTCCTACGACCTCGAGGGAAACGAGCTTTGGCACTTCCGCGGCTTGAACTCGATCTCGATTCCTCAGCCCTTTAGTGCGAATGGGCTCCTCTACGTCACATCGGGCTACGTCGGCGATGCGACCAGACCCGTGTTCGCCATTCGCCCCGGCGCCCAGGGCGACATCACGCTGCAGGCCGGACAACGGAGCAACGACGCCGTCGTCTGGTATCGGGACGCCGCGGGGCCGTATCACCCCACGCCTCTGGTCTTCGGCAACTGGTATTTCACGCTCCTCGACCAAGGCTTCTTCACCGTGCACGATGCCAGGACGGGGGAGGAGCTCTACTTCACCGAGCAACAGGTGGTGAGCCAGGAAGTGCGACGTCGCGTCGCGCGCGGCACCGGGGGCTTCACCGCNTCCCCCTGGGCCTACAACGACAAGATCTTCGTGCTCAGTGAAGACGGCGACACCTACGTGCTCGACACCGCCGACGACTTCAACGTCGTCGCCACCAATTCATTGGGCGAGGTCGCCATGTCGAGCCCGGCGATTGCCAGGGGCAGCCTGTTCATCCGGACCCGCTCGCATCTGTGGCGGCTCACCGACACGTCCCGCTCCAGATGAGCTGACGTCTTCCGGGCGCTGAATCGAGCTCGGGCTAGCCGCCGAATTTTGCCTTTGCCTCCCGGCGGCGCGCGTGCAAGATCGGCTCGGTGTAGCCATTCGGTTGCTCTCGGCCCTTGAACACCAGATCACAGGCGGCCTGGAAGGCGACGCTGTCGTCGAAGGCGGGCGCCATCGGCCGATACTTCGGGTCGCCGGCGTTCTGGCCATCGACCACGGCGGCCATCCGCTGCATTGTCTCGCGCACCTGATCTTCGGTGCAGATGCCGTGCCGCAGCCAGTTGCAGATGTGCTGGCTNGAAATCCGCAGAGTCGCGCGGTCTTCCATCAGCCCGATGTTGTTGATGTCCGGCACCTTGGAACAGCCGACGCCCTGGTCGATCCAGCGGACCACGTAGCCCAGAATCCCCTGAGCGTTGTTGTCCAGCTCCTGCTGAATCTCCTCAGCCGACCAGTTCGGCTGCTCGGCCCTGGGAATCGTGAGGATGTCGTCGAGATTGGCGTGAGACCGCGAGACCAGCTCCGCTTGCCGCGCCGTGACATCCACCTGGTGATAGTGAGTGGCGTGCAGTGTGGCGGCCGTCGGTGACGGTACCCAGGCGGTGTTGGCGCCGGCCCGAGGGTGACCGATCTTGGCCTTCAGCATGTCGGCCATCAAGTCGGGCATCGCCCACATGCCTTTGCCGATCTGGGCATGGCCCGGGAGACCGCATTCGAGACCGACATCGACGTTCCAATCCTCGTAGGTAGTCATCCAGACGGCGGTCTTCATGTCCTTCTTGCGAATCATCGGGCCGGCCTCCATCGCGGTGTGCATCTCGTCACCGGTCCGATCGAGGAAACCGGTGTTGATGAAGAACACGCGGTCTTTGGCGGCGCGGACGCACTCCTTGAGGTTCACCGTCGTGCGCCGCTCCTCGTCCATGATGCCGATCTTGAGAGTGTAGCGGTCGAGACCCAGCGCATCCTCCACCCGTCCGAGCAGCTGGTCGGTGAACGCGACTTCCTCCGGTCCGTGCATCTTCGGCTTCACGATATACACAGACCCGGCGCGGCTGTTNCGACGANTCTTCAAATCGTGAATCGCGATCATCGACGAGATCATGGCATCGAGAATGCCTTCCGGCGCTTCGTTGCCGTCCTTGTCGAGGACCGCCGGGTTGGTCATCAAATGGCCGACATTGCGGATCAGCATCAGGCTGCGGCCCTGGAGGGTGATTTCCGATCCATCCGGCGCGGTGTAGACACGGTCGGGGTTCAGGGCGCGGTCGACCATTCGGCCGCCCTTTTCGAAGGTGTCGGTCAGGTCGCCTTTCAAGAGGCCCAGCCAGTTTCGGTAAGCGACCACCTTGTCTTCGGCGTCCACCGTCGAGACCGAATCTTCGAGGTCCATGATCGTCGTCATGGCTGCTTCGACCACGACGTCCTTGACCCCGGCGGCGTCGTCCCGGCCGACCGGATGGCTGCGGTCGATGGCGATTTCGACGTGGAGGCCGTTGTTCTTCAGCAACACGGTTGATGGCGCGGCGGCATCGCCGGCAAACCCGGCGAACCTCGACGGGTCGGCGAGACCGCTGATGCTGCCGTTCTCGAGAGTCACGGCCAGCGCGCCGTCGGCGACTGCATAGGACGTCGCGTCCTTGTGACTGCCGCTGACGAGCGGTGCCGCAGAATCGAGGAACTGGCGGGCGAAGGCGATTACGCGGGCGCCGCGTACGGCGTTGTACGCGCCGGCGCGTTCAGCCCCGCCCTCTTCTGAGATCGCGTCAGTCCCGTAGAGTGCGTCGTAGAGGCTGCCCCAACGGGCGTTGGCGGCGTTGAGCGAGTAGCGGGCGTTGGTCACCGGTACCACCAGCTGTGGTCCTGCGATGGTCGAGATCTCCGGGTCGACATTCCCCGTGCTCACCGAGAAGTCGTCGCCTTCGGGTACCAGGTAGCCGATTTCCTGGAGGACGGCCTTGTAATCCGGCAGGTCTATCGCCTGATCGCGGTCTTCCTGATACCAATCGTCGATTCGCGATTGCAGCTCGTCGCGCGTGGCCAGCAGCTCTCGGTTCCGCGGCGAGAGACCGTGGATCAGGCTGTCAAAGCCGGACCAGAACGCCTCCGTGGAGACGCCGGTACCCGGCAATGCCTCTTCGTTGATGAAATCGTACAGCGCCTTGTCAACCTGGAGCGCTCCAGCTTCGATCCGGTCCGCCATGTGCCTCTACCCCTACCTCTTGTTCGACATGTGTCTGGCGACCGCGCGCGGGTATCGCCGCAGGCGGACATCCCGAGTCACGCCGTGATCTTACTCTCTGCGCCCTGGCTGGTGCGATCTGGGCGATCGAAGCCGCGTTCGGAAGTGTAATTCTCAAACCCATTTGTGTTCCATACTGGAGCATCGTCCGGCGGCTGGTGCTGTTTTTACAGTGGGAATGCAGCGGCACGAGGCTTGCTCTAGTCTCTGACCGCCGGTTGCCTGAATGGGACGGCGAAAGCCGACAGTGCTGGGGAGCCAGGTCGCCGGTAACCTTGNGGGCACCGCAGTCTGCGGTGCCCTCTTTTTGTTGGGGCACACGCCCGAACTCATTGGGAGCGGCGGCGTGCGCGGCGGTGGAATGGACGTGCGTATAATTCGACGTGCACCGCATCGACCTGAACGGCGACGTCGGGGAGTCGGTCGGACCCCACACCATCGGTGACGACGAGGGGATGTTGCGCCACATCACTTCGGCCAACGTGGCGTGCGGGTTTCATGGCGGCGATCCCTCGGTGATGCGTCGTACCGTCGGTCTGGCGGTCGCCCATGGTGTAGCGGTCGGTGCCCACCCAGGCTTCGCCGATCTGACCGGTTTCGGTCGTCGCGAAATTCTGATCGAGGCGCGCGAGGCGGAAGACCTCGTCGTGTATCAGATTGGCGCCCTGGCCGGGGTGGCGAAGGCCGCCAAGACCCGGCTACATCACGTCAAGCCACATGGCGCGCTCTACAACATGGCTGCTCGCGACCGGGTGCTGGCCGACGCGGTCGCCCGAGCGGTCGTCGCGGTCGACGACACCCTGATCCTGTTCGGTCTTGCCGGGTCGTGTCTGATTGAGGCGGGCACGGCGACCGGGCTGCAGACCGCCGCTGAGGTCTTCGCGGACCGGGCGTATAGGGCGGACGGCTCGCTGGTGCCTCGTGCCCAGCCCGGTGCCGTCATNGACGATCCCACGGAGGTTGTCGAGCGGGCGCTACGGATCGTGCAGGATGGCGCCACGACGGCCTGCAGCGGTGAGGTCATCGAGATGCGGTGCGATTCGATCTGCCTGCACGGGGATACGCCCGGCGCCGGTGGGCTCGCAGCGCGGCTCCGGAGCGGCCTCGAGGGCGCCGGCATCAGGGTGGCGGCAATCGGGGAGGAAGGCTAGTTCTGACTTCTGACTTCTCGGAGGTTCGATTTAGTGCACGGTATATGGCTCGGTCAGCGCGAATTCGGCGATTTCGGCGTCGAACTCGGTGCCGCTGCTCGTCACCATCTGGTAGGTGCCGCGCATCGACCCGAACGGGGTACCCAGCGGACAACCCGAGGTGTATTCGAACGCTTGTCCCGGTACGAGTGTTGGCTTATGTCCAAGGACGCCTGGACCTTTGACCTCTTGTATCTCGTTCGAGCCGTTGGTGATGATCCAGTGTCGGGTGACCAGCTGGACCGTCTCGGCGCCTTCGTTGGCGATGCGTACCGTGAAGGTGAAGTACCACCGTTGCCGGTCGGTTTCGGCGTGTGAGAACCGCGACGTGACCGTGACACGGATCCCATTGGTGACCGCCTCTGAGGAGTGAACGCTGGTATCTGGCATCGGCTTTCCAGGCAACCGCTCGTGGCCGACCTCACCCACGTCCGGCGAGCCCGTGATGGCGTCTCCATATAGTAACGGTGAACCGGCGCGGCGTCCGCCGGCCGGTGACCCCGGCGATTCCGGTGAGCGCAGATGATCTCGATTGCGACGCTGCTCGGCGGATATCGGACCGGCTACTTTCCGATGGCCGCCCACGGCAAGGTCGGGTGGTACTCGCCGGCGCGACGAGGCGTGATTCCGCTCGAGCGGTTCAAGGTCCCCCGTCGATTGGCTCGCGTCCTGCGGCAGGGACGGTTTCAGTGCTCGGTGAACCGGTCGTTTCGCGACGTGATCGCCGCGTGTGCGTCGAAAGAGGACACCCGAGGCAACTGGATCGACGACGAAATCTTCGAAAGCTACTGTGCATTGCACCAGGCCGGGCACGCGCATTCGGTCGAGGTGTGGGACGAGGACCGGCTGGTGGGTGGACTCTACGGGGTCACGCTGCGCGGCGCGTTCTTTGGCGAGTCCATGTTCCATCGCGTGAAGGACACGTCGAAAGTGGCGCTCTGCTTCCTGGTCGATCGGTTGTGCGACGGTGGCTATCAGTTGTTGGACCTGCAGTGGGTCACGCCGCATCTGCGGCAATTTGGTGCGGTCGACATTTCACGCGCCCGGTATCTCACCCAGCTAGCCGAGAGCATGCAGCTCGACTGCCGGTTCGACGGCCCACGCTCGCTCCGTGGTGGTCCGGTCAGGGAGCCGAATAGGTCGGGCGGTCGCGATTCTGCGCCAGGTTCCAGCTCATCTGGTGCACCATCCGCACGATGCGCGCCATCTTCCCGTAGTTGATCTTGTCGGGCCGATCCCGTTCGGTGTGGTAGTCGGGATGGAGCCCCGTATGGACGAAGAGGGCCGGAACGCCTCGATACAGGAAGGGCCACTGGTCGCTGCGACGCAATAGATTCGAGCTGTTGTCGTCGTAGCGAAACTTCAGCTCCAGATCGGTCAGGCCGTTGGCGCGATCGGCGACCCGGCGCAGGTCGGGCGAGCGGCTGTAGCCAAGGATGTTGACGGCATTGCGGTTCGATTCGGCCGTCTGCGGCGCCAGTCCCCTGAACCGCGNCCCTCCCGCGGGGGGGATCTCTTCGTTTCGGCCGATCATGTCCATGTTGAGAACGGCGACGGTTTGGGCCAGCGGGTGCAACGGCGCCTGAGTGTACGCCCACGCCCCGAGCAGCCCCTGTTCTTCAGAGTTCCAGGCGGCCAGCAGGATCGAGCGCTGTGGCCGGAATCCCTCAGTCGCCGCGACGTCGTATGCCTCGGCGATCTCGATCAATCCGGCCACGCCCGAGGCGTCGTCATCGGCACCGTTGAAGATGCGTTGCTCGGATGCCCCTTCATGGTCATAGTGTGCGCTGATGATGATCCATTCGTCTCTGCGACGCGGGTCGGCACCCTCGACCAGCCCGACGACGTTGCGGTTCGGCACCGTCCGGCGGGTCACCGACGTCGTCACCTCAACCCGCGGCCCGGTCAGCTCGACGGCGTCGATTCCGCCCGGCTGCTCTGCCGTCGTCGCCAGATCTTCGAATGAGCGACCCGCAGCCTCCGCGATCCGTTCGGCCAGGTCGGCCGAGATCTGGACGACCGGGATCCGGACCGCCTCGAGCCAGCCAGCGAGCTGGTAGCGCGCCACGCGGGTCGGTCGGTCGGGCCAGACGGAGGACATCGACCGGGTGAGCCCGCGTCGTCCGGCGTGGTTGTGAGCATCGGGCGCGAGCAGTACGGCCGTGGCCCCCTGCTCCTGCGCCGCCAGAATCTTGCGGACCGACCGCGCCTCCTCTGACCTCACGACGCCATCAAACGCGCTGTCTCGGTCGAATTCACCCGGTTCGTGGTTCAGGATCAGCGCAACCTTTCCCGCCAGATCTGCCGTCTGGTAGTCGTCGTGGCCCAGGACTGACGCCGCGATACCGAAGCCGACGAAGACCACGGTTCCACTCGATGTTCTGCTGGCGCTGGCCGGGTCGGGGTAGAACTCGTCGCCCAGTTGCGCTTCCCCGTTCGGGAGACCGGTCACGCCCAGTCGGTTGTCGTCTCCCAGCCGGGTCGTCATCAGGTCGAATCGGTGAAAGTGCGTGTCATCGGACCCGACAGGCGTTAGTCCGAGCCGCGCAAACCGTGAGGAGATGAAGTCGGCGGCCTGCCGATTGCCGTCGGTGTCGGTCAAACGGCCCTGCATACTGTCGCCCGCCAGGAAACGCACGTCCGCTTCCAGATCGGCGGCCCGGATGGATCCGTTGCCGGGCGCCGGAGCCGTATCCTGCGCAGCCAGCGCGACGGCACAGACCAGTGCCACGAGAAAAACCCACCGCAGGCGCATCATGATCATGGCCGTGGTCATTCTACCAAGGCGCATCCGGTTTCGGTTGCTTACGCACGGTCAGATGCGTTGCCCCCGCGCGGGCTTCTTCCAGAGGGGAAGGGAAACCGCGGTCCGCACGTGTCACCAGCCTGATAGGATTGCGAACGCACGGCACGCAGGGAGCGAAGCATGAGGGTACGAGCGCAACGTAGCGGACGTTCGTCACGGTGGCCGGTAGGTCTGCTCGTGATGGCGCTGGTCGCCGCCGCGGGAGGGTGCGGGACATCCTCTGAGTCTGATGTTGGGGGTGGGACCGGTTTCGATGTGGCCGAGCAGTCCATTTCCGACCTCGCGACGGCGCTCGATTCCGGCGAGGTGACCTCGCGCGAGCTGGTCGCCGCGTTCCTGGCTCGTATCGAGACCTTCGACCAGCAAGGCCCCGCACTGAACGCGATGGTTGTCATCAATCCGAATGCGTTCCGAGACGCCGACGCGCTCGATGCCGAACGGAGCGCCGGGCGAGTGCGGGGGCCGCTGCATGGCATTCCGATCGTGGTCAAAGACAATTACGACACCGTCGACATGCCGACCAGCGCCGGGACCATCGGTCTGGCGACATCGGTACCGCCGGATGATGCGTTCCAGGTGAGCCGGCTTCGGGAAGCGGGTGCCATCATCCTCGGCAAAACGAACATGCACGAGCTGGCGCGCGGCATCACCACGGTGAGCTCAATCGCCGGACAGACACGCAATCCGTACGACATCACGCGGAACCCGGGCGGGTCGAGTGGCGGCACGGGGGCCGCGGTCGCGGCGAGCTTTGCCGCCGTCGGCATGGGCAGCGACACCTGCGGCTCGATCAGGATTCCGTCGGCGCATCATGCGCTGGTCGGGCTCCGTGGCACACGCGGGCTGGCCAGCGGCGACGGTATTATCCCGCTCTCCACCACCCAGGACATCGGCGGACCCCTCGCACGGTCGGTTCGCGATCTGGCGATCACGCTCGATGCCACGGTCGGGGTCGACCCGGCCGATGAGACCACGCGACGCAGTGAGGGGCGCATACCGGCTACCTACACCGACGCGCTCGATTCGCGCGGGCTCCTGGGCGCTCGGGTCGCGCTGTTCGAGGAGCTGCTGGGTGACACC
>PBRZ01000017.1 GCA_002726085.1 Acidobacteriota bacterium
CCATGGCGACGACACGATGCGTCTCGGCGATCGCGTCCATCTGGCCGCGCCACGTGTACCAGAAGTCCGGGAAGCCGTGGATCATGATGACGAGCGGGCCGTCGCCGATGCTGACGTAGTGGATGCGCACGCCGTCGCTGTCGGCAAACCCGTGCTCGACCCGGTCGAAGAGGTCACCGCCAGGCTGGGCGGCAACCGGTCCGACGAGCGCCACACCGACAAGAAGCAGTCCGACGACGACGGTCACCGCGTGTCTCATGCCGAAACCTCCATCCATCGCCCTCCCGAGGTCATCCGGTGGCGGCCGACGTGGCGTCGAGAATCGGTCGCAGGGTCTCGAGCAGTGCGGTCTGCTCGTCGTCGGTGCCGATGGTGATGCGCAGCGTATCGGCAAGCGCCGCCTCATCGAAGTAGCGGACCAGGATGCCGCGCGCTTCGAGCTCGCGACTCACGCCCTCGGCATCCTCGCCCGGCGGCCGCACCAGAAGAAAGTTCGCCTGGCTGGGCCAGACATGGCAGCCCATTGCCTCGAGGGCCGAGCCGAGCCGTGACCGGCTCGCTCTGATCCGTGCGGCCACATCCACTGTGTATGCCACGTCCCGGATGGCCGCGGCACCCACGCACGCGGCGGCCGCCCCGACGTTGTAGCTGTCCTTGACCTTGGCCAGGCCCTCGATGACCGCCGGTTGCGCGACGGCGAACCCGAGACGCAGGCCGGCAAGGGCGTGGCTCTTCGACAGGGTGCGCAGGATCACGACGTTCGGATGCCGTCGGACGAGTCTCAACGCATCGTCCTCGGCAAACGCGACGTAAGCTTCGTCGATGACCACCACGCCCTCGACCGCCGCGGCGAGCGCCGCCAGCTGCTCGGTCGACGCCGCGGTGCCGGATGGACTGTTCGGGTTGGCGACGAGCGTCAGCGCCCCCCGCGCCGCCGCGAGTTCCCCGACCGGCAGGTCGAAGCTGTCATCGAATGGCACCTCGACCACCGGTGCGTCCTGGATCTCAGCCAGCGTGCGATACAGCACATAGGTTGGTGTCGGGTAGACGACCGGACGGCCCGGTCCGGCGATGGCGCGCATCAGCATGGTCAGCAGGTCGTCGCTGCCGTTGCCGGGAAGCACCCAGGTCGGTTCGACCTCGAGCACCTCGGCGACCGCCTCGCGAAACTCGTCGGCGCGTGGGTGCGGATACCGGCGAAGGCGGTCTTCGTGGAGCTGCCGGAGCACATCCAGCGCGCGCGGGCTCGGGGGGTACGGGTTTTCGTTGGTGTTGAGCTTGACGACCCGGGTCCCGGGCGCCGGCTGTTGGCCGGGCACGTAAGGGCGCAAGGTGTCGATGGTCGGTCGGAAGAAGGACACGAGATGTCTGAAAGAACCGGTGCCGGTCAGCGTGTCCAGGCGAGCGTGTGCTCGATGGTGACGACTTTCGAGGCGCCCAGTGTCGTCACGTTGTCACCGGTCAGCTGTTCGCCGAACTCGCCGTATCGTTCTCGCACCGCCGCCGACTGCGGTGCCACCGGAAATTGCACCTGGACCCGCACATCGCCGGCCGGCCAGTAGATGGTGTTTAGTTGGGCCCAGTATTGACTGTCGTGGACCACCGCCGTGCCGTGGGCGATCAGATTCTGGGCGGGCCACTCGCTCGGCGACAGCTGGTCGGCTAGCGCGTGGGTAATGCGGTAGGACACCACGGCGCCGTCCGGCAGGTCGGTCGTGCCCTCGATCCGCAATTCTCGCCATCGAGACCGGTGGTCTACCGCCAGCACGACGGTTTCACCGCCCAGCGCCCCGTTTTCGGCCGCAGCGTCGTTGCCTGTGGTCGGACTGCACGCGACGACTGACAGAGCCCAGCTCGTGAGCAGCATGATGCCCGCTCGACGCATATCGGCCCATTATAGTCGCGATGGTTGCCCGCCAGGGCTTCGCTGTACGGAGGAGTGACAGGCGGTTGCGGTTGCGGTGCGGTCGTTACGCCCGCAGCTCGCTGCGCACTGGTGTGTTGCTTGCAAACCTGAAAATCGCGTAACGTAGTCTAGTATCGCGAATCGTTGTGAGAGAGTGGCGTAGTGTTTGCTTTCGATGAGCGTGGAATTGGATTCCGAACCGACGTGCAGACTGCTCGGTGTGGAGCGCGGTAGAGTCTGGGGACGCGGCGGCGGGCACGGGCAGGCATCTCGACGGTTCGAGCGCGGAGAGTGATGAAGACCACCTGTGTCTGCTGCGGCAAACGGGTTACACGAGTCGGTCAGGACTGTCGGCGGCGCGTGGTACCGGTGCAACTCCTGCAACTACGCCTGGCGGGGTCTGCGCGCATATCTCATCTCGCTCATCGCAAACATCTGGTGGCCCATCAAAGGGCCATCCTATGCGGATGCCGTACCTCGTCCGATCTCCAAGCCACCGGGGCACGACCCGAACGACGGCCCCGGCGATGGCCCCAATCGGCCGGACCACAAACTGCGGACGCGTGTGTCGGACGACGCGCGTGCCGGAAACGGTGCCGGCTGGAATACTCGCGGTGGCGGCCGCGCCGCCTAGCATTCCGCCCAACACGGTCCACGGATCCGACTGCCCATGACTGACGAACAACCAAACCGGCTCGAGCCGCTACGGCAACTTGCCGAGGCGAGCGATGATGCCCGTCTGTTGGATCAAGTGATGGCGACGGTCGAAGTGCTGGAGAAAGACACCGCACTGGTGTTGGACCAGACACACATCGCTCGCGATATGGCATCCCGCACGAAGGCGGGTGACTGGGTCGGAAACACCGAACTGGCCGAAATCATGGCGGACGCCGATCACTTCTTGCGCGTCTACAAGCAGCAGCGCAAGGAGATCGGACGGCTGAAGGCGACCCTGCAGGACAAACAAACCCGGCTCAAGACACCAGAGTAGGTCCGCTCGATTGTCATTGGCGCCGGCCGTCTCTTCTTCGGCGCTCCACCATCACGACGTCTCGGCCACAGCCAGTCTGTGGCGTAGCTTCGCAATTCGGTCGCCCACTGGCGGGTGAGTGGAGAGGTAGGCGCCGAGCCCCGGTGTGCTGGCCGCCTGGTCGAGCCGCTGGAATCGCTCGAACAGCCGCAGTGCCCCGTCGGTGTCGAAGCCGGCGGCCCGCGTCAGGAGCCCGCCGAGCGCATCTGCTTCAAACTCTTGGTCCCGCGAGTAGGCTCGCTCCAGCCACTCGAGCCCGACTCGCCGCAGCCACGGCGCGATGGCGCCGCGTCCAGGCGCAACCATCGAAGCGGCGGCGTAGGCGGTGTGTCGCAGCACGCGGTTAATGGCATGTCGGCGGATGATGTGCGCCATCTCGTGGGCGATCACAAAGGCCAACTCATCGCGATTCCGCTCGCAGAGTTCGGTCAACGACCGCGTGATGAACACGAAGCCCCCCGGTAGCGCGTAGGCGGTCGGTTGGTCCTCGGTCACAACACCCACCTCGAACCGGTGGAGCTTGTTCCGGACCACTCCCGCGAGTCGATCAGAGGTTTCGTCAAGCAATATCTGCAGCGCCGGGTCGACGTCGCACCGGCTTCGCTCCCGGACGACTGCTGCCATGTCCCGGCCGACACCGTACTCGGCCTCGATCGCCTCGGTTTCGTCCCCGGTGAGCGAGCTCCACATCCACTTGGCCTTGCGGACCTTACCGCCAGCCAGACGCCCGAGTTTGTAGAAGCCGCTGTCGGTCATAGGCGTGGTCCGAAGAGGGGCGGGGAGGAAGGCGCGCAGCGGCGGCCGGGCCTGTCATGGCCCGACCGGCGCAACGTTGAGCGCGGCGGCGCGTGTGGGGGCGCCGGGTCCATCATCAGGCATCAAGCGGTGCAGACCGGCGCGATCCCGCTGCCGCGGATCTGCTGAAACACCTTGTCGGTCGCCTCCTGGTTGTTGCAGCCGTTGACCCGATACCGTAGATACTCCTGCAGCCAGACCGCTTTGCCCTCGAGATCGATGTAGCTGTCCGGTGCTGTCTCGTTCAGTATGTCCCTGTAGAGGGTGTCGAGATCGGTCAGGAAGTCGAGCGACTCGTTCCGCGGAGGGAACTCGATGGTGCCAGATGCAACAACCCCGCACACCGGCTGGACTCCCTGCCCAATGATTTGCAAACCGACGCGGAAAGCCGCCTCCTCGACCGTGCAGCCGTTCAGCACGTATCGCAACCACTCGGGGAACCAGACCGCCGAGCCCTCCGCATTGACACTTCCCGGGTTGTTCTGTTGGCGCCCGAGCGTGTCTCGGTACTCGTTCTCGAGATCCAGGAAGAAATCCAGAACCTGGTCACGCGGCGGGAACGGGATGCCCACCACGGCGACGCCATACAACGTCTTCGCGCCGTAGATGTCGTCGAGCTGCAACGAATCGATGTCGGTAACCGTTGAAGTCATGATAGCGTCTTCTGTCTGCGGCGGGGTGGTCTGGTCCGGATGATCCAGACCCAGTACGTGCCCGAACTCGTGCAGCGCTGTGCGCTTCATGTCCGACATGCTGGTGCTCTCCGGTGTTGGGCCCAGACGTCGCGCGCCGCGGTAGCAATTGAATGCTTGGGCGTTGTTGAAGATCACGTCCGCCTCGGCAAGCGTGTCGACACCAGCTTGTTCGAAGTACCAATGTGCAGTGACCGCCAGCGTTTGTTCGCCGAACGGTGTACCGAAGATATCGTCACTCCAAAAGACGTTGTTGAACCCGTCGTTGCTGCCGGCTGGTTGTGTGGAGTTTCGGATTGCGTTGAAGCTGACACCGGTGCCGCCCAGGTTCGCGTTCCAGTCAACCAGCGCCGCAATGGCACACTCGTTCCAGTCGGCCGAATCATCGATGAGCCCGCTGGCGCTACCGAGCTGCATCTCCATCATGATTTCGCCGGCAGGCCAACGGGCTTCAGGCTCGACAAAGACGAAAGCGAACAGGGTATGCGTGACTGAGACGATCGCGATACAGCCGAACAATTAGGAAGAACAGTTTTTCTTTGAGTGCCACGGCTGTTTTTCCTGACAGCAGTGCTTTGGAGCGCCTGGGCCAAAGCTGCTCCGTGTCGAGCTACCGACTCACGTCGACGCTCAACAGTCGTTCAATTTCGGCCCGGAAGGCCGCCAGAGTCATTGCCGGGATCGCCACGGGGCTGACGGTGACCGGCGCCCCGACCTGGTTCACAGCCGAGAAGGCGCGCCGGTCGTGGAGCGTGACGTAGGCCGTTCCGTTCGGCGCGTTGTTGATCGGAAAACGGCCTTGCATGTGCCCAACGATCGGGCTCGCCGCCCGCTCTCCCGAGACGAACAGCACCGCGCGGTCACCGAGATTGAACGTCGGCACGCCAGAGACCTGCTGNCGGATGTTGCCGACCATGCCACCCAGGAACTCCAGTGGCAGCAGCAGTCGCTCGGCCCCCTTAAAGGTTTCGGTCACCCGGAAGGTCACGCGGGTCACGATGGCGCGGTTCGCCCCGNTGGTCACCCACTCCGCCCGCGAGTCGATCGCCTCGGCAACCACGACCGTGTCGGCCGCGCTCAGCATTTCCGCGAAGCTCATCGGGATGACCTGAGCAGCAGTGCTGCCGGCCAGCGCAAGCATCGCGCAGAGGCCAAGCCCTATCCGTCGTAACTGTCCAGACATGAATCGGCTCGGAGGGTCAACTTGCAATGCACCCGGAGGGACAGAGGTTACCGAGTGTCTATTGCGACACATCCACAAATTGTACCACCAGCGTCCTGCGTGGAGCAACAGGCAAGCGACTGATCGCCGTTGAGGAATCGGGTGGGGGGGTGCCAGATCATTTCGGTGAAGTTGGCCAGTTCAAGCCCGCGACCTTCCGGGAGGGCGCAAAGGTGGACACCAGGTCGCTAGTTTGCATCCAGCCGCTCGATGATCCGTTCGGTGAGGTCGTAGGCCTGGTCGGCCCAAGTGATAGGCGTTGTCAGGCGGTCAAAAACGAAGTGCACGCCCTGCTCGAGCGCCACCGCCTCGACGGCGGACCGCAGTTGCACCTCAAAGCCATTCTCCGCTTCCTGTTACCCGCGCCGGAAGGTCCCATGATCGACACGAAGTGGTCGTCGGCGATGTCCAATGTGATTTGCCGCAGCACGAAGGTCTGACTTTTTCCGTAGGCAAGAGACTCTTCAATGTTGCGCAGCGCGATCAGTGGTTCGGACATGCCCCTCCTCTTCCTATTGACAATCGACAAGAGATGGATCATATTACCTCTTGTCGATTGGTTAGGGGTAAAAAAAGGAACGGACAACGATGGTCAAGAACAAATCCGACCTTCTGCAGGGTACGCTGGACATGCTCATTCTCAAGACGCTGGCGCTGGGTCCGCGTCATGGGTGGGGAATTTCGCAGCGGATTCAGCAGGTCTCCGACGAAGTGCTGCAGGTCAATCAGGGCTCGCTCTATCCTGCGCTCCATCGTTTGGAGCAACACGGCTGGCTACGATCCTCATGGGGGAACTCGGAGAACAATCGGCAGGCCAAGTTCTACGAACTCACACGCACTGGACGACGGCAGCTCCAGCGGGAATCGTTGAACTGGGAGCGCCTCTCGAGCGCCGTCGCGCGCATCATGGAGGCGACCTAGCCATGGATGTAGCGAGACCCGACATCGCGAGAGCCAAGAGGCTTCGCCGCATAGTCTACGGTACCGGGTCAACGGTTGTGGTTCTCCTGATCACGGTCGGTGTGTCGCGTCTGGAGTCAGCAGCGCCGCGAGTCGAGCAGAACACGGTTTTCATCGACGTGGTGCAACGCGTGGCAGATGGCTTTACAGATGCCTACCGGGTGGAGGTGCCACGACAGGCGCTGGAGCCTGGCGCCTACGTTCTGACTGTAGAAGCTCGCGACGACGTGGNGTTGTCGCCGGTCAGTCGAGATGTCGCCTTTACGGTGTTCCGGTAGACCCTGGTTCGGCCGGCTCGGAGACCTGATATCGCCCCCAGGCGTCGGCAAGCGAGAAAGGCGCACAGCGCTCGGTAACGGTTCGCGTGCCACTTTCGGCGAGCAGGTCGTGGCGCGTGAGCTCGATCTCGCACCCCCCGGCACCTTTGAAGCAGTCGATCTGGACCCGCGTGTCGTCGCCGTCCTGCCAGACGGTGCAATGGACCGGGTCGTCGATTGGCTCGCACCGCTCGGATGTCGTATAGAAGGAATAGTCCGGAAACGAGCGCACGAGGGCGTTACAGTCGCCGAGCGACGGAAACTCACCGCGTTGGAAGTCGATCTCGCCCCAGGGCAGCAGGTTGATGAAGACCAGCTCTGGTTCGGGGGGCTCGGCGTCGGCGATGATCGCAGCTGGTTGTGCCTGCGGGGCGGTCTCGTCAGATGTGCTGGCTGCCGTGCAGGCAACCAGCGGTACGAGTGACGCGACGCCGAGCGCAGCGAACCAGACACGCAAGGGACAGCAGGACTCGATTTTCATCCTGGCGCAGAGTATATAGGCCTGACGGCGCGGACGTAAGCGCAGCACTGCNGCGATTGATGTGCCGGGAACCGGTGATTGCGACGCTGCGTCTGATTCTAAGATCGATGGATTCTGAGAACGGTGTGTCAGTGGGCCGTCGACGGGAGTAGAATTCCTGGACGCTCTGGTCATCGACTGCAGGGGAGGCGCCCGAATGGTGAAAAGAATAGCAGGGCTGGCGTGCGTGTTCGTGGCGGTGTTGAGTCTGGCCTGCGGGTCCGCGCCGGCGGAGACNGACTTCGTCTCGACCCCGGCGCCAGAGGTTGCCGCGGCGCCGTCCGGAGCGGCACTCGAGCTTTCGGAGCTTGTCGGCCAGATGCGTGACATGGCCTGGGCAGAAGAGGTCGACGCGGCGCAGGCCCTNATCGAAGGTCAGCGTCCGCACCACGACCAGGCGTCGCCCCAGTGGCTGCTCGCCGCGTCGTGGCTCGGTCGCGGCGCCAGCTTCGCCGAGCGCTGGGATGTGGCCGAAGAGTATGCGAATGAGGCACGAGACGGCAGCATCGCGCTGCTCGATGTGCGGGACCTGGATGCGGACAGCCAGTTAGAGCTGGCGCTGGGTGCTGGGATTGAAGTGATCGGGCAGGCGCAGGACGCTCGGGGAGATAACCAAGGTGCGGTCGAGTTCTTGCGCGGCGAGCGCGAGCGCTATCGGGGGACCTCGGTCGAGACGCGGATCCAGAAGAATGTTCTGCTGCTCGACCTGGAAGGACAGCCGTTTCCTGTGCTCGATGTCGAACATCACCTTGGCGCGCCGTTGCCATCAGCCGACGATCTGACCGGTCAGGTGGTCGTGGCGTATTTCTGGGCCCATTGGTGCCCGGACTGCAAACGGCAACTTCCAATTCTCGAGCAGTTGCATGAGGAGTACGGCGAACGCGGTCTCACCATCATCGGGCCGACCCAGCTCTACGGCTATGTGGCTCGCGGACAGGACGCGACGCCGGAGCAGGAGCTCGATTTCTTACGGGGCGCCTACCAGGAGCGCTATCCGATCCCGTCTTGGATGAGCGTGCCAGTGAGCCAGCAGAATTTCCTGGACTTCGGTGTCAGCTCGACACCGACGCTGGTCGTCATCGACCGCGAAGGCATCGTGCAGCTCTACAACCCAGGGGACCTGCCCTACGACGAGCTGGCGCCCCACATCGAGCGGCTTCTTTAGACGGGGCTTCGCCCCGGACCCCACGCGGGCGCTTGTGGGGGGCGCTGCCGCACGCGGGGCGCGCATTATCGCGCGCCTGCCGCCCTCAGACGACAGCGCGTCTGGCCGGACAAAGAGAAAGAGCCCGTCCGGGTCTCACACCCGGACGGGCTCTTGTTATGCGTGGCGCAGGGGCGGCGTTATCGGACGGTAACCGTCACCATCTTCTTCACGCTGGCGGGGCCGTCCGATGCCTGCACACGGAACAGATACTCCCCGGGCTCGGCGAACGTAGCGGTGACCGAGCCATCGTCACCGGTCGCCTCCAGCCGCGCGCCGGCCGGACCGCGCAGCTGGGTCCAGGTAACGCTGACCCCATCGGCCCGATTCCGGGTCGGCCTGTGCAGGTTTCGGGTCTGAATCTGTGGGACGTTGAACGGCAGGGTGGGGCCACCCTCCTGCGGTGCGAATGTCGGCAACACGCCCTGGCCGCCACCACGGAACTGCCTTGGCGGGGGGATACCGTCGTCAGTGACGCTTGCCTGCAGGGTGAGCGGGCTCCCGACCGACGCGGTGGCCGTGGCGCCCACTGTCAACGTGGGCGCCTGGTTCGCCGCCAGCACGTCCGGTGGAGTGCGGTTGGCGCCCGGGTTGGAATCGATCTCCCATTCAGGCAGCAACCATCCGACAGCCCGGTAGGGCTCGTCGTTCACCGTGACCTCCCACACGAGCTGTCGATCACCCCAGTCGGCCGGTACGGTCACGCTGAACATCCGCGAGTGCTCGCGGGGGTAGAAGTAGGTCGGCTGTCCTCGGTCCGGGTCTCCAGGGCTCAAGTGGTTCTTCGGGCCGACGGGGATTTCGAGCTCCTCGACGTAGTTTCGGTTGAGATACGCGAAGTGGAACTCGAAGGTGCCATCGTCGTTTGGGGTCCAGCCATTGAAGAACGGCTGGATCGTCTGACCCGAGTTGAACCTGAAGTGCTCGGGGTGCGCCTGGGCGGCGGCCTGAGCGGTCAGGCCCAGGAGCAACACGAGACTCAGCGCCGGAATGCGTTTCTGCGTGCTTGACATCGATGTTTCTCTCGTCTTGCGGCTAGTTGTCGTTGTCGGTCTTCTCCCGGGCCTCCTGCCGGGTCGCGACCTCTGCTTCGTACTCTTCGTCGGTCATGTCATACCAGCCGATCCAGGCGAACGCCATCTCGTCCATGGTGCGCTGTCCGGCGCCAATCCAGTTGCTCGCGTCGAGGTTCCCCCGGTTGGCGGCGGAATTGTCGAGCCAGGTGGAGACATGAAGGATCGTGCCGGCCGGTATGAGCGGCATCGAGTCGGCGGCGTAGTTGTAGTTCATGTGCCAGTTGTAGTCGAAGGCCGCGCAGTTCACCGTCTCGGCGCGGACAGGCTGGGTCGGGTAGATGAACTCGATGCACTGATAGGTGCCCAGCATGTGCATGTGCGGCTGGAACATCGTGATCTTCGCCGCCTTGTTGAACCGCGCATACCCGTCTGAGCGCGTGACCTCACCGGCCGGAATGTCGAGCACCCCGATGGTCTGGCCGTGAGAGCCGCCGAGCTGCTTCGAGTAGCGGATGTGCTCCGGCTCGGTGCCGGCCGGCAGGAAGTTGATGCCCAGCTCGACCACGGCGTCGATGTCCTCGCCCACCGAGTGCAGGTGATAGCTGAGTCGCGCCTCAGTGTCGGCCTCCAGCATGAGCCCGGTGCCTTCGGGGTACACCTCGGCCTGCTTGCCAGAGGCATACTCCACCAGGAAGGTGCCGCCACCCATCCGCTCACCCGACTCATCCTGCTCGACGGCGTAGGAGAGCGCGTGGTGGACAACCTGCCGGGCCTTGTCGCCGACCGGTTTGGTCTGAATGGCGGTGATGTAGCGGTTCTCGGTCAGTCCGAAATTGGTGAACAGGTCACCGAACAGGTCGGGCCCGGATGCCGGCACCGCATAGGTCGGAAAGCGGACGACCAGATCCGGTTCGCCGATCTGCCAGGTGTCGGCGGGCGCGAACTCGGGCGGCGTCGGCGTGTTGGCCGGGTTGCCCTGCGGCGCGCCGCTATCGACCCACTTGGCGATGGTCGCGATCTGGTCGTCGCTCAACGAGGGATCGTTCAGGAAGTTCTGCACGCCGATGTTCTTGTCGAGGTGCCAGGGAGGCATTGCCCGCGTCTCCACCTTGTTCTTGATCGAGCGAGCCCAGGGGCGCGCTTCCTGGTAGCTGATGAGCGACATCGGCGCGATCTCGCCCGGGCGGTGACACTTGACACATCGATCGTAGAAGATCGGCGCGATGTCATCAGCGAACGTCGGGGACTCGGGAACCTGCGCAGAGACGCTCGCCGGGAGCGTCAACAGGGCCGAGAACAGCAGCATGGCAACGAGGGACTGGGTGGTTTTCACAGCGGTCCTCCTGGAAGTCGACAACCAAAACTACGGAACTTGTCGAATCCGAACCAATGGTTTCATGCCCGGTATCCGAGATCTATCACGTAGCGGGACCGGGCAAAGGTCTACATGCACGCGCCGTGAATTGTCTCACAAAGCGCGCGGCAAGTCTCGATCTGCGACACTGTTTGATTCTCGCACCAGCTCCGACTGGTCGGTGTGGCAGGTGACGCAGTCGTGGGCTACGGAGGGTGCAGGCGTGTATCATCGGCGCAGAGCACAGCCTCACGCAAATGCCTCGAATAGTCTCGGTCGCTACGGCGCTCCCTCTTAACCGCTGCGAGCAGGCGGAGACTCGCGGGGCGATGGCCCGTGTCTGCCGGGGTGACCGGTCGATGGAGCGTCTGCTTCCGGTCTTCGACCGAACCGGTGTGGAGACGCGATATCTCGCGCGTCCGCTCGACTGGTATGCGCTAGACCGGTCCTTTGAGGTCCGGAACGGCGTGTATGCCGAATGTGGTCTCGAGCTCCTCGAATGCGCGGCACGGACGTGCCTCCAGACGTCCGGGGTGTCCGCCGACCAGATCGACCATCTGTTCTTCGTGACGACCACTGGATTGACCACGCCCAGCCTCGATGCTCGCGTGGCGGCGCGGTTGGGTATGCGCGCCGACGTGCGCCGGTTGCCCCTGTTCGGTCTTGGCTGCGCCGGTGGCGCCGGGGCGCTGATTCGAGCCGCGGACACGTTGCGTGCCTATCCCAGCCAGCGCGCGCTCGTCCTGTCGGTCGAGCTCTGTAGCCTCGTGTTTTCCACCTCGGCCCGCACGCCGACCGATCTCATCGGCGCGGCGCTGTTTGGCGATGGGGCGGCTGCGGTCCTGGTGGGTGGCGATGACACGCCCGGTCCCGGCCCCACCGTGGTCGACACCCGGACGCATCTGTTTCAGAAGGCGCCCGACCTGATGGGCTGGCGTTTTACCAGTGATGGCATGCGGCTCATCCTGTCGCGCGATGTGCCCCGTTTCGTCGCAACCGCCGTCAAGCCGGTCGTCGGGCAGTTCCTGGAAGACCAGGGCGTGCGGCTTGCTGACGTGAGCCACCACGTGCTCCATCCCGGAGGAGCAAAGGTCATGGCGACCTACCGGTCGGCGTTCGGGTTCGACGATGCTGCTCTCGACAACGCGCGCGAGGCGATACGCCGATACGGCAACCAATCGAGCGCCTCGGTGTTGTTCATGCTCAACGATCTGGTTGCCTCGGGTCGGCCCGAGCAGGGCGACCTGGGTCTGATGGTGGCGTTGGGACCCGGTTTCGCGGCGGAGATGCTGACGCTGTCATGGTAAAGGCGGACGTCACGGTCGTGGGCGGCGGCCCGGCTGGGGCGGCGCTGGCGGTGGAGCTGGGTCGGCGGGGCGTCCGGGTCGTGCTCTACGAAAAAGCGCGGCATCCCAGGCTCAAGCCGTGCGGAGAGGGGCTTCTGCCCCACGGGGTGGCGGCGCTCCGGGACATCGCCGGTGTGCCCGAGGCGCCCCGTGTGCGCGGGCTGCGGTTCGTGGCCGCCGGTGTGTCGGTCGACGCCGATTTCCCGGAGGGCAGCGGTCTCGTCGTGAGACGAGACCGTTTCGACGCCTGGTTGTTCGAGCTGGCTGCAGGCACGCCCAACGTCGACGCACGTCCCGGTACGCCGTATCGGGGATCACGATCCCGCCTGCTCGTTGGCGCCGACGGCGCACGGTCGATGTTCCACCGCCGTCTCCCTGGGACCGTGGCGCGACCGCTGCGAGTGGGGCTGTCGACCCATGTGGCGGGTCTCGAGCGGCTCGGCGACCGGGTCGAGGTGTTCTTTCACGACGACGGCGAGCTCTATCTCGCCCCGAGTGGTGGTGGCGAAGCACTCGTTGCCGGCCTGTTCGACTACTCCCGGTTCCGACCCGACGGTGTGACACACCTGTTGTCCGCCATTCCGGAGCTGCGCGACCGCGCGGCTCACATCGAGCCGACGACACCGTTGCTGGCATCGGCGCCGCTCGGCCTCCATGTGTCGCGCATCGTCGACGAGGAGGACGGACTGATCTTGGTCGGGGGCGCCGCCGGCACGCCAGACCCGATTACTGGTGATGGCATGGCGCTCGCGCTGGCGTCGACACGGTCGGCCGCAGATGCCATCGTCTCGGGCGATCTTCGTGCCTACGCGCGACGGCGGCTGGCAATGGGACGGACGGCCAACCGACTGGGCCGGCTCATGCTGCGGCTGTCTCGCACCGAGCGCCGTGCGGCCTGGGTGCTCCGCGACCTGTCGGCGCTGGTCCCGCCGCTGATAGCGGTCGCCGTCGGACGGACGTCGCTAGGTTCAGCCACCGACTGAAGATCATGTGGTTGTCGCGGCGCTCCCTGGAGCGCGAATATATGGATGACCACACGCCCCCGCAGGCGGTGGTCGACGAGGTCTACTGGTTCCTCGGGGCGATCAATCGCTGGCTTGGA
Source organism: Acidobacteriota bacterium (assembly GCA_002726085.1). Classification (GTDB taxonomy): domain Bacteria; phylum Acidobacteriota; class Vicinamibacteria; order Vicinamibacterales; family UBA8438; genus NP936. The sequence goes on from PBRZ01000017.1 coordinate 13,465, forward strand.
GGTGCCCGGGCCACGGTCCGGACATTCGAGGCGCTCAGCCGGGACTGGACGCCTGGGGCGTGCATCAGGGTGCTTGACGTTGCGAGCGGCGGCGGCGATCTCGCGCGGGCGCTCATCCGGTGGGGTCGGGCTCAAGGATTCGATCTGCATGTGACCGCACTCGACGTCAGCTTGCCAGCCCTCGACTGTGCCCGACGTCGCGGCGAGGCAGACGACCGGCTCCACTTCGTCTGTGCCGACGTGCACCAGGCGCGCGGCCGAGACGGAGCGTTCGATTACGTCACTTGCGCGCTCTATTTTCACCACTTGACCGACGACGAAGTGGTCCAGATGCTCCGGTCGTTCGACAGGTTGGCGACCCGTGGGATCGTGGTGAACGATCTCGTGCGCCGATGACGCCACTACGCCTGGAGCTGGCTGTTTACGCGGCCGTTCAACGCTGTGCTGCGCAACGACGGCCCGCTGTCGGTAAGACGAGCTTTCCGTCCGGACGAGCTATTGCCGCTCGCGCGGCGCGCGGGCATGACGTGGCTCTCGATCAAGACCCACTTCGGACATCGGATGACCCTGTCAGGGGACCGACCGTCTCAGCGGGGAGATCAGGCCAGCAGTGAGAGCAGGCGCCCCGTGTCGTCCGGCGGCGGTGGACCGTAGCCGCGGAGCCGGTGGTCTGTGTCACTCTTCTCGGCGTCTGACCGTTCCTCAGCGAGTTCCTGCTGAGCTTCATTGGCCATCCGGCTGGCCTGGGCGGCGACCATGCGGTCTTGGCTCGATGGCTCCGCGGGCGCGGAGGCCGCGGCCCCAATGGCCTCGGCCTTGCGCAGCGTTGCTTCGGGATCGGCCTCTGGGGACGTGTCGACCTTGACTTCCCCCGCGACGGCGTACTGCTTGCCATCCGGACCTGTGGTGTAGGTGAACGTCGGTGCGCCGGTGGCGTAGGCGCCGGCTCTGCTGAGATGGGCCTGTTCGTGAGCCCTCACCTCGCGGTCGACCTGCTTCAGCTCGTCGACCTGCTGCCGCTGTTCCGCCGTGAGATCGTCACCCGGGGCCTGACTGCCGCGGGTCTTGTGCGCGCCGCTGGACCGGCGGGATTCGTGCCCGTGCGCGGCGTGCGCGTCCCTAGGATGGAGGGCTATTCCATGCGGCGAGGGTCCGGCCAGATACACAATCTGCATAGTCGGGTGTGCTATTCATGGCAATCGGCACCCGGCCGCAGACCTTGAGGTGACAGGCAGGAAGACGGACGGTCAGGGCGTCGCGGTGTCGACCCGAGCCAGAATCCAGGTCGTGATCATCTCCAGCGCAACCGGCGACATCGTTTCCTCTATTGTTCCGTATTCAGTGGGTGCGCCGGTTCTGGCGGTCTGAAACAGGTGGTTGAGTCCGGGCAGCTCGACGACCTCGAAGTCGTCGGTGTTACCGGAGGTGAGCGCGCGACGGATCGCGTCGAGGTTCTCCCGCGGTGGCACCTGTGTGTCCCTCTCGCCGTTGACTGCCAGCACCGGCCGGTCGAGCGTGCGGAGCGCGGGTAGCGGGTCATAGTTGAGAAAGTAGCGGAGCCCCGCGCCGGTCAGTTGCGCCAGTTGCGCCTGAATCTGCGGTTCGAGCTCGTCGGCTGTACGGCCACCTGGCCGGGTGAGTGCGTCGACGAGAATTTCGCGCATCCTGACGCGGGCGGCCTCCGGATCGTTCACCGATTCGAGCACGGTGATCAGGGCGACCTGTATTTCGCGATTGGCGGCGGCCGCCTCGGCGCTGCCGCCCATCGCCCTGATGACCACGTCGTTCTGCAGTGGCAGCAGTTCCTTGCCGGTCATGCCGGGTCCGGCCAGCAGCACGACGAACCGCACCCTTGATGAACGGTTGGCCACCAACGGCGCCACGAGGCCGCCCTCGCTGTGCCCGATGAGGCCGATCGGACCGATGTCGGCGCGCTCGTCGAGGAAGCGGACCGCGGACTGAGTGTCGTCGGCGAACTCGACCAGGGTCGCGGCGGCGAAGGAGCCAGTAGACGCTCCCACGCCCCGGTCGTCCAGACGCAGCACCGCCACGCCGCGCCGTGACAAGTGGTCGGCGAGGACCAGAAAGGGGCGGTGTCCCATCAATGACTCGTCCCGGTCCTGGGGACCCGACCCACTAATCAGGACGACCGCCGGGAACGGGCCTTCGCCCTGGGGCGCGGTGAGGGTGCCCGCGAGGGTGACGTCGGGTTCCGAGCCGGCGATGCGCACCTCTTCCACTCGATACGGAAAGGGTGCCTGTGGCTCCTGCGGCCGGTTCGGCATGGCGGCCGCGCCGCTGGCGCGTTCCAGCGTCAAGGCCAGTTCGCCACCGTTCTGGCTCCAGGTACCGGTGATCGTGTCCCCGTCCAGCTCACCGGCATAGCCGCCGTTGACGGCGGCGACTTCGAGCCCGATCCGAGGAGGCTCGAACACCACCCGGCTGACGGGGATTCCGCTGGAACCCTGTGCGGGACTGTCCAGCGTCGCCGTCAGCCCGTCGTCGGTCTGTGTGATGTGAAAGATCAGCGGCAGCGTGGCCCCGGGTATCTCGAGCGTCCCCTGCCAGTCGCCGACGATCGCGTCTTGCGCGGCGGCAGCTCCTGCAGCGATTCCCGAGAGCAGCAGCGCCAGCGCGAGCGGCACCTTGCGGATACGAGCGGCCAGTCTGGTCATGTTCTCTCCCGGAAAGTAGCGCGCGTGCTGGGTCTACGTGCCCCGAACAGGGATATTCACTCGCCGCCTGGTGCGGGTTCGAGCGTGACGGAGAACAGGGGCCGCGTCAGGGTCGGTCGCTGACGGTGACGGTGACGTCGATCGGCGTGTAGAGATAGCCGTCGTCGGCCATGGCGCGGAGCACATACGTGCCGGGCTCGCTGAAAGTTGCGATGGTGACCACCTTGCCGTCTGGGGGCAGCGGTGGCGGTGCCCAGCCCGGCATGTGGTCGTCGATGCCTTCCATGTACCAGGGGTCGAACGCGACCTTGCCGGGGCCGCGCCACTGGAGCCAGGCGACCCGCAGCCCCATCGCGTTCCGGCGGCCGAAGCGGCCCGCCCCGAACAGCGGACGGCCGGTCGCGTCGACGTCGATCCGGGCGTCATTTGGCCCGCCGACGGCGCGCGTGGCAGGAATGCCGTCATCGCCGATCTGGACGGTCAGACTCAGGGGCGCCTCCACGGTCGCGGTTCGCGCACTGTCGCCATCCAGCTCGATCGTCGGCGGCAGGTTGCCGTCGGCGAACCCGCTGCCGGCCCGGTTCTCCATGATTGTCTGGTCGTTGACTTCCCAGACCGGCAGCAAGGATCCGCGCGCGGTTTCGGTCCTTCCTGCCGACGTCAGCGTCCAGGTGACCTGTCGGTCACCCCAGTCAGCCGGCACCTGAACACTGAACAGGAACCGGTGCCGCCGGGGATAGAAATAGGTGGGTTGGACCTGCCCCAGACCGCTGGGCTCGAGGCGGTTGTCTGTTCCCAGAGGAATGCTGAGCTCTTCGCGGTAGTTGCGGTTCAGATACCCGAAATAGAGGGTGAACGACCCGTCCGGGTTCCGCTCCCAGCCTTCGAAGGCGGGCACGACGCGTTGTCCGCTCAGATACTGCAGGTTCTGCGCCACGGCGGCGCCCCGAGCAGCCAGCATCCGAGGCACGCGCCGACGACCAGCGTGAGACGGCTTCGGATGCTCATTGGTTCGTGCCGTGCTTCGCCCGCCGCTCCTCGAGGCGACGATCAAATTCCTCCTCGGAGATGTAGAAGATATTCATCCAGGTGTGTGACATCTCGTCGTTCGACCGGTTCCCGAATCCGATCCAGTTATTCGGGTCGGGGTTGTACCGATTCGCCTCGCTGTTGTCGTACCAGCTGATGAGGTGCAGATTCGTGCCGGCCGGCAGCAGCGGCTGCACATCTTCCTCGTAGGTGTAGTTGAGCATCCAGGCGAAGTTGTGCTGGGCGCAGCTCAGTGTTTCGACCATACCGCTTGGATAGATCGCCTCGACGCACTGGCGCTTGCCGCGGTTGTGCAGATGCGGCTGGAAGGAGACGACTTGGGCCGGCTCGCGCAGGAAGTAGTAGCCGTCCACCCGCGCGTTGTCTTCGCCGGCCGGAATGTCGATGGTGTCGTAGCTGTCTCCGGCATGGGCGGCAAAAACCACGTGCTCGGGCGTGTAGCCCTTCGGGTAGAACTTGGGACCGACCAGGACGTCGGCCGGCGTTTCCTCGCCGATCGCGTGCATGTGCCGGTTGTAGCGAACCCGCGAACCGGCCTTGATCAGACGGCCCGTCCCCTCGGGAAAGACGTCGGCGTTCTTGCCTACGGCATATTCATTGAGGAACCCGCGCTCGTCGTCGGGGGAGACCATATAGGTGACCGCGTGATGGACCACCTTGTCGGCCCCCGGCAGCGAGGGTCTCGACTCGACCGCCTTGATGTAGCGGTCCTCCGTTAGGGCCAGCGGCTCGGTCTCGATGTTGAGCCACCAGTCGGGCGCCTCGGCGGGCACGACGATCGGCTCCGGGAGGGCGACGACCAGGTCCGGTTCGCCCATCTGCCAGTCGTCGAATTCGGCGAACTCGCGCGGTGGGGGCATGTCGGCCGGATTGCCGCGACGGGTGCCGCCGTCGACCCAGGCCACGATGGTGGCGATCTCCTGCTCGGAGAGCGACGGATCGTCCAAAAACTTCTGGATTCCGATGTTGCGCTCGATATACCAGGGCGGCATATCCCGCTGGGCCACCTTCTGCCTGATGGACCGAGCCCACGGTCGCGATTTCTCGTAGGTCAGCAGCGACATCGGCGCGATTGACCCGACGCGATGGCAGCTCTGACACGAGCGCTGGAAGATCGGGGCGACGTCCCGCGTGAAGGTCACCTCGGCGTCGCCAACGTCGGTTTGCGCACCGGCGGAGGTCGCGAGCGCGAGCAGGACGCCGGTCGAAAGGGATGCGAGTGTGCGTGTGGTCATGCCATGGTCTCCAGACGGCGCCCGGCGGGTCGCGCAGGGCGCTCATCCTGTGTGAGCGCGACTACTGGCCGCCGGCCTCCTGTCGTTCGATGTTGCGATACACCTCCAGAATGTGCCGGAGGTCGTGATTGCCTTCGTGACAGGCGTACTCGAACATCGGGCCCTCGGTGGCCATCATCGGAATCTCGGCGCTCCAGGGCTGGTCCCAGGTGTTCGGGTCTTCGACGGTGAACGTGTAGTGAATCCGGTCGGCCGACACGCGCCTGAAGCGTTCCACGACCCTGAGATGCCGACTCGATCCCTGCCAGGCGGTCTCATCGTTGAAGTGGCTGCTCTCGACCACCAGCGTGTCGCCCTCCCACCGGCCACGCGAGTCGCCGGGATACATCCGGATCTTCTCGGAGATGGCCGGTCGCCCGTCGAGCGGGATGATCCGTGGCGGGTTGTTGTTCTGCTCGGTGAAAATCACCACGTGGTCGGGAGTCTGGAAGAACTGGTGTACGTCGTTGTAGGCGGGCGGCTGCAGTGGAGGCCCGTTGTAGCCATACGCGATGCAGCGCTCGCTGAGCGGACGCAGCTCGTGCGCGTCGAAGGCTCCGCGGTCGCCACGCTTCGCGCGCCGTGCCGCCGCGCGGGCCCGGGCGGCGTCGTTGCGGGGCGGGATACGCCCGTCAGGCGGATCGGTGACGAGTGAGGTCCGGCGTGTGGACAGTCCCTTCGGCACCCGGGTGGCGAGCCAGATGGCGTTGTCGTAGTGGACGTAGGTTTCGTCGCGGTGGGTCTGGTCGAGGACGCGGGCCCGCTCTTCCGGGTCGGCGATGGTGATGACGCTGCGGGCCAGCGGGTCGGCGCCGTCGACTGTCAGCTGCGCCTGGAGCTGGGTCCACTCCTCTTCGGTGTAGAACGCCTGATCGGCCAGGTGGTCGGGACGCTCGAGCGGTGTGAAGGTCTGCGTGGTCCAGAAGCCCTGCAGGTCCGGCTGGCCGTCCGGCGTGCGAGGTAGGGTCCACGTTCCCGTGTCTGCCTCGCTCTGGACCTGACCCTGCGCGGCGACCGGCAGCGTCGCCAGGCACCCGATCACGCTCACGGTCACCCAAGCTGCAAGACTGCGATGGCTCATCTGGTCCTCCCAGGGCACGAATGGCTGCCGATGTCCGGATGCGCCAATGATCGCCTAGGCTCGGCCGTTTCGCAACTCCGGAGCGCACAATCCGTGGGCGGCACACTCGGGCTTTGCGGTAATGTTGGGTGCATCGCCGCACGCCGCACGGCGCCGCTGGTGACGCGGGAGGGGCCAAGATGCCCCGAACCGACCCTGAGGAGGGCATATGGAGGCCGACCGCAGAGACCTCGTGAAGGCACTGATTGCCATGGGAGTTCCCCAGCTAACAGTGCGCGAAGCGTCTGCTTCCCAGCCGGCCGAACGCCTCGAGCGCAATGAACGAATAGAAGCATTCGCCTTCGATGCCTACGGCACGCTGTTCGACGTCTTCTCGGTGACGGCGCTGTGTGAGGAACTGTTCCCCGGCAATGGCAACGCGCTGGCCCAGCTGTGGCGTTCGAAGCAGCTCCAATACAGTCTGTTGCGCAGCTTGATGGGCCGACACAAGGACTTCTGGCTGGTCACCGAAGATGCCCTGGTCTACGCCGCAAAGAGCCTTGATGTGGATCTCACACCGGCGAGGCGCAACCGGCTGATGGAGGCCTATCTCACGCTGGACACGTTTCCGGATGTGAGACCGGGTCTGGAGGCGCTCAAGAAGCTTGGGTTGAGGCTGGCGATTCTGTCGAACGGCGAACCGCGGATGCTGGAGGCGGCGGCCAGGAGTGCCGGCATCGACACCCTGCTCGACACGATCATCAGTGTCGAGGAGATCAAGATCTTCAAGGTCAGCCCACGGGTGTACCAGCTGGGGCTGGATCGCCTTCAGGTCAATCGATCCACGATGGGCTTCGTCTCGTCCAACTCATGGGACATCAACGGGGCCTCCTCGGCCGGCTTGACCACGTTCTGGATCCAGCGCACCGCCGGAGAGCCGCCCGAGGAGCTCGGTTTCGGGGCCGATCGGGTGGTGGGGGCGATTGGCGACCTTGCCCCACTCGTGCGCGGATAGCCCCCTAGTCCTGATCGAGCCCGAAGGTGTAGACCGTGTTGCCGACCGTCATCGTCACGTACTGCTGACCGTTCACGGCATAAGTCATCGGCTGGGCGTTCACCGGGCCGCCAAGTGCGATGTTCCACAGCGGTTCCCCGCTCCGGGCATCAAGCGCGAAGAAGTACCCGTCGGGGTCGGCGCTGAAGACCAGATCGCCGCCGGTCGCCAGCACGCCGGCGCGGCTGCGCGGGGTGATCGGGAACTCCCATGCGATGTCGCCGGTGGTGGGGTCGATGGCGCGGATGGAGCTCTGGTAGTTGTCGATCGGCAGCGGCGTCTCGGTGCCGCCGCCGGTGAAGGTGTTGCCTTCGTCGTAGTCCTGTTCGCGACTGAAGAACAGCGCTTCGCCGTCGAACGAGTTGACATAGAGCAGCCCTGTGCGTGGGCTGAACGCGGGTGACCACCAGTTGGTGCCGCCGCCGGCGATCGGGGCGACCAGCGTGCCTTCGGTGCTCGGGGAGGTGCCGGGGCGTCGGATGGGCCGACCGTTCGAATCGAGGCCCTCGGCCCAGGTCTGCTTGGCGAACGCCTTGCCGAGCAGGAACTCGCCGGTCTCGCGGTCCAGCGTGTAATAGAACCCGTTTCGGTTGGCCCACAGCATCGCCTTGCGGGCCTCGCCGTCGAGCTCGATGTCTGCCAGCACCGGGACCTGGATGGCGTCCCAGTCGTGCTCGTCGTGCGGCGTGAACTGGAAGTACCACGACATCTCGCCAGTGTCGCCGTCGAGCGCCAGCACCGAGTCGGCGTACAGGTTGTCGCCGGCCCGGGCGGCGCCGTTCCAGTCGGGTCCGGGGTTGCCGGTGCCCCAGTAGACCAGGTTCAGCTCCGGGTCGTAGGAGCCGGTGATCCAGGTCGGTGCGCCTCCGGTTCGCCACGAGTCGCCCGCCCAGCTCCGGTTGTCGGGATGGTCCGGGCCCGGAATGGTGTCGGTGCGCCATTGGAGCTCGCCGGTGTCGGCGTCGTAGGCGTCGAGGAATCCCCGGATGCCGTACTCGCCGCCGGCGATCCCGGTCACGACGTGGTCCTTCACGATGAGCGGCGCCGCCGTCTTGCTGTATCCGCTGCGGTGGTCGGCTACCTCACGGTTCCACAGCAGACTGCCCGACCGGCCATCGATGGCGACCAGATGGGCGTCGAGCGTGCTCATGAAGAGCGTCTCGCCCAGAATCGCCACTCCCCGATTGTTCCGGCCGCAGCAGACCCGCAGGTCGTCCGGCAGCGGGTGGTCGTATCGCCAGAAGGGGCGTCCGGTGACCGCGTCGACCGCCACGAGGTTACTCGGCGACTCGGTGATGAACATGATGCCGTCGACCACCAGCGGCGTGGTCTCTGCCCGATCGAGCTGTCGAATGTTGTGGGCCCATTTCAGCTCGAGCTCGGCCACGTTGCCGGTGTCGATCTGGTCGAGCCGGCTGAACCGCTGGCTGTCGAGCGTGCCGTTGTACATCAGCCAGTTGTGCGGCTCGTCGGCGGCGTTCAGGAGCCGTTCCCAGGTGACGGGCGAGAAGATCGCCTCGCCTTCGCCGGATGTCGACTGGGCGACGACAGGGTCGGCCACCGCAATGAGCGTCAGGCAGAGGACGAGTCGTGTGTAGGTCATCGGTCTCTCCGAAGCGAAAAGAGATAGGCCACGAGGTCGTCGCGTTCGGTCGCGGTCAATGAGCCCTCGGCGCTTGGCATGGTGGAGGTCTTGACCCGTTCGTATGACCAGTCGCCGTATTTCGAGAACGAGCGGAGATTCTCGTCCGCATCCATGATCCGGAACGTGAACGTATCCTCGTCCATCCGCAGGCCTTCGACCTGCTGCCCGTTGGGCCCCGAGACTTTCATCGTCCACCAGCGCGGGTTTACCTCGGCGTCCGGGTTCGTCAGGTCGGACTGCAGCTCGTCAGGGTTTCGCCGGTTGCCCACGTATGAGAGGTCGGGGCCGAGGCGTTGCCCCTGGCCGTTCACCATGTGGCACCGGGCGCAGTCGCCTTTGCCGTTGAAGATCTGCTGTCCGCCGGCGGGTGATCCGGCCAGGTCGACCACCGCGTTCGCCGCCTCGCGCGAGCGCAGATAGGTGACCAGTTGCCAGAGGGTCTGTTCCTGGGCGTCCGCGCCGACACCGATCATCGACGTGCCGGGTACCCCGTCACGGATGACCCGGTAGAGACCGGCGTCGCTGCTGGCGTGGCGGAATGATCCGGTCGTCAGGTCAGGGCCCGTCGCCTCGTTCCCTCCGGCAGCGTTCAGTCCGTGACACGTCGAGCATTGCTCCTGGAACAGCCGTCGACCCATCCGCGTGTCGATGCGGCTGGTGTACGGATTCTCGTCGGTTTCCTGCGCCGCCGGTTGGACATTCCATGCCGCGCCGACCATGACAGCCAGCAGCGCAACCGGCGTCCATCGAGTGACAGTTCGCCATCTCATGCCGCTTCTCCTTCCGTGCCGGCGCAATATCTAGTCCGGCAGCGCCAAAGCGACCAGCTCGCTCGCCATGTCGTCCCAGCCGACCGTGGCGATGATGAACTGACGGCCGTCGACCATGTAAGTCATCGGGGCGCCGCTCGTGCCGCCCGGCATCTCCATCTCCCAGACCACCTCGCCGGTTGCCTTGTTGTAGGCCCGGAACATCTTGCCGCCCGGTCCGCCGTACCACTGGGGGAGCGCGGAGACGCCGGTGTTGCCGCCTTCGCCCAGGAAGACGAGCGACTTGGTGATGAGCACCGAAGCTCGGCCGGGCTGGCCCAGCCACGGCAGGTCGAGATCCCGGATGGCGGGATGGTCGCGGGGCCCCTCGCCGTTGGGCACCTGCCAGGCGATGTCGCCTCGAGTGAGATCGATCGCGGTCAGACGCCCGTACGGTGGCTTGAATATCGGGAGTCCCTGCGGACCCTGCAGTGGGTTGTATTTCTCGCGCACCAGTCGGACATCGGCACGCGGGTGTTCCGATGGCACCAGGGACACGACGTTCTGGCTATAGGCGGACGGCACATACAGGATGCCGGTCTCCGGGTCGACCCCGGCGCCGCTCCAGCTCGCCCCGCCAGCGGTGCCAGGGCTGAAAATGGTGCCCTTCTTGGCGCCGGGCTCCGGGTCGACCAGGATGGGCGCCGTGAACATCGGTCCCCACTCATACTGGTCGAGCATCTCGACCGCTTCGGCGCGCAGCTCCGGCGTGAAGTCGATCAGGTCGTCGACGCTGACACCCTGTAGCTCGAACGCGGGCGGCTTGGTGGGAAACGGTTGCGTCGGGGAGAGGCGCTCGCCCGGTACGTTGGACGCCGGCACCGGCCGCTCTTCGATCGGCCAGACTGGCTCGCCCGTGACCCGGTCGAACACGTAGGTGAAGGCCTGCTTGCTGGGTTGGGCGACCGCTTTGATATCCCGCCCGTCGACGGTAATGTCCATCAGTACCGCCGACGAGGCGAAGTCGTAATCCCACACGCCGTGGTGAATCGCCTGGAAGTGCCACAGGCGCTCCCCGGTCTCGACGTCGACAGCAACGAGGCTCTCGGCAAAGAGGTTGTCACCTGGCCGGTGCCCGCCGTAGTAGTCGTTGGTCGGTGTCGACAGCGGCAAGTAGGCAATGCCGAGTTCCTCGTCGCCGGTGGGATGTGCCCACATGTTGGTGTTACCGCTGTATTCCCACGACGCGCGGTCGTCGACCGGGTCGGCGCCCCAGGTTTCGACCCCGAACTCGTTCTCGCGGGGGATCGTGTGAAACGTCCAGAGCTGTTCGCCGGTCCGCACGTCGAACCCGCGCACGTCGCCGCGGGGCGACTCTTTGCTGGCGGGCAGCTGGCTCGTGGTGATGTCCTGGACGAAGGAGCCGATGATGATGACGTCGCGCACGATGATGGGGGCGGCGTTCCAGTAGAATGCCGGGAAGGGGCGTAACAGCCCGAGCCGGAGATCGACTTCGCCCGCCTCGCCGAATCCGGCGTCGCGTTCGCCGGTCCGCGCGTCGAGCGACACGAGCTTCGGTCCGAGCGTCGCCACGACACGCCGCTCGTCGCCTTCTATCCAGTACGCGACGCCGCGCGTCTGGCGCACGCGCTCGTCGTCGCTGGGGCCGGTGTTCCAGACCACCTCGCCGGTGGTCGGCTCGAGCGCCGCGATGGTGCCCAGTCCCGTGCTGAAATAGAGCAGGCCGCCCGCCATCAAGGGTGTAGTCTGCGAACCGACAGGCCCCCGGGTGGTCACGCCGTTGCGGATCGCGTCTGGAATGATCGGCTGACGCCAGACGATCTCGAGATCGCCGACGGTGTCCTCGTTGATCTGGTCGAGCGGTAGATACTTGGTGCCGGCCTGGTCGGCCGCATAGGCCGGCCATTCCACCGTCTGGGCGGCAGCGGAAACCCCCGCGACCGTCACGGCCAGACCACCGATCGCCATCCCGACGAGCACGCCCCGAACCGGTTGCCGCATGTCGACCTCCCTGGTTTCAGGGGAGTCTATCGCACTCGGTGAGCCGCAGGGGAGCTGTCCGCTACTTGGTCGCTTCGTTGGCTATGATGATCGAGTCGCGCAGTTGCCCGGCCAGGNCCGCAAGGGCACCTGGCGAGNGTGGAATCAGAATCGTGTTCGTCTTCGAAGCGTGTCCCAGGTCCTTGATCGTGTCGAAGTACTGGGTCATCAGGATGAGGTTCATGACATCGGTAGCGGACGTGCCCTCGATAGTGCGCTGGAACTCGCCCACCGACTCCCGCAGCCCTTCGACGATCGCGCGCCGCTGATCGGCGATGCCCTTGCCCGAGAGGGCCTTCGCCTCGGCNTCGGCCTCAGCGGCCTTCACCTGGATGATCTTCTCGGCCTCACCTTTCTCGCTGGCCGCCACGCGCATGCGCTGGGCGGCGTTGATCTCGTTCATCGCCTGCTTGACCTTGGCGTCGGGATCGATGTCGGTCACCAGCGTCTTCACGATCCCGTAGCCGAAGTCATCCATCATCTCCGAGAGCTCGCCTTTCACGGCACTGGCGATCTCGTCCTTCTTCTCGAACACGTCATCCAGCTTGATCTTCGGCACACGGGCGCGGACGACGTCGAAGACGAACGCCTTGATCTGGTTGATGGGATCATCCAGCTTGTAGAACGCGTCGTAGACCTTCTCTGGCAAGACGAAGAACTGCACGGAGACGACGACGCGGACGAACACGTTGTCGTGTGTCTTGGTTTCGACCTCCACGTCGAGTTGTTGGACACGCAGATTGATCGTGCCGGCCACCTTCTTGACGAACGGCAGCTTGAAGTGGGGGCCGGGTTCTGCGATCCGGTCGTATTTGCCAAGACTCTGCACGATGGCAGCCGTCTGCTGCTGCACGATGAAGAAGAAGGGGCCAACGGTGGACTTGACGCGCCCCCTACCACTAGTCGAGNTTGCCATGTCATTGCCTCCTTGGTGAGAGTACGCTGCGCCGCCAGTGTCTATTTGTTGCGTATCCTGTGACGTCGGGCCAAACTCGACGTGCCGGCATGGCCGAGCCAGCTATAATCCGGTCGGTTCGTGCGACACGACTGCCGCCGACTGTAGGGAGGGACGAATGAACCGTCAAGCCATCGTGTCTGGAGTTGCGCTGACCGCCATGGTCGCCGTCGTCTCGCTGGCCCCCGTGCCGGCGTCTGCCCAGGGCCGGACCGCGGCGGCGGAGACGTCGACCGCGCCTCGGACAGCGTGGGGACAACCGGATCTGCAGGGTGTGTGGGACTTCCGCACCATCACGCCGATGCAGCGTCCGGACAACCTCGCCGGACGGGAGTTTCTCACGGCTGAAGAGGCGGCCAATCTCGAACAGGAGGTCGCCGACCGAAACGCCCGGCTGGCTGCGCGGCCTGCCCAGCGGACGACGCCGTCCGATAGCGTCGACAGGGGGGTAGACGGGGCACCTGGCTCCTACAACAATTTCTGGATGGACCGGGGAACCCAGGTCATCGGGACCAGACGCACCTCGCTCATCGTCGACCCACCGGACGGGCGCATCCCGCCGCTGACCGAGCAAGCGCAGCGCAGAGCCGAGGCACGGCGGGCGTACCAGCGGGAGCACCCGGCCGACTCGTGGGAGGACCGCAGCGTTTACGAGCGGTGCATCCTGGGCTTCAACGCCGGTCCGCCGATCGAGCCGCGTGCCTACAACAACCACATGCAGGTCTTTCAGACGCCAGACCATGTCGTGATCTTCAACGAGATGGTCCACGATTCCCGGATCATCTCGCTGGCGCCGCGCGACCACCTTCCCGACAGCGTCCGGCAGTGGATGGGGGATTCGATGGGCCGGTGGGAGGGTGACACGCTGGTCATCGAGACGGCGAATCTCTACAAGGAGAACTCATTCACGGGACGTCAGGGCGCGACCCAGGACATGCGGCTGGTCGAACGCTTCACGCGCGCCGACGCCAACACGCTCGTCTACGAGTTCACGGTCGAGGATCCGGCAACCTGGACAAGACCGTGGTCCGTCGAGGTGCCGATGGCGCGGTCCGCTGAACAGGTGTGGGAATTCGCCTGTCACGAGGGCAACTACGGCATGGATGGCATTCTCGCGGGCCACCGCGCCGAAGAGCGCGCGACGGCGGGCGTTTCCCGGTAGCAAGGGCCTTTAGGCCCGTCAAGCGCGTCGCAGTCGGTTCCCGGTAGCAAGGGGCTTCAGCCCCGTGGGGCTTCGGTCGGCGAGTTGTGCCCTGAAGGGTCTTGCTACGGCTGGTCTGTCGCGGCGCGTTCTTCGGCGCGCGCGCCGCTGAGCATGTTGAACATGCCGTAGTTGCCCTCGTGGCAGGCGTACTCGTAGAGGGGCGCGTCGCTGCGGTTCAACGGAAACTGCCCGGTGAACGGCATCGTCCAGGTTGCCGGGTCCTCGACGGTGAACTCGTACATCACCGTATCGGCATCCACGCGCGTGAAGCGCTCGACCAGGTGCAGGGTCTCGGCCGATCCCCAGGAGACAAAGGACGTGCTGAAGCTGCCCGTACGGTCAGTGAAGTCCGTCGTCTCGACAACCAGGGTGTTCCCGTTCCAATGACCACGGGAGCTGCCGAGCCACTGAGGAATGCTGGGGGGGAGCGGCGCGCGACCGTCCAGCGGGATGACGCGCACGTCGTGGACCATCTCATGGAGCAGCACCACGTAGCCTGGCGCCTGGAAGAGCTGCACGTTGTTGTTGTACCCGGCCGGTAGCATCGGCGGACCGGTGCTGAATCCCAGCAGGCAGCGCTCGGAGACACCGCGCGCGTCGGGACCGTCTTCGCTGGCGCCGCCCACCCGCAGCCTGACCGGATGCCCGCCTGCTGCACGGTGCGCCGCGGCCTGTTGCTCCGCTACCGGTGTCAGCGATGGCAGTCTGCCGTCTTGCGGGTCGATGAGCAGCGATGGTTGCCGGAGCGCTGTGGCTCTGGCGCGGTCGGTCCAGACTGCCTGGCTGTAGGCACCGACGTCTCCTGGCGGCGGAGGTTCATCACGTGCCAGTGCCTCGGCATTACTCCGTTGCGCGACTTCGGCGGCCTCCTCGGCTGTCAGCAGGTCCCGACCCGCGAACTCGTCGGGCCGCTCGAGCGGGGTAAAGGTCCAGTAGTCCCAGACACCTTGGAGATCGGGGTCGCCCCACGGGGTTCGCGCCACGGGTCCTTCGGCCGTCTGGCCTTGTCCTGCGGCGGGGACCGGCACGAGCGCCAACACCGTGAAGACCACGACGATCGCCGCAGGTATCCATTGCCGTCCGGAAGGTCGCTTGGTCATACGAGTCCATTGCCTCCGCTGTCGCTTGGCCCGGGCATGTCCCGGGCGGCGTCTCCGCACCGCGTAACATAACAGAGTTGTCGCTCATTGGGTCGGTTGCCCCCGGTCCCAGGTCGACGAAAGTGCGTTGAACGGTTGCCACACCGGACTGCCTGGGCGATCATGCTGGCGACCGGGCATGCTAACCGAGGAGGAGGTCGCACGATGCGCCACTCAGGGATGGTGATGGTCGTTGTCGCCGCTCATGCATGGGGGGCGTCTGTCGCCCTCGCACAGCAACCCACCAGCCCCTGGCAGACCTACGACACCTCGAACGGTGAGTGGCGGAGCTACGCTGGCGACATCGCCGGCACCAAGTACTCCCCGCTCGAGCAGATCGACCGTGACAATTTCGGCGATCTCGAGCTGGCCTGGGAGTGGATGTCGGTAGACAACTTCGTCAGCAAGACGATGCCCGACGGGAGCGAGTGGTGGGCGCCGCTCGAGACCATCGTCGAGACGCTCGAGGAAGAGACCCCCAACCTCTATCGGGTCGGTCACCCGCCGAATCCCTCCGGCTTCCAGGCGACACCGCTGATGATCGGCGGCGTTCTCTACTTCAACACCCCGCTGTCGCAGGGTGTCGCGGTTGACGCCACGACGGGCGAGACCCTCTGGGTGTTCAACCCGAAGAGCTACGAGGAGGGAACGACGACGATGACCGGCACGTGGCGCCAGCGCGGCGTCGCCTACTGGACCGACGGCGCGGAGGACGAGCGTATTTTCTGGGGCACGGGCAACGGCTACCTCGTCTGCGTCAATGCCACGAGCGGGCAGCCGTGCCCAGACTTCGGGCCGGACGGCAGCGGCATGGTCGACGCCATGGTCGGCGTCCCCCGGGCGAACCGGGACGAGCGCGACTACCTCAACGCGATGCTCTACGGCATCCACTCGCCGCCGATCGTGGTCCGCGACCGGGTCATCCACGGCTCCCACGTGGCCGATCGGCGGATCACCAAAGAGGCGGTGCCGGGGTGGGTGCGTGCGTGGAACGTTCGGACCGGCGAGCACGAGTGGGACTTCCACACGGTGCCCAACACCGCCGACGAGTTTGGGGTCGATACCTGGCTGAACGAGTCGTGGCGCTACTCGGGGAACTCCAACGTCTGGTCGATGCTGGCCGGCGACAATGAGCTTGGCTACGTCTATCTGCCTACCGGGACGGCGACGAACGATTACTACGGTGCGGACCGATTGGGAGACAACCTCTTCGCCGAGTCGATTGTCGCCGTCGATATCGAGACCGGGCAACGGGTCTGGCACTTCCAGGCGGTGCATCACGGGCTCTGGGACTACGACTTTCCGACCCACCCGAATCTGGTGGACCTGACAGTCGAGGGCCGCGAGATCAAGGCGCTGGCCCAGGTGAGCAAGCAGGGCTTCGTCTACGTGTTCGACCGAGTGACGGGAGAGCCGATCTGGCCTATTGTGGAACGGCCGGTGCCGCAGGAGACGAATCTGCCGGGCGAAGTGCCCTCGCCCACTCAACCGTTTCCCACCAAACCGGCCCCATTCGACTACCAGGGCGTCGAGATCGACGCCCTGGTCGATTTCACGCCGGAACTACGCGCGATGGCGATCGAGGCGGTCAGCAACTTCACGATCGGGCCGCTGTTCACACCGCTGCGGCGCCCGATCGCGGGGGGGACGCAAGGGACGGTGATGCGCCCTCCACCCGGTGGCGCGGCCGGGTGGGGCGGCGCCGCCGTCGATCCGGACACGGGGATGTTGTACGTACCGTCGCGCAATCGCCTCGGCTTCATCCAGCTCTACGAGCCCGACCCGGCTCTTGGCTCGACGGTGCGCTACACCCATGGCGCGCCCGAGGGGCAGCGCATGGCCAATCAGCGGGCAGGCGTTCGGACGGGCCCCCAGATGCCGCAGGGACTGCCGCTGTTCAAGCCGCCCTATTCGCGCATTACGGCGATCGACCTGAACACCGGCGACCACGCTTGGATGATCCCGACCGGTTCGGGAGACCGATACCGACGCCACCCGCGGCTGCGTGACCTGGACCTGCCGCCGCTCGGGGGAGACAACGCCAACAACGGCCCGCTCTTGACCAACACGCTCCTGATTTACTGCCTGACCGCCGGCGGGACGAACAATGGACCGAGGCTGGTCGCGTACGACAAGACCTCGGGAGCGGAGTTGGCGTCGGTTGATCTCCCCTCTGGCGCCATCGGTACGCCGCTGACCTACCTGGTGGAGGGCAGGCAGTACATTGCCCTTACAGTGGGAGGTGGACCGCGGTTGGTAGCCTTTGCGCTGCCAAACTGAAGTCGGGCCGAGGTTGCACTGCCGGCGACGCAGATGAGATGAGAGGGCCAGCCTCCAAACGGGGTATCTTGCGGTCCCCAAATCAACCACGGGCTCAAGGCCCAAAGGA
>PBRZ01000018.1 GCA_002726085.1 Acidobacteriota bacterium
CGGGCAGTAATAGATCGCGGCGATCTCACCCCCGGCAGCTTCGGCAGCTTCCGTCATCTTACGATGAATCCCGGTAAGGTCTGCCTCCGAGAAAAGTCCTCGACCGATGCCGGACTGATCGCTGACCACGATGACGCGGAAACCGGCGTCGCAGAGTGCGGCGATGGCATCGAGGCTACCCGGCAGCGGCCGCCACTCGCGCGAGCCGTCGAGATCGACATAGAGCGGCAACGGCATTCGCGCGCTGGACGTGCTGGGGATTTGCAGTCCAGGTCCGCCGCCTCCGGTGTCGCCGTAGGTAATGGTGACCGACTCGCCCGGGCTCAGCTCGCCCGTGGTCAGGCGGAAGACGAGGGCGGGCTGTGGCGCCCGGAAGCCGCCGTGGGGTCCAGACGCCATGATCTCGTCGACGCTGAAGACCGCATCGCCGTCGCTCGTGGCAAGCGTGACGTAACCCTCTCCGGCCGGGTCGTTGGTCTGGAACGGTCCAAAGTTGGCATTGAAGTGCCGCGCCACCCAGAACCCGCC
Organism: Acidobacteriota bacterium; assembly: GCA_002726085.1. Lineage (GTDB taxonomy): Bacteria > Acidobacteriota > Vicinamibacteria > Vicinamibacterales > UBA8438 > NP936. The sequence goes on from PBRZ01000018.1 coordinate 529, forward strand.
GCCGGTTGGCACGCCGCGGGTGCCGGCGGTCCAGGTCTGCCGCAATGTGGCGTAACTGCGCGCCTCGAATGGCCCGAGCGACTCGGCCTCGAGCGCACCGAGGGCTCCGGCTTCGTCGCGCAACGTGAACTCGCGCACCAGACGGTCCACGTCGGCCGAGGCGCGCCTCGCCGCGGGGCCTGACGGTGGCAACGTGGCCCGCAGTCGCACACGTGGCCCCTCGAGTCCTACCTCGCCGCCGGCCAGGGCATAGGCGTCGGCCCAGTCGGCAATCACCCGCGCGCGCTCGGCGACGGTGGTCTCGTCGGTCGGTGCCGTAGCTACGTCCGACTGCAGTTGCTCGACCGCCGTCCGCAGCTCGGCGTCGAGATAGTCACCGCCGTCGCCGAGCGCGAATTCAGTTGAGCCAGCCGGTGTGCAGGCGGTTAGGGTGACGATCGCACACACGCACAACAGCGAGAGACGGGTCGTTGTCGCTCGTGTCACAGGTTCCTCCCGGTCCGGTCCATCACTTTCCGCAGAGTCTGGTGTCAGCCTATGAACGGGGAGGTTGCTTGTCAATCGGCTCCGCCGCTAGTTGCCGCGCTCACATGGCGAGAACTGAGACTCTACGGCGTGTGCGGGTGTGAAGAAACCGCCGATCCTGACGGCTCGCCCACCGGCGAAGTGGCTGAATCCAGGGCTCCCGGCTCCGGCACGTCTCCTGCTTTCGTTCCGGCTGAAAGGACGACGACCGACATGCCGCCACAGGACCCTGGCCGTCCGTCACGCCGTCGCTATGCTCGACTTGTGCGCACGACGTTGAAGATTGACGACGATGTGTTGGAGGCGGCATGGTGTATCGCCGCCGACGAGGGCGTCAGCGTCGGCGAGATCATGTCGCGTCTGGCCCGTCGCGGGCTCGAGCCCAGAGATGGCGAACGCACCCGGAGACGGTTTCCGGCCTTCACCGTGGCTCCCGGGGCGCCACCGATGACGCCTGGCATGGTCACCCGCGCCGTAAGTCCGGACGACCGAAGCGACTGCTAGCGCTTCCAGAGCCGCTGTCACCAGCCGGGCTCGTCGCCTTCTGGCGGCGTGCCGCCCAGCCCCATCTTCGTGCGGATAGTCCGCAGGTCCCAGCCAGTCAACGAGACCAGCGTCTGCGCTTCGCGCTCCCCGGCGCGCGGCGAGCGCTTGCCGATACTGCGCCACCTCGGCGCAGCTCCCACCACCTTCCCAGGGCTGGCGTAGCATATAGCGGCCCTGGATGTTGGACCGATCGGCGGTCTCCTGCCGGGTGAACATCGCCTGGTAGAGAGTGGCGAATTCGTCGCGGTCTTTCAAGAAGACCGGAAGATCCATTCCGGTCGGTAGCTTCACCGTTCGGTAGTTCCGTGTCTCGACCCGTCCCTTTCGTGTCAGCGCGAAGACGAGCAGCGTGTGGAAGCCAAGAAAGACGCAGGTCACATCGCTTCGTGCGGCCCGGTGCACCACCAGTCCTCCCAGGCCAGCCAGCAGGACGGCGAAAAACGCCAGGCTGCCCCCACTGCCCGGGTGACACCCAGACGTTCCCGGTCGCCACCGGCGGTGATGACCGAATCTGTCTCATCCTCACGCTACCTCCTTTCCTCAGAACGGTTCCGCGCCGGCTTCTTGCAGCCGGCGCCGATCCTTCTTCGTGGCGCAGGCCGTCCGGCCCACACGGCAAGGCTGATGCCTTGTCCCACCGATGTCAGGTCAAAAGCTGGTCACCGTAGCGCCAACGGTGCGAAGACGGGTACGATCCCCTTCGCGAAAGGAGTCCCATCGATGCCGCCGTCCTACACTCGCTTCTCCACGTCAATCCAGCCCGAAAGCGCCTTCACCGTGCTCGCAGTCGCCCGGCAGCTCATTGCCGCCGGGAAGGAGGTCATCGAGCTGGAGATCGGCGACAGCCCGTTTGCGACGCCGGACGGAGCAGTCGAGGCTGGGATCCAGGCGATCCGTGACGGCCGCACCACCTATGGGCCTTCGGTGGGATTGCCGGAGTTTCGCGCGGCGGCAGCTGCCTACGTCACCGAGGAACACGGTTTCGAGGTGACCGCAAAACACGTCGTTGCGGGACCGGGCGCAAAGACCTTCGAGCAGCTGTTCTGCGAGGCGTTTCTCGAGCCAGAAGACGGCGTCCTGGTCTTCAGCCCGTACTTTCCGACCTATGCGGCGAACATCGCCAGGCGGGGTGCACGGATGGTGCTGTCAAGCCTGCGCGCGTCGCACGCGTTCCGGCCCAATGTCGGTGATGTGCGGCGATTTCTCGATGAGGACAGCAGGGCCAAGGCGATCTTCCTGAACAGTCCCCACAATCCGACCGGTGGTGTGGCGACCGGGGACGACCTGCGCGGGCTCGCCGACCTGGTGCGCGGGCGTGACGTGGCTGTTTTCAGCGACGAGCCGTACGACTGCATGGTGTGGGAAGGTAGGCACCAGTCGCTGCTGGCGCAGCCGGGCATGCTCGAGCAGACGGTCGCCGCCTATACCTTCAGTAAATCCTTCAGCATGAGCGGCTGGAGACTCGGGTATGCGGTGTCGAGTCCCGAGACGGTGCAGGTTTTCGACCTGCTGACCAACACGGCCTTGTCATGCGTGGCGCCGTTTACGCAGCTGGCCGGTGTTGCCGCGCTCCAGCACGACCGGCAGTACCGGGACGACCGGATGAAGGAATTTCACCGCAAGGTCGAGCTGTTGGTGCGAGGCGTGAACACGATAGACGGCGTCACCTGTCTCATGCCGGGCGGCACCTTCTACGTGTTCCCGTCGGTGGCGGAAATCTGCAACCGGCACGGCATCACGTCACACGGCCTGGCGATGTATCTGTTGGAAGGGGCTGATGAGCGACTCGGCGTCGCCTGTTTGGGTGGGGAGTGCTTCGGCGCCGCAGGCGCAGGGTTCCTGCGGCTGAGTTGCGCGCAGCCGGATGATCGGCTGACCGCGGCCGTCTCGTTCATCGCTGCGGCAACGACCCGGGACGATCGGATCGTCGCCTACCTGGACGCGCATCCGGACCACCGGCTCGAGACACCCTACGCGCTGAGCGACTGAGCGATTGGCGCACCGTTCAAGCCCTGATGCGATTGCCGAGCTTGCCGATCTGTTCGAGCAGTCGCTGCACACTGGTCTCGACCGGGTCGGTGCCAGACAGCGTCAGCTCGGCCCAGCGGGCGGTCGGTTGCACGTGGCGCTCGAACATCGGCAGGACGTCGCGCGCATACTGCGTCTTGACGGTGTCCGGGTGCCGGCCGCGTTCGCGGCGATCGCGGGCCACGCGTCGGTCGACCGCGGTCCGCTCGTCGACCTCCAGGAACACGGTGGTGTCGAGCAGCATCCGGACGTCGGGGTGGTGCAACACCAGCAACCCCTCGACGATCAGGAATCCTGGCGCCTGGACCGGCTCCACGTCCGGTCGACGGGTGTGCGTGGCGAAGTCGTAAATAGGGCACTGGATCGACTCGCCCCGGCGCAGTGCCCGCAGGTCTGCGACGAACGGATCCCAGTCGAAGGCCTCCGGCGCGTCGAAGTTCCAGTTCTCGCGCGCCGTCCTGTCCAGGTGGGCGAGGTCCAGATAGTAGGCGTCCATCGAGAGGACGACTGCGTCGACGAGCGCTGTGGCCAGCGCATGGGCAAGCGTGGTCTTGCCGGACCCTGAGCCGCCGGTGATTCCGATGAGATGCGAGGCGGCTTGTCCGGCCCTCATGTCGTGACGATACCGCACCAGGTGCGCCTCCGGTTGACTTGCCCAAGGTGATCCTCCAGAATCAACGGACCCAGAGAGAAAGTGACAATGAGCAACGTACTGGCCGATTTCCGCTACGCGATTCGCGCGCTCCGGCGCCAGCCGACTTTCGTGCTGATCGCCGTACTGACACTGACGCTGGGGATTGGCGCCAACACGGCGATCTTCAGCGTGGTGAAGGCGGTGCTGCTCAATCCGCTGCCCTATCAGGACCCCGAGGAGATTGTCGTGCTCTGGGAGAGCAACCCGGAGGGGACGCTCGGGCAGGTCTCTATCCCGACTTACCTGGACTGGCAGAGCGAGGTGCGCACGATTGGCACGATGGCCGCCTACCGGCACGCCGACTTCAGCTACAAGGGCACCGGCGACCCGCGGACGGTGCCCGGCGTGCGAGCCACCCCGGAGCTGTTCGATGTGCTGCGGGCCACCGCGCGCGTCGGCCGCACGTTCGTGGCCGACGAGGCGACCTGGGGCGCAGACCAGGTGGTGGTGCTCAGCCACGGGTTCTGGGAGCGGACGCTTGGTGGTCGGTCGGGGCTCGTCGGCACGGCAATCGAGCTCGACGCGCAGCCGTTCACGGTCGTCGGCATCATGCCTCCCGGGTTCGAGTTTCCCACCAGCGAGGATGTCGAGCTGTGGACGCCGCTGGCGTTCAATCCCAACGATGCGCACGGGAGCTCGCGCCGCTCGCGCTCGTTGCTGGTCGTCGGGCGGATGACCTCGGGGACCAGCGCCACGCAGGCGCAGCAAGAGCTGAATGTTGTCGCCGCGCGGATCGCCGCCGAATACCCGCAGTCGAACGAAGGCTGGGGCGTTCGCCTGGTCGCCGCGCACGAGCAATTGGTGGCGGCCGCGCGGCCGGCGCTGTTCGTGCTGATGGGTGCGGTCGGCTTCCTTCTGCTCATCGTCTGCGCCAACATGGCCAATCTGCTGCTCGCGCGGCTTTCCAGCCGGCGCCGCGAGATCGCGGTGCGGGGCGCGCTGGGAGCGGGTCGCTGGGAGGTGGCGCGACCCATTCTGGCCGAGAGTCTGGTGCTTGCCGCGTCCGGTGGTGTCCTGGGCCTGCTGGTCGCCGTCGGCGGTCTGCGCTTGCTGGCCGCGCTACCCGAGGGGCGGCTGCCCCGCATGGAGCAGATTCAGCTCGACGGCGGCGTGTTGCTGTTTACCACCTGCGTGTCGATCGTCGTCGCGATCGGCTTTGGGCTGGTGCCGGCGCTGCATGCGTCGCGTTCGCACCTGCGCGAGAACCTGAGCGAGTCGACCGGCACCACCGGCAGCTTCGCCGCCCGGCGGCTCCTGAATGGGCTGGTTGTGGTGGAAGTGGCGCTGGCGCTGATGTTGCTCGTGGGCGCCGGCCTGATGACGCGCAGCTTTTCGCGGCTCCTCGAGGTGAATCCCGGGTTCGAGGCCAACAATGTGATGACCGCCCAGGTGCTGTTGCCGCAAATCACATATCGTGAGCGGTATCAGCTCGTGCAGTTCTTCGAGGATGTCATCGAGCGGCTGCGCCAGGCCCCCGGGGTCGAGTCGGCATCGGCCGTGTCGTCGCTGCCGATGCAGTCGCTGGGGATCGCGCGTGCCCTCCCATTCACCGTCGAGGGCCAGCCCCCGCCAGAAGATGAGGACCCGCGGGCCGACGTGATCATGGTGGCGGCCGGCTACTTCGAGACGATGAAGATTCCGTTGCGGAGTGGGCGTTTCCTCGATGAACGCGACACGGAGGAGGCGCAGCGGACCGCCGTGATCAACGAGACGATGGCGCGGCGCTACTTCCCCGATGGGGATCCGGTTGGTCAGTTCATCGAGAACCCGCATGGGCGCGAGGAGGTCGTGGGCGTAGTGGCCGACGTGCGAGGCCAGAGTCTTGACAGCGAGCCGAAGAAACAGGTGTATCTCCCGCTGCGACAGAGCCCGGTCAACAGCATGGCGCTGGTGGCGCGTACCGAGCGAGACCCGATGTCGTTTGCCAGCACTATCCAGCGCGAGATCTGGTCGGTCGATGCGCAGCAGCCGATCTACGACCTCAGTACCATGGATCAGTTGTTGGCGCGCGCCGTTTTCTTGCCGCGTTTGAGCACGACCCTGCTCAGTACCTTCGCGCTTGGCGCGTTGCTGCTCGCGGTGCTGGGTATCTACGGGGTGCTCTCCTACTCGGTCGGTCAGCGTACGCGGGAGATCGGGCTGCGGATGGCGCTGGGTGCCGACGTCGGCAACACCCTGGGGCTGGTGGTGCGGAACAGCATGCTGCTGATCGTCGTCGGGGTGGTGGTCGGGCTGGGTTCGGCCGCCCTGCTGGCGCGTTCGATGGCCGTGGTGCTGTACGGCGTCAGCCCGTTCGACGTACCGTCGTTCGCCTCGGCGGCCGCCGTGCTGGTGGTCGCCGGTTTGGCCGCGAGCATGATTCCTGCCCGGCGGGCGACCCGGGTCGACCCGATGGTGGCGCTCCGCGAGCAGTAGGGCAGGAGGAGCGGGCTGGGCGGTTGCGTCAGCGGTCTGCGATCTCGGTCGATCTGCGCCTCCGGCAACGGGTAGGTGCCTTCCTGCTCGATCGGGTTCTGTGTGGCGAGGACCAGGAACGGCGCTTCGAGCCCGTAGGTGGCGTGACCGATGGTGACGGTGCGCTCCTGCATTGCCTCGAGTAGCGCCGACTGGACCTTGGCCGGCGACCGGTTGATCTCGTCGGCGAGGATGATGTTGGCGAAAATCGGACCTTTGCGCGTCTTGAACTCCGAGTGTTGCGGGTCGTAGACGAGCGTGCCGATCAGGTCGGCCGGCAGCAGGTCCGGCGTGAACTGGATCCGGCGAAACGTCGTGTCGACCGCGCTTGCCAAGGTCCGGACGGTCATCGTCTTCGCCAGCTCGGGCACCCCTTCCATCAGGACGTGACCGTCGGCGAGCAACCCCACGAGCAGCCGCTCGATCATGTATCGCTGGCCGACGATGACCCGGCCCATTTCGTCGAGGAGACGGCTGACAAAGGCGCTCTCGGCATGGATCTTCTCCTGAATCGCTTCGATGTCATGGTGCATCCCCCCATTCTAGGATGAGCTCTCCGTTCAGCCCAAGACTCTGACGCGTGGCACACTCCGTGACCGGGTCGATGGTAGAGTGGCGCGGTATCTCTGAGCGTGGGCTGGGTGGCCCAGGAGGACGTGGCGGATGACCCGAGCCAAAGTCGTATGGGTGGCGGTTGTGGTAGCTGCGGTGGTGACACTCGCCTGGAGCGTCGTGTCAGCCCAGCCTGTGGGCGTCGGCGGTATCTCGCCGGACGCGTTCCGTGATGCCGTGCGGGCCGTCGAACGCGAGCGGGTTGTCCGGGAGGCTGTTCGCGCCGCGGACCGGTATCTGGAGACCTGGAACACTCGCGATCCCATGGCCTGGGCCCGGTCCCTGCACTTTCCCCACGTGCGGCCCGGGGTCGGACCGTTCAGGCTGACGCACACGCCGGAGGATTACGCCCGAGGGGTGAATTTCGAGCGAACCATCGCGACCGGATGGCATCGCAGCCAATGGGATTCATACGACGTGTTTCAGGTGGGACCAAACAAGGCGCACCTGGCCGGTCACTACTCACGTTACAACGTCGACGGGGAGCCGATCCGGACCACGGTCATCACCTACATTGTGACCAGGCAGGGCGACCACTGGGGCATCCAGTCGCGGTTTGCCGCGGGCCGCGCCGACATTTCCGACGCCCGGCTGGCCGAATCGGCCGGCGCCGCTGTTGGTGCAGTCGAGGCGTATGTCACGGCGCTCAACGACCCGATCGACACAGCCGGGTGGGCCGCGACCTTGAACTATCCCCACGTGCGGGTGGCCGACGGGACCGTCGAGATGTGGGACACCGCCGAGGACTACGTGAACGGCTCGCAGGGCGGCCGCCAGCGCGCGTGGGTCGAGACGCGGCTCGACTGGGCCGAGCCGGTGCAAGTGGGTGGCGCCGGAGTCAACGTGGCGGTGCGGTTCAGCCGGCTCAACAGGCAGGGGGAAACCCTGTCCAGCTACGAGGCGGTGTATCTGGTCACCAACCGCGATGGCCACATCGGGATCCAGGCACGCTCGAGCTTTGCCCCGTGAGGCAGGTTTCCGATACCGTGGCGACGGGATGTCGCGGTTCTGCTTCTGATGGTCATCACTATATGAGAGGTGTAGAGTAGCGTCGAACCCCAGAAGGAGACTGCACATGGCAGACCCGCGACTCACCGTGACCAGACGAGAATGTTTGACGGTACTGGCATCGGCGGCGATGTTCCCAACGCTGCGTGTCAGCGCAGCCGAGGGGAAACCGATGCGTGGCGCGTTCATGATTCTGAGCACGCCCTACACCGCTGGCGGCGATGTCGACTACGAGAGTCTGGCTGCGGAGGTCGAGTTCTGCGACCGGTGTGGGATCGAGGGGCTGGTGTGGCCGCAGAACTCCAGCGAACAGCGCTACCTCAGCCAGGAGGAACGGCTGCGGGGATTCGAGGTGCTGGCGCGTGCCGCCCGGGGGCGCCCGCCCGCGCTGGTGCTCGGCGTCCAGGCGGACGACACCGCCGGCATGCTCGAGTATGCCGGCAAGGCCGAGTCGCTCGAGCCGGACGCGNTGATTGCGATTCCGCCGACGACGGCGACCTCGCTGGACGACTTCCGGAGCTACTATGCCGCCCTGTGCGACGTCACCGACCGACCAGTCTTCGTGCAGACCAGCGGTGGCGCGCCGGATGTCGTGCCGACGGTCGAGTTCCTGGTCTCGCTGGCGCGAGAGTTTCCACAGTGCGGCTATATCAAGGAAGAGCATGCCCCGGTTCAGGAGCGTATGCTCGCCCTGGCGGAGCACCGACCCAACCCGATCACGAGCATCCTCGGCGCTAACTTCGGGCGCGCCTGGGCCTACGAGATGCGGCTGGGCACCGATGGGGTGATGACCGGCGGTGTGATGTACGCAGACATCTATGCCGGGATGTGGGATCTGCACTTGCAGGGTCGACACGACGACGTCCGGGACCTGAACGGCAAATTGCTGCAGATATTGAACCTCGACAGCCTGATACCGGGGGTCCGGCTCTACGTGCTGCGGAAGCGTGGGCTGTTCAAGACCCTCGTGTCACGTCGCGGCGAGTACAGCTTTACGCAAGCGGAAATCGACGAGATCGAGCATCGGTTTGCCGCGCTGGAGCCGCACCTGCGGGCGTGAAGCGCGTGCCTTGCGCTGTCGACGTTTACTGGGTGATGGGCCGCCCGGGAACAATCCAAAGGATTGCGTCGTCCTACACCGCAGGAGAGTTGACCCATGATGAAGCTGCTATGCAGTGCCGTGTGCGCGGTCTGCTGTCTGGCTGCCCGGGCCTACTGCGTCATTGCGATCGCCCTGTAGCGATCGCCTATTCCAGCTCGATCGGCACCGCGGCGCGCACACCTTCGTGCTCGATGACGAGGGTGTATGTACCCTCTTCCCAAAGCCCGGTCGACGATTCGAAGAATAGGTCCCCCCAGGCGACCCGGAACCGGTCGACGACGAAATCGTCGCGGACGACCGAGCTTCCGGGGAGCGAGAAGAAGTGGAAGTCCTCACTCCGGTTCCGCCGTCTGAAGTAGGACCCGACACCGTGACGCGTGGGCGCAGCGCCCTGAACGAGCTCGCGTATCCGAGGCATGTCCTGCGAGAACCGCTCCTGCGCCGCCAGGGTCAGTTCCACGCCCTCGGGTGTGATCAATCGGATAGCGTCGCGGTGAATCGTCATCCGGTCCTCGCTCGACACGGCCACCTCGATCAGCAGCCATCGCGAGTCGTGGTTGAGCTGCGAGTAGTAGTAGGCGGCGACGACGTGAATCGCGTCGTCCTCATACTCGACCGCGGCGCGGCCTCGCTCCTTGGTGTCGGGGAACAGCTCGTTCTGCGCGCGCGCCGTGCCGGTCCCAAGCGTCAGGCTCATGCTCAGAGCGAGCGACAGAAATGTGACGCGGCGAAGCATGCGGTACCCCTTCCACAGACGGCAGGCAGGTGAAGACGATTCATCATATCCGTTCCGGAGACTCCCGGCTCTGTCTAGCATCGGGTAGAGTGCCCCAGGGAGACCATGGAACGGCGACTCTATTTCCTCCTCGGCGATCTTCTGAGCAACACGGGCGTCGGCGCGCTGGTCGGGCTGGCGCTGGCAGCCCTTGTCGGTGAGGCATGGCCTGCGGTGCTTGGGATGGTGCTCGGGATGATCGTTGGGGACGTCATCGCGCTGCCGGCCGCGCTCTTGCTGTCGGTGCCGTTCGGTGCCANGGAAGTGATGCTGCCGGTGATGGCGACCGGCATGGCATCTGGGATGGTGGTCGGCATGCTGAGCGCGATTGGCGCGGTCTCTGGCGGGTTCGCCGCCGCGCTCGGCGCCCTCGTCGGTCTGGCGGTATTGGCTGCCACCTATGGTTTGAACGCGTATGTGCGTGCGGGGTACGCCTCGACGGTTCGAGATGGACAGAAGACTCGCTGAGCGCCCTTGACCTTCTTCTGACTTCTGCCTTCTGACTTCTGAATTCTTTGAGTGACCTGGGAGCCTCGGATGGATCTTGCTACCAAGCGGAAGTGGGACAACGCCGTGCGGGGCTACGACCTGATGAACGGCTATGGTCCCGAATGGCGGTGGGCACCCTCGAAGCGCCGTCTGTTCTCTACGATGGAGGGCAAGGTGTTGTTTCTGGCGATCGGGACCGGTCAGGACATCCAGTTCTTTCCGCCTGACCGCGACATCACCGCCATCGACATCAGCGACCAGATGATCGCGCAGGCTCGTCCCAAGGCGGAGCGGTATCAGGGGCGGCTCGAGCTGCGACCGCAGGACGTACACGATCTCGACTGCCCGGATGCTACATTCGACCAGGTGTTCACCTCTTGCACCTTCTGTTCGGTGCCCGACCCGGTCAACGGTCTCCGGACCTTGCGCCGCGTCCTCAAGCCGGGCGGGACAATCGGGATGTTCGAGCACACCGGGAGTCGGTGGTTCCCATTCGGTTTGATGCTGCATCTGATGACGCCGCTGACGCGCTGCCTGGGACCGGAGCTGAACCGGGATACCCCGTCCAATGTCCGACAAGCCGGGTTCGTCGATGTGCGCGTGGAGCCAGTCTATCTCGACGTGGTCAAGTTGATTCACGCCGTCAATCCGACGGCTTCCGCTCTCTTCTGAACCGCTGTGCAGGCTGCAGCGTATCCACAACAGACCGTCACGGTCGGTCGTCGAGCGACTGCAGGAACGCGATGAGATCGACGAGCTGCCGAATCGTCATCACGTCTGTGAAGTCGCCCATTGCCGAGCTGCCGGTGTCGAGCATGTGTCGTCGGCGGTCTGCGTCAATCCCACGGCTGATGGTGTGAGACGGGACCAGAATCGAGGTGGCGAGTCGGCTCGTCGAGGCCGCCGCCTGAACGCCACCCAGGTCGGGACCGTGATTGGCGGATGTCGGCGCCGGCAGGCCCGGTTCGGTGATGACCTGGTGGCAGGTCACGCACCGGAGGTCGCCAAACGCCTGCCGACCTGCTTCGGCATCCCCACGCGGCACGGGCACCCCCAGCATGATGAACCCGCTCTGAGCCGCGATGCTCGTTGACAGCAGCCAGACGCCGCAGGCAAGCACCGAGATGGTCCGCGTTCTCATGGTCCACCCCCGCACCTACCCTGAATGCACGTATCGATCCTGCCGGCTGGGTACCGGCGACCAGACGTTTCGTAGCAGGTATCTGAGGATGTCCGACCCGTTCAGGAGACAGGAAGGACCGAGGTGCGGAACTTTTCCCACTGATCCGGCGGGTCTGGTGGGGTGTGCGCGATGCGGTGGCTGACGAGGGCAATTCGGCGCCGTCAGTCGTCCAGGAAGCCGGTCACCCGCCGAACGCCGTCTGAGACTCGGTTCCGCACGAAGTTGAGCGCGCCAGTCACCGTGGTTTCCTCCTGGTACAGTGCCTCTGCCTTGGTGGCCAACTCCCTCGGCGCTCCGCGCAGACTGTCCGGCAGCTGTCCGGCCCCAATCAGGAATCCTACGGTGCCTGAAACAGCAGCGATGCCGGCGTACTTGATCAGACGTCCAATGCGCATGTGTTCCTCCAGATACCGCGTCAGACTAGCTATCGGCTCGTGTCGTCTCCAGCCGCAGAGGCTTGCTTCATAATCCTGTACAACGGTCTGGCGGGGGTGGGCGTGCCGGCATGCGGTGTGCAAAGTCTCAAGGATGTGCGTCAAGATGTGGCAGTCGATAACCGTGGCATCCACAGGGGGACTGACGTGACTCGTGTTGCGACATTCGAGATCCATCACACTGGTTTCATCGATCGCGACGGTCGCCCGACGCAGGCGCTGCCGCCGTTCGCCGAAGACCGGGATACCGTGGTGGCGTTCTATCGCGCGATGGTGCTGACGCGCACGTTCGACGCCAAGGCGGTCGCGATGCAGCGCACCGGTCGTCTCGGCACATTCGCATCGTCGCTGGGTCAGGAGGCGATCGCCGTCGGGGTCGGTGCGGCGATGACTGCCGAGGATGTGCTGTTGCCCTACGCGCGCGAGTATGGCGCCCAGATGTTACGCGGGGTCACCCTGACCGAACTGTTCCTGTTCTGGGGCGGCGACGAGCGCGGGAACGACTTTGCGACGCCACGCCAGGACTTTCCGGTGACGGTGCCGATTGCCACCCATGTTCCGCACGCCGCCGGGGTGGCGATGGCCTTCAAGCTGCGGGGTGAGCGTCGCGCAGCCGTGTGCCTGTTCGGCGATGGCGCCACGTCGAAGGGAGAGTTCTACGAGGGGCTGAACCTGGCCGGGGTCTGGGGCGTGCCGGCGGTGTTCATCGTGTGCAACAACGCCTGGGCGATCTCGATGCCGCGTGAGCGGCAGACGGCCGCCGAAACGCTGGCACAGAAGGCGATTGCCGCCGGTGTGTCGTCCGAGCAGGTCGATGGCAACGACGTGGTGGCGGTGCACGCCGCCATGCAGGGAGCGCTGGCGCGGGCGCGTGCCGGGGAGGGCCCGCATCTGATCGAGGCGATCACCTATCGGCTTGCCGACCACACGACCGCCGACAACGCAAGCCGCTACCGAGATGACGAGGTGGTCGGCGCCCACTGGCAGGAGGATCCGATCAAGCGGGTCAAGGCGTATCTGGTCGAGCGGCTAGACTGGACCAAGGCGGAGGAAGAAGCGCTCATCGCCTCGTGCACGGCCGAGGTAGAAGCCGCAGCCGAGCAGTATCTCGCCATGCCGCCGGCACCGGTCGAGGCGATCTTCGATTTCATGTACGCGGAGCTGCCCGCAGACCTCGCCGTGCAGCGCGGCGCCTTGCTGAAGGAGCGATCCGGGCGTGGCTGAGCTGACCCTCGTCCAGGCAGTGAACGCTGCGCTGGCGCGCGCCATGGATGAGGACGAGCGTGTCCTGATACTCGGCGAGGACGTAGGGGTCAACGGCGGGGTGTTCCGGGCCACAGATGGTCTGCTCGAGCGCTTCGGCCCGACCCGTGTGTTCGACACGCCGCTGGCCGAGACAGTCATCGCCGGCGCGTCGGTCGGCCTGGCCGCGCAGGGGTTCCGTCCGGTGGCGGAGATCCAGTTCATGGGGTTCATGTACTCGACCCTGGACCAGATGATCAGCCATGCCGCCAGGCTGCGATGGAGGACCCGCGGCCGGCTGACGTGTCCGATGGTGCTCCGGGCGCCGTTCGGCGGTGGCATCCGGGCGATAGAGCATCACTCAGAAAGCACCGAGGTGTTGTTCGCGCAGGTTCCCGGTCTGCGCGTCGTCATTCCCTCGTCGCCCAACCGGGCCTTCGGCCTGTTGTTGAACGCCATCCGATGCCCGGACCCGGTCGTGTTCTTGGAGCCGAAACGGATCTATCGCACGATCAAAGAAGAGGTCGCCCTGGAGACGGCGGCGGCCCCCCTCGACAGTTGCTTCGTCTTGAACGAGGGGCGGGACCTGACGCTGGTGAGCTGGGGGGCGTCTGTCGTCGAAACCATGGCGGCGGCCGAAGCGCTCTCGCGGGACGGAGTGGGCGCCGACGTGATCGACGTCGGGACTTTGCGCCCCCTCGACGGCGAAACAATTCTACGCTCAGTGGAAAAGACCGGTCGGTGCGTGATCGTGCACGAGGCGGCGCGCACTGGCGGGTTCGGCGGCGAGATCGCGGCCCGCCTGGCCGAGGACGGGTTGCTGTTTCTGCAGGCGCCGGTCAAGCGCGTGACAGGCTACGATACAGTGATCCCGCTGCCGCGTCTCGAGCAGCATTATCTGCCGTCGACCAAGCGGATTTTGGCCGCCGCACGAGAGGTGCTGGCGTTCACATGAGCACATTTCTGCTTCCCGACCTGGGAGAGGGACTAGCCGGGGCGGAGATTGTCTCCTGGCATGTGGCCGTCGGCGACCATGTGGTCACCGACCAGCCGCTGGTCGCTGTTGAGACCGACAAGGCGGTCGTTGAGATTCCCTCGCCGCAATCGGGCCGGGTCACCAGGCTGTGCGCCGATGTCGGCGCCCCCATGCAGGTGGGCGACCCGCTCGTCGAGTTCGAGGCGGCCGGCTCACAGGCCGATACCGGAACGGTTGTCGGGGATGTCGAGACAGGTTCCGCCACTGCCATGCCGGCCCCGGTTGCCGCGCGGTCGGCTGTCAAGGCCACACCGTCCGTACGAGCGTTGGCCCGCAAGCGTGGCATCGACATCACGGTGTTGCAGGGCACTGGACCGGGCGGTGCGGTCACCGCCAAGGACGTGGAGCGCGGTGCCGACACGCTCGCCGATGCTGGGCCCGCCGAACCGTTGCGTGGAGTCCGGCGCGCCATGGCCGACCGCATGGCGAAGGCCCACGCCGAGGTCGTGCCGGCCGGGGTCACCGATGTTGCCGATGTCGAGGCCTGGTCGGAGGAAACGGTGGTCATGCTGCGTCTCATTCGGGCAGTCGTGGCCGGGTGCACCACTACGCCAGCGCTGAACGCCTGGTTCAATGGCGCAGAACGGTCGCGCCGGCTTCGCAAGACGGTCGATCTTGGCATTGCGGTCGATGTCGACGATGGGCTGTTCGTGCCGGTGCTCCGCGACGTCGGCCACCGCACGATGGACGACCTTCTGGAGGCGCTCGAGCGCTTGAAGCGGGACGTGCGTGCACGCACGATTCCGCCTGACGAGCTGCGCGGCCAGTCGATCACCTTGTCAAACTTCGGAACCGTCGGTGGCCAACATGCCCAACTCGTTGTTGTACCGCCACAGGTGGCGATTGTGGGGGTGGGGCGCATGAGACGGCAGGTGGTGGCGGTGGGTGACGCCCCGGCCATTCGTCGCCAGTTGCCACTGTCGTTGACCTTCGACCATCGGGCAGTCACCGGCGCCGAGGCCGCCCGCTTTCTCCAGGCCCTGATCGCGGATTTGGAAAGAGCGGAGTGAGTCGGTGGGGCGCAGGTTGGATAGCTGAAATCGTGAAAGGAATGGTGTCATGGGATCCAGAGCCCTCGCAATCTCGGTCGTTTGCCTGCTGGGGTGCGCCGTGTTGTCCGCGGCGGACTTCTGGGAGGAGAAAGACTTCACGGCCTGGTCCGACAAGGATGTCGAGAAGATGATGACCAATTCGCCGTGGGCGAAAAGGGTGACGGTGGTGTTTCCGCGTCCTCCGACGGAATCGGGCGGGCGAGGTGGCGGGCGCGGTGGGCGCGGAGGCGGCTTCGGAGGGGGCAGCCCGCAGGCCAGGCTGATTGTGCGGTGGCAAAGCGCGCTGCCGGTGAGGCAGGCAGCGGTCCGTGCGCAGATTGGAAGCGACGGTGCTGTCGGGCCCGAGGCGCAGGCAGTGCTCGACCAGAACGCCCCAGGCTACTTCGTGGTCGTCTCCGGCGTGCCCGGACAGTTCGGCAGACTGTCGTCGGAAGCGTTGATGGTCGATGCGCGCTTGGAGAGAAAAGGGGCAGAGCCGATCAGGCCAGTGCAGGCCGCCGCACAGAGG
>PBRZ01000019.1 GCA_002726085.1 Acidobacteriota bacterium
ACTCGGCGTCGTACACGCTTGCGGCCGCCGTGACCCGCCGCCTGGCGGCAGGCGACGACCCGCCGCGCTGGCACCGCCTCTTTTGGGCCGTGGCGCTGACCCTGCTGCCGCTGACGCTCATGTTCGTCGGTGGGTTGGAGGTCATGCAGACGGCGACGCTCGTCGCGTCGCTGCCGATTCTGGTCGTCGGCGTGTTCATGTCGATCGCGCTCGTCAAGCAGCTGGCGCGCGACCATCCTGGCTCGTAAGGAGCGCCTGCTCTGGGCACTCAGAACCGGCCTGCCCATATAGTTCAACGNCCCTCGGAAATGGGCACGAGGCGTTCGCACAGAAACTGAATCGGGCCATCAATGGAAGAGGAGTAGTCATGTCACAGATACGCATGCTGGTCGCGGTGGTTGTCGTCTCCGCCGTGGGATTCGGATGGGTGTCGGCGCAGCAGCAAGGCGGTGGGTCGGATGCGCTGACCGGACAGGACTATGGCGAGATAGAGAACCTCTACGCGCGATATAGCCAGGGGAGCGACTTCCAGAATGCCGAGCTGTTCCTGTCGGCCTTCTCCGAGGACGCCACGATTGTGCGCGCCGATGGCAGCAGCATCACCGGCATGGACGCCCTGCGGGCCGAGCGCACCGAACGCTATCAGGGGCGTACGGGCGACGTCGGACGACGCCACCGCACGGGCAGCTATCTGATCACGCCAACCGCCGATGGGGCGAAGGGCCGTGCCTACTACGTCCTGCTCGATGTCACGACCCGGCCGTCCGCGATCACCTTCACGGGCTACTACGACGACGAGTTCGTGCGGACGCCGGACGGGTGGCGCATCAGGCGCCGGACCATCAATCGCGACACAGCGAGACAGTAGGATATCGACGGCTTGCTACGGCGTCGGCAACAGCCCGTCGCGATTTACCCACTCGCCCCGCAGCATCACCCTGTCGATTGTGAGCGTGTTGCTGATGTCGGCCAGCGGATCGGCGTCGAGCACCACGAGGTCGGCGCTCTTGCCGGCTTCGAGTGTGCCGAAGTCGGCCTCGCCGACCGGCGGCACCCGGCTGGCGCCGGTCGCGGTGGCGGCGACCAGTGTCTCCATCGGCGTCAGCCCGGCTTCGACATAGAGCTCCAGCTCGTGGTGGGTTCCCCAGCCCATCGGTACGTTGGCGGTACCGCTATCGGTGCCTAGCGCCACCTTGATGCCGGCGTCGTGGATCGTCTTCACGAAGTCCTGCACCTGGCGGAACGCCGCCTTGCGGTCCTCGAACTCCGGGGCGTCGACGATGCGCGCCCGGGTCTCCGGGTTGCTGAAGCGTTCCAGCGCCGCCGGGTTCATCACCGCACGCAGGTCCGGGTCGTCCAGCAGCTCCGGATGCTCGGCGAAGTGCCAGTTGTTCTGGGTGATGGACAAGGTCGGCGTAAACGCGCAGTCGTGCGCGAGACACAGATCGAGGGTCGCCTGGCTGGGCTCCGGGTCGTCCATCGGCACCCCGGCCCCGGGGCCGAAGGTCAGCACGGTGCTGTGCAGGAACTCGTTGAGCCCGGCCTCGAGCAGCTGCACGGCATCGGCCTCCTCGTCGATGTGCGCGACCGGGATGAGGCCGTTCTTGATCGACTCGTCGACGATCGCCGCGCGGATCTCTGGTGGGATCTTCAGTCCGGGTTCGGGCACTGCGTTCACCCACATCTTGCTGAAGTGGATCCCGAGGGCGGCCTGCTCCCGGACCATCTGGCGCGCCTCTTCTTCCGAGGTGGGGGTGTTGGCGATGCGTGCGTTGAAGCCATCCGGGTATGAGAAGCCCCGGCCGGCAGTGAACGCGCGCGGCAGGTCGGGCCGACCGGCGTTGGCCTCGAGCATCAGGGCCACTTTTTCGGGGTCGTCGCTGCCGATGCTCCGCGTGGTGGTCACGCCGTAATAGAGTTGCATCTTGAGCGCTCGCTCCGACGCCGCCAGCTCTCCACCGTAGTGCGCATGCAGGTCCACCAAGCCGGGGATGACCGTCTTTCCGGCCGCGTCGACCAGCTCCGCGCCGGCAGGTATAGCGGTGGTGTCACGCGGACCCGCGGCTTGAATACGGCCGTCGCGAATGACGATGACCGAGTCGGCGACGGGAGCCACACCGGTGCCGTCGACGAGCTGCGCCCCGACGATGGCCAGGCCGGCGGGTTCGGTGGGAGGAGGCGGGATCTCGCCGCCGCAGGCGGCGAAGGTCGCCATCACGAGCAGGACGAGCAACCGTTTCGAACAAGGAGTAGAAGCCATGATGCCGGGCATCTTAGCACTCCACTCTGCAATCCAACCCGTGGTTGCCCCTCCATCTGTGGGGCAAGGCTTCAGCCTTGCCTGGCCGGCTTGAAAGCCTGCGCCACATCTCTTTGCCCCGCAGGTATAATCGGCTGATTCTCAGCGACTTATGGCTCTGTCGGCTGGCACGACGCTCGGCCCGTACCAGATCACCGCCAAGATCGGCGAAGGCGGGATGGGGGAAGTGTATCGCGCCCGCGACACCAAGCTCGATCGGGACGTGGCGCTGAAGGTGCTGCCGGAGGCGTTCACGTCCGATCCTGACCGGCTGATCCGATTCGAGCGCGAGGCCAAGGTCCTCGCCTCGCTGAACCATCCGAATATTGCTGCGATTTACGGGCTCGAAGATTCGGGCGACGATCGCGCGCTGGTCCTGGAGCTGGTCGAAGGCCCGACGCTGGCGGACCGGCTTGCGCAAGGCGCGATACCAATCGAAGACGCGCTGGCGACAGCCAGGCAGATCGCCGAAGGCCTGGAAGCGGCACATGAGCGCGGCATCATTCACCGGGATCTGAAACCAGCCAATGTCAAGGTGCGCGACGATGGCACGGTGAAGGTGCTCGACTTTGGGCTGGCGAAAGCGGAACCAGTGACAGGTATCACGATCGTCCAGAACTGGGTCGAGGAGCTAAAGGCTCGGGTGCCCGTCCCGTAGGCGCCAGTTCCAGCGTGCATCTGGCGTAATTGCGCGTGTTGTCAATAGGGTAGAATACGGTTCGGGTCCCTGGAGGCCTGCTGTAAGCCTGGATGAGAAAAAGGCTCATGCGATGCGGCTTCCAGATCAGCGGGGTCACAGGCCACCTGCCTGCTCCCTCGCGGCGCCTTGCCAGGCGGACGCCTCGCCAGGAAAACCTAGAAAGATATGTTGGAGCCGAAGCTGGCTACCCAGGGGCTAAGTCCTGGGTTGGGCCGCAACGCGTAGCCTACGTCCAGCCGCACGCCCCCGCCGGTCAGCAGCAGGCGGTTGCTTCCGAACAGCAGACCGACGCCGACGGCCGTCCTGAGATCCGCAAGGCGCAGGCCGGCGCCCTCTGGCCAGGCGAATCCGCTGTCGACGAAGGCGGTCGCGCCAAGCGAGAGCATCTGCCAGATGTCGTCGGCGATGAACCACCGCTCTTCGGCAGTGAGCAGCAACGACCGCGTGCCGGCAAACTCCCGCACCGGGTAGCCGCGCAGCCCGCTCTCGGCCCCGAGCAGGAGCTGCACCTCGGGATCGAGCTCGTGCCCCCAGACGAGCCCGGCCCGTCCAACCAACAGGTGACGCGTGGCGTGCTTGCGCAGATAGCGCGCGCGTGTCACCACCAGGGTGTTGAGCCAGCGGTCACGCTCGTGACGGCCGACGATCCCCACGTCGGCGACGAGGAAGTGACCGGGGCCGAACCCGATGCCACGCGAGTGGCCGGTCGATACGGTGAGCACCCGGTGTTCGCCGCCACCGAAGGCTGGCGCCGAGAGTCCGACGGTGGCCCAGGATTGGGCGCCGAGGTTGAAGTCTTCCGTCCGCTCGAAGCGGTTGACGTGGGTCAGCCGCGCGAAGCGGTGCTCGACTGACCGGATACCGACCTCGACGATGCTGAAGTCGCGTCGCTCAGCGCCGATGCGCTCGTCGCGGAGCCGGTACGCGGCGTGGAGCCGGAGCGCGCTCGTGGGGCGACGTCGCACGGCCCGGCCGAGCTCCAGGTCGCCAAGCTGGCCGCGATGTCGGAGCCCGCCAATCTCCCGGCCATCGGCGAAGAGCCGATCACGGCGGCTGAATGCGCCGGCGCGCACCGTGAAGGCCCACGGATCCTCCAGAGAGAAGTACGGCCGGCTGAGCGTGACGACCCCCTCGTCGCCGTCGCTAAGGTCCGCCGCCGTGGCGGTCAGTGTGAACCGGGACCCGGCAAGCTGAGGGTCGTAGTACCAGACCCGGTCCGACGTGCGGTCGAGGTCGGCGCGATGCGACACCGTCACCGACTTGCCGAGCCCCAGCAGGTTGCTCTCGGTGAGGCCCACGTCCCAGATTGTCCGGTCGTCGACCTGATCGAAGTCGATGCGCGGCGTCAACGACCAGGCGTCCCAGGTCCGGACGCGAATCGTCACCCATGCGTCCTCGCCATCGCTGCCGTCGTGCTCCACCACCTCGACTCGCGCGTCCCGCAGGAACGCGA
This sequence comes from Acidobacteriota bacterium, assembly GCA_002726085.1. Taxonomy (GTDB): domain Bacteria; phylum Acidobacteriota; class Vicinamibacteria; order Vicinamibacterales; family UBA8438; genus NP936. The sequence continues at coordinate 4,453 of PBRZ01000019.1, forward strand.
GCGCCCTGAGATTCCGTTCGCTTTGCTCGAGGCGCTCGGGGTTCAGCCGCTCGCCCGGCGCGAACAGCAGCTCGCGCCGGATGACCTGTTCGCGGGTGCGGAGGTGAAGCTTGTTCGCCGTACGGTAGAAAGCTGCGAAGCCGGAGGCGGGCTCGTCGAAGACTTCCTCGCCGACGATCTCCACCGCGTCGATCCGTTTGCCGGGTGAGGCTTCCTGCTCGGTGGCGGAAGCCACGGATGCCAAGGACAGGAACGTAAGGATGGTTGCCACCAGCCGGGCCCGCATACGTCGCATCATACAAGCGCTGCGGTGAGAGTCCGGCGGGCAGGCCTGCGAGGCAAGGCTGCTGCCTTGACCCACGGATGTCGGTGTGGCCGAGCTACGGACTAGAACAGACGGAACTGTCCGGTCAGCGCCGACAGGGAGGTCGCGGACTGGTTCAGCGCCGTCGTGGCGAGATCCGTGGCGATGAATTCGCGTTTGAGGACGGTGCGCCGGATCGCCAGCCGGTCTTCAAGGGTGGTGATGCGGTCCGACAACCGGTCGACCTGGGCGTCGTGTCGCCGTTGCGCTGCGGGCAGCAGCCCGCCGGCCTGCGTGTAGCGCTCGAGTCGATCGTGCAGCGCGGTGAACGCGCCGTCTCGTCCGGCGCCGCTCACGAAGAGCTTCTGGATGTCCGAGGGCGCCGTCGCCCTGGCCGTGTCGAACGTGGCCTCTGTGAATGTGAGGTCCCCGGCGCCGTCGAACCCGATGCCGACCTCGCTCAAATACCGATAGGCGCCGCCCACCGAGTAGCTCGACGTCAAGACGCCGCGGATGTCGGACATCAGCGACCGCACCAGGGGGTCGTGGCCCAGCGTGCCCTTGTTGCCTGCGCCGGCCGACGCGATCTGCTCGTCGGTGTATTGCTCGAGGGCCGCAAAGGCGGTCACGAAATCGTCCACCAGGGCTTTGGTCGATGCCGCGTCCTCGCCAATGGTTACCGCCACCGGCGACCCGGAGTCCTTGGTCAGCAGGGTGAGCGTCGCGCTCGGAATCGCCGATGTCAAAGTGTTGGTCGAGCTGACGAAGCTGACGTTGTTCACCACCACTTGGGCGTCTGTCGCCTGCACCGCGTTGTCGCTGGCGGTGTCACCGCTGGTGCCGTCGCTGTCGGAGTCGACAAACGTCACGGGCGCCGATCCTCCGGTCAAACTGTTGCTGACCAGGAAGCTCTTGGCCGCACCGGTGTCGGTGCCGGTCAGCACCAGCTGATAGCTGCCGGCAGCCGGGCTGACGATGGTCGCCGTGACCCCAATGCCGGAAGTGGCGTTGATCGCATCGCTGAGTCCCTGCAATGTGACACCGCTGCCGATCGTCACGACCTTGCCGCCGATCGTCAGGGTGCCGCCGGTGGCCACAGTGGTGGCGTCCTTGTCGCTGTGCGTGCTGTCCGACGCGGTGACCTGCGCGCGCGCGATCTCGTTGACGACGATGTCGTAGGTGCCGAGCGTCGCCGTCGTGCCGGGGATGACGGTCAGCGCGGTCTTGTTGGCGTTGGCAACGGTCCGACCGCCGAACGCCTCGCTCGTGGCCAGCTTCTTGACCGCTGCCTCCAGGTCCGCGATCTTGGTGGCGAGCGACGCGTATTCCGTCGACTTGGCGTTCAGATAGCTCTGCGACTGGTCGAGTAGCCGTTCCTGTCGTACGACGGCGTTGAGCGGCGCCCTGAAGTTGAGCTGGGCGAAGCCGCCGAAGGAAATTGGGGAGCTCATGGATGAGATGTAGAGCAAACTTCGGACCGGATACGCGATGTTCGTGGGCGTTGAGAGAAATGCCGCTGTGACGGGCCTCTTGCGCGAGTCTTGGCGTACCGTGGCCCTTGAAGTCAATCGCCGCGCGGGTCAGAGGGGGCGGCGAGTGTTCCAAAATGGAACTTCTATCAACGGAAGTGTTACCTGACGGTTCCTGAGATCCTCCAGGCCTTTTCGGGGCGTCCAGAACCGGCCGACCGACATAATCCGACGACTCTCTCAGAAAGTGGGCCTCAGCACCGGCCAGAGCCAAAGGGAATGGGGAGGGATGCGCCCGAGCGTTATAAGCCATAAAGATCTAATTCATATGCCTATAATAGATAGATGAAGACCGCCAGCATCAGCGAAGCCAAGAACCAGCTCAGCGCCTTGATCGATCAGGTGCGGCACGGCGACGTCGTCATCATCACCGACCGTGGGCGTCCCGTTGCGCAGTTGGCATCGCTGGCGGGGGAGCCAGGTGATGCGGTCACCGGACGCGTGGACCGCCTGGAACGCGAAGGTGTGCTGCGCCGCGGGGCGGGGGGCGGACCCGTGGCTGACATCCTGCGTCCTCCGCCCAGACCAAAGAGGGGCGTAAGCATCGTCCAGGCGGTCCTCGATGAGCGGTACGAAGGCCGATGAAGTTCTGGGACAGCTCTGCGCTCGTACCGCTCCTCGTTGCGGAGACGAGCACAAAGCGACTCAGCGCGCTCTATCGCCGCGAACCGGAAATTGCGGCGTGGTGGGGCACCGAGGTCGAGTGTGCGTCGGCGGTCGGGCGGCTGGAGCGTGACGGGGGGCTCGCGCCCCATGATGTCGACCAGGCGCTGAGACGTCTGGACGCCCTGCGAGACCGTTGGCAGGAAATCCAGCCGGTTGCGGACGTCAAGATGACGGCCCGCCGATTTCTCCGCGTGCACCCTCTGCGCGCCGCCGACGCGCTGCAGCTCGCAGCGGCCTTTGTCGCCTCCGAGCGGCGGCCCTTCACGCTTCAGTTCGTGTCTCTCGACGACCGCTTGAACGCCGCCGCGCGGCGCGAAGGCTTCGTCACCCAGGCAACGTGAAAACCACCAGATCGGGGAGGCGATCCCTGCGCCATCGCCCGCCGAGTGACAGTTGGTCCTGTCCCGCAGGCTACTATGGAACTCGACGTGAAGGCCCCGGCGACCATTGAGACCCCTCGGCTCATCCTTCGGAGACCAGCAGCAGGCGATGCCGCCGCCATGTTTTCGCGCTACGCCAGCGACCCGGCCGTCACGCGATATCTCGGTTGGGCGACGCATCAAGCTGTGGACGACACACGGGCCTTTCTTTCCTTCAGTGACGCCGAGTGGGAGCGTTGGCCGGCCGGACCGTACCTGATCTGCTCACGAGCCGGTGGCGAGCTCCTTGGAGGCACCGGGCTTGGTTTCGAGACGCCGCAGCGCGCATCAACCGGCTACGTGCTCGCTCGAGATGCCTGGGGTCAGGGATACGCTACCGAGACCCTCCAGGCGATCGTGAAGCCCGCACGTCGCGCGGGTGTCCAGCGGCTCTACGCGTTGTGCCATCCGGATCATCGCCCATCGAGGCGAGTCCTCGAGAAGTGCGACTTTCAGCTTGAGGGCACATTACGCCGGCACAGCGAATTTCCGAACTTGCGGCGGGGCGTCGCAGTCGATGTCCTCTGCTACGTGTCGATTCTCGGAGACTGACTCTATCGAGGCACGCGGCGCGGAGCTGGACGGCATGTGGCTTGGCTTCGGCGCCGAGGGCCCCTTACCTGGCTAGCGATTCCGTCCCATTGAGGGTGCCTTGCCCGGCTCTTGGTGGGAAGCTCTCCCCGCGCAGTTGCCTCATCGTCATCCCGTTCACTCGATCGAGTGCTGCAGCGAACGCACGTGTGCTGCGTTCCAGGCCGCTGGCGGGGACCAGTTCTGGCGTATCGAGCGAGGTGTGGTAGATCACATGATCGATGATGTGGAAGGACGGCGCGTAGTTGCCGTTCTTGGGCCCATTCTCCAACGCGTACACCGATACGCCGAACTCCCGCAAGGTATCAAAGACCATCTGCTCGAACTCTGGGCTGCCCAGCGCGTTCCAGCGGAACGCACCCACGGCGTTGGTCGGTGAGAGGGCATCGTTGTACATGTAGAGCAGGGTCTGGGCTGGGTGCTCCATGGTCAACTTCACGGCGACCCTGTCCCAGGGATAGGAATCGTTGATGCCGACACCGTCACGACTGCGGGCGACTTCCCCGTGATGGTGATCGGGGAACTGAATGAACTTCATCGTGCGCGGGCGGTCTTGACGAGGTCGCTGCGCGTAGAAACGTGCGAGCTCCAGCGCGCTTGCCATCCCCGCCGCGTTGTCCGTCGCTGCCTGAAAGTACCCATCGGTGTGCGACATGACGACGATCTGCTCGTCGGACACACCCGGGAGGGTGGCGATGGTGTACTCGGTCGCGATATCGCGCAGCTCCTCCACATCGAGCTGGAACGTGAGCTCGATCCGTTCGCCCCTATCCAGCCGGTCTCTCAACGCGAAGCCTTCGTCCATGCTCAGTGTGAACTGCGGAACCTGGCGCAGGCCGCCCTCGGGCTGAAACTGGCCATTGCCGGGAACCCCCATGACATTGACCACCATGGCCGCGCCCATGTCGGCCGCCCTGGTGTTGGCGTTGAACAGACCCGCGCGGTCGCTGGCCGAATGGCTGCGTCCTCCAGGGACGAACACGCTATAGATGACCACCGCCTTGCCTTCGACATTTCGACCGATGAAGTCGGCCCCCGAGCCGACGCCTACCCACACGGCCTCCGCTGTGATACCTCGAGGCCCAGTGGCTTTCGTGCGGGCGACGGGGAACGCCGTCGTCAGGGTGGTCGTCGAGCCGTCAGCTGCGCGGTAGCTCGCGGCCCAATCCGACGGTCTCCAATCGGAGGGCAGCGTATAGGGGAAGTGTTCGACCGACAGGCCGAGGTCCTCGAACGCGCGCGTCATGTACGCCATGCTGTCGCGGTCGGCGGTCGTGCCGGGCAACCGTCCCCACCACTTGTGCCCAGCGTCACGATAGCGGAGCGAGATCTGAGCGAGCTCGATGACGTGTCGCTTCATCCGGACACCGCTGATGCTCGCATACTGCCTCTGCTCCGACGTCAGCGGCCAGACCGGGTATTGATCGTCATCGAAGATCAGCAGGTCGCGGTCTCTTGGCAGCCCTTGGCCGTAGACCTTTCCCACCCGTGGGCCAAGATCCATCTGAGCAGACGACGTAGCAGGGGTCGAAAGCGGCACAGCGAATGCCGCCAGCGAAGCTAGCGCGAGGAATCGGCGTGTGATCATGTCGCTTCTCCCAGTGTCGTGCGGTTCCAGAGTGTAACGGGTAGCCCCTTCCTCTGTCCGGTCTTGGCTGACCGACCGGGGTCGACCTCGTCTGACCTTGGACCGGCGCCTTCCATCGACGAAGTCTTCTCGAGCGCGGAGAACCTGCCTGCCGATATAATCCAACGACTCTCCGGATCGAATGCCTCGTGCCCACGCGCAGATGTCCTTTTTATCGACAGAAAGTGGTGCAGCTCATGTCGACCCGAGCAACCTACCCCCGGACCCGCGGTGACAGAAGATCGACTCACACCTCGCGCGTGAGGCGTCAGATTCTTGGCTTGTGGGCCATCTGCCTGCCGCTGGGCGCCTGCCAGGCGGGACCCGACATTCAGGCCGATCTCGTCGTGCTGAGTGGCCACGTGATCACTGTCGACGACACCCGTCCGAGAGCCGAGGCCTTCGCGGTCCTCGGAGACAGGTTCATCGCCGTGGGATCCACCTCGGAGATCCGCCGCTGGGTGGGCGATGCGACGACGGTGATCGACGCGGACGGACGTACCGTAGTTCCCGGCTTCATCGATGCACACATGCATCCCGGGCTGACGTACCCGGAGTCGTCTCCGCTCGCGACCGTGGACTTGCGCCCGGCCAGCGTCTCGTCGATGGCCGACCTGATCGGGGCGCTCGCGGCGAAAGCGGCGCTGGTCCCGGAAGGGCAGTGGATCCGGGGCGTTCGGTACGAGGATACGAAGCTCGGCCGACATCCCACGCGAGCGGATCTGGATCAGGCGTCCACGAGACACCCCATCTACCTCTCCCACTCGAGCGGTCACGTCGGGGTGGCGAGCTCCTTCGTGCTGGAGGCCGCCGGGATCACCCGGGACACACCGGACCCGCCAGGCGGGGCGTTCGATCGTCAGGACGATGGCGCGCCGAACGGTGTCTGTCGTGAGGCCGCCTGCCGCGGGCTCCGCCAGGCTGTACCCGAGACGCCAACCACGCGGCAGGATGAAGTCGAGGCGATCCAGCGGACGCTCCGGCAGTTTGCCGCCGTGGGGATCACGACGGTCGTCGACGCGGGGGGCGGGCCAGGGAAACTGGGGCTATACCGGGCGGCCGTCGGGCCGGGGTCTCCCGTGCGCGTGGTCATGATGGTCAGCAGTCAGTATCTCGACCAGATGCAGGAGGGAGGACTCGCCACCGGTTTCGGGGATTCCCGGGTGAAGGTCGGGCCGATCAAGGCGTTTCACGGGAATTCGCTGTCGGGAAGAACCGCCTGGCTCTTCGAGCCATATGACATGGTGAATCCGGACACGGGCGAGCGCGACTACTACGGGATTCCGCCCGATCAGACGCAGGACGAGCTGAATGCCCTGATCTTCGCGATCCACGAGGCGGGCTTCCAGGCGGCAGTGCACTCGAACGGTGACCGGGAGATCACAATGCTGCTCGAGGCGTTCGAGAAGGCGCTCACCCGGTTGCCACGACCGGACCACAGGCATCGCATCGAGCATGCCAGTGTGGCAAGTTCAGACATTCTCGAGAAGGCGAAGAAGCTCGGGCTTGTCCTCGCGTTCCACTCCTATGTCTACGAGCACGGCGACAAGATGGAGGAGTTCGGGGCCGATCGATGGGGCATGATGCACGCCAATCGGTCGGCACTCGATATGGGCATTCCGGTCGCAGGGAATTCAGATTATGGAGTCAGCGCGGCGATTCCGTTGCTTCGTATTCAGAGCATGGTGACGCGGACCAGCGCGGAAGGGAAGGTCTATGGCCCGGAGCAGAGAATCTCGCCCGAAGAGGCGATCCGGGTCTGGACGATGGGCAGCGCCTTTTCGGTGTTCGAGGAAGACGTCAAGGGATCGATCGAAGCAGGGAAGCTCGCCGACTTTGCGATCTTGTCGGCCGATCCGACCTCGGTACCGGTCGATGAGATCAAGGACATCGTGGTCGACACGACCGTCGTCGGTGGCAAGGTGGTCTACGACGGCTTGGGAAGCGAGGACGAGTG
>PBRZ01000020.1 GCA_002726085.1 Acidobacteriota bacterium
ATGGACGTGACCGTCGACGGGCGGGAGGTCAAGGGGCTCTTCCAGGCCACCAAGCAGGCCTTCCTGTATGCCATCGACCGGGAAACCGGCGAACCGATCTGGCCGATCGAGGAACGCTCCGTGCCGGCGTCGAACGTGCCGGGTGAGACGCTGTCCCTGACCCAGCCGTTCCCGATCCGACCGGCGCCCTACGACCTCCAGGGACGCACCGAAGACCACCTGATCGACTACACCCCGGAAATCAAAGAGATGGCGCGTCAGGTGGCGGCAGAGAACAACCTCTTCAACGGGCTGTTCGACCCACCCACGACCATCGATGACCCGGCGGGACCCGCGTGGAACTGTCCGGGGGGCGGGGGCGGCACCAACATCACCGGTCCCGCCGTCGGTGACCCGGTCCAGGGCATCGTGTTTGTCAGCTCGCAGAGCAACTGCTTCAGGCTGCAGGTGATGCCCGGGGTGGACTCGCCGCTAGACGAGCTCGACCAGTCGGGCACGACCCACACCGATTGGGCCGCGGTATCGACCACCGTGCGCGGCAGCATTGAGCAGTTCACCATCGACGGCCTTCCGATCTGGAAAGGCCTTGTCGGACGGATCACGGCGATCGACGTGAACACCGGCGACCACCTGTGGGCCGTTCCGTATGCGGACGCGTCCGAGGCGCAACAGGACCGCATCCGGAATCACCCGCTCGTGCAAGGGCTCGAGGGTGTCGAGATCAATCGGGGCCGTGGTGGAAACACCGCGATGGTGGTGACCCCGACGATGCTCGTCGCCGGGGGACTGAGCGCCGACAACAGACCGATGCTGTACGCCTACGACAAGCAAACCGGTGAAAGGGTTGGTGGAGTGGAGATCCCCGGGGTCACGCGCTACGGCATGTCGAGCTGGACTCACGAAGGCCGGCAGTACATCATCGTGCAGCTTTCCGAGGGCCTTGCAGCCGTGGCGCTGCCTGTCGAAGGCGGAGCCCCAGATCGGCACTGAACATCATGGCGCCGAGGTCGTTGCGTGAACGAGGTAGCTCACGCCGCCCCGATTCAACCATACGCGGACGTAGTCACCACCAAGCAGCTCGTCAACATAGGCCTGGTTGCGCGGCACCCAGCTCTTGGCGACCTCCCCGATCTCGGAATCAGGAATAGCGGCAGCCAGACCACGACCCGCAACAGAGCCATCGCTGTCACTGACAAACTCGACCCACCGCGTCGAACCGGGTGTCTCCCCCCCGACTGGCGGCACACCGCCGTCGGCGAGTCGCAGCGTATAGTCGCCGGCCGCCAGCGGCTCGCCATCGAGATACACCATCCGAGGGATGTCAATTCCTCCCCTCACGGCGCGTAACACGTCCGGCTCCGGTGTTTCCTCAGTTTCGGTCCGCATCGCCACCAGAGACGCCGTTACACGGTTGGCGGCCTGCAGCGCAGCCTCGGCCTCTCGATATGCGTCGGACAGATCATCACGTCCCAGAGCCTCGTTCGCCGCGGCCACCGACGCCTCCACACCCGCCACGTCGTTCAGGAGCGACGACGCCTCGTCCTCGGGCAGCTCCGCAAGCGCCTGCCGAGCGTCGGTGAGGGCACTCTCCGCGTCAGCCACCATCTGGGTCGCCTGGGTGCGGAGTCGCTGTTTCTCGGCGTCGATGGCCCGTTCAACCTCGTCAGCTGCCGTCTCGGTCAGACCGGCCAGCTCGATCGTGCGGTCGTAGGAGCGGGTCAGTGCGAAGCGCTCCGCCTGCGACGCCACCTCGGCGTCCATCCGTCCGACGGCTGCCTGCGCTTCGCCATACTCATCAGCAGCGTACACCGCTCCCTCTGCCCCAACTGACGCAACCCTCGCCCGAGCCGCTTCGACGGCTTCGGTGGGAGCCTGCGCGCAACCGACTATCAACGACATCGCGACTACCACAAGAATCAGCGGAAACAAGTTTCTTCTCATAGCCGACCTCCTCTATGTCGCGGCGCACCCAAGGCATAAGCAACCGAGAATCAGCCGATTATACCTGCAGTATTCCGACAAGTGTGGCGCGGGCTTTCAAGCCTGCAGAGAGCATGAAGAACAATCAGAAGCGAAAAAGACGGTTCACCTTGACCACGAAGCCGCGATTGCGGAGCTCGGAAAACCGGTCGGGACGGAGCGGATCCGTGTCCTGCTCCTCGGTATAGACGACGAACAGCTCGCTGCCGGGACTGTACTCCCAGCGCAGCCGTAGGTTGTTGCTGATGGCGTCGGTGGCCGAGTTGTACTGCACCAGCCCGCCGAAGAACATGCGAGGCGTGAACGTTCCGGTGAGCCGACGTTGCGCCCCGGACGAATACGTCGCCTCCACGTCTCTGAAGCTGTAGCCGCCCACCGGGAGTGTCACGCCGGGCCCCGGTTCGAACGGTTCGACGAGCAGCTCGTAACTGTCGGCCACCGTCACGCCCACCCGATCGCTGTTCTCGAATTCGGTCGAGAAGCCCAGTTGCGTCTGACGGGTCTCCACTTGTCCGGTATCGGCGGTCAGGATGTAGTCAAAACTCCCCTCGAGCCGAAATTGCCGGATTGCATCGAGCGACTGCGGTCGCGGGCTGAATCGCGCGATGCCGTAGGAGCGCCGGAAATTGTCGCGACGCAGAAAGCCGACCTCAGGCACGAAGTTGTTCTCGACCACGAGGTGCTCTGCCTGGAATCCGTACCGGTCTCCCGCATAGAGGAACTGCCCCTGGTAGCTCGCATCATCCGTGTCCAGACCCGGGGTCTGGGTCTTGGCGACATAGGCCAGGAGACTGACGTTGTCATAGAACGAAAAGGTGCCGTCGACGCCATACGTCCGGTTGGCCCCGTCACCGGCCAGCGACACGGACCGGTTGGTAAACATGGCGCCGATGCTGCTGCGACGAAGGATGTCTCGTTTTACACGCAGCACGGAAAAGTTCGTCGACTCGACACCCGCCCCCGCCACATCGTCGGTCTGAATGTTCAACACGCCGACATCGAACGCGCCCGCCTTCCCAGTCACACGCCCGCCACCGACGATCGGGGCGATGGTCCCGTTCTCGAGCCCGATCCGCCGCGAATGGAACAACGTCGGCGCATTGACATTGCCAGAATTGCCGCGGTTGCCCCCTCCACCCTCCTGACGCAACGCACTGTCCCGCGTGCTCTGCCCGCCGCCACCGCGTGCGAAGNTGAAGATGCCTTGCCCTTCGAGAAAGAACTCGCGCTTCTCGGGAAAGAAGAGACTGAATCGCGTCAGGTTGACCTGCTGCTCGTCGGCCTCGACCTGGGCGAAGTCGGTGTTGTAGGTCAGGTCGGCGGTCAGATTCTGCGTGATGCCGTACTTGACGTCGACGCCGACGTCGCCGCTGCCGGCATTCCTTATGGGTGGGCTGGCGCCGAGGTCGGTGGTCAGGCCGGTGATGACAAACGGTTTGATCTCGAAGTTGTTGCCGGCATCGGGCGCCTCGAGACCAACCATCGTGGCCGCATCTGACAGTCGAAAGACGCCACGGCGCCCGGCTGCAATCGGCACCGGGGTGAGAAAGTCCAGCTCGTTCTTCCGCCGTATGGTGCGGCGGAGCTGGATGCCCCACACCTGCGTCGGACCCGGCCGATAACGGAGCGACTTGAACGGTATCTCCATTTCGACGGTCCAGCCTCCATCGAACCGCCCGGTGCGCACGTCCCAGACCGGATTCCAGTCGCTGTTGGGGTTCCCTTCGTTGGTGATGGCGAAGTCGCCGATGGCGCCGAGCGTGTTGGTGTAGAAGGCGACGCCGTTGCGCCGATCGTAGAACGAGTCGAAGACCACCCAGAACGAATCGTTGTCGCGGAGCTGGCTGGTGTCGCGCCGCATCTCGTTCGCCACCCACTGGCTCGCTGGCGCCGAATCCCAAACACGCGCGCTCACATAGATGTTGGTGTCGTCGAACATGACCCAGGCCTCGGTCTTCTCGGTTGCCGGGGCCCCTTCGTCCGGCATCAGCTGTATGAGCCCGGTGATGGCCGTGACCGTGCGATAGACCGGCTCGTCGAGCAGGCCGTCGAGCCGGATGCCCTCGGTCAGCTTGATGGCGCGGATGGTTGTGCCTCCGCGGTCGTCTCTCGTGACCACGTCTGTCGTTCCCACCAGCTCCCTCGGGTCTGGCACACCCGCGACCCCGCCGGGCAACGTCGAGGCGACGGCAGCCTGTGTCGGGTCGCCCTCCGCCGACGCGCGCTGGGCGCCGGCCGGCGAGGCACTGGCTACAAGCGCCAAACTCGTCGCGACGATCAGCAAGCGGGACGTACTGGGATTGGGAAGCATGAGACGCCGAGAATCAGCCGATTCTGGGCGGGGAAGGACCTTCTCAAGCAGCGGGCGAGTGGCGGAGCCGGGTGACCGAGCTATTGTCCATCGAAGACGTATTGCACCGTCGCCTGCAACCGATCGGGCTCCGCCACGAAATCGCTGTACTGGCTGGGCACCGAGTAGCTGTCGACAACCTGGTCGACCGACCGGCCGGCAGACTTCCCTGCCTTCGCCTTGGCAACGACGTCGTTGTAGAACCCGCTGTAGTTCACCAGGTCGTTCCACACCAGTGGCTCATCGTTGTGCCCCGGGATGACGGTGTCGACGCCCTGAATCCCGGCCACCGCCTTCTTCAGCGTCTCGCCAAACTCGAGCGCGCTCCCGTTGCCGTTCGGCACGTCGAGGAACGGCAACCCCTTGCGCGCAAACATGTCGCCGGCGTGCACCGTGCTGGCGTTCCGGAAAACCACGAACGTGTCGCCGTCGGTGTGGCCGCGACCGAAATAGTAGAGGTCGATCTGATCGGCCCCGCTGCCGATCGTCCTCCGGTCCGAGTAGGTCGTCTTCGGCAGATACTTCGCGTTCTCACCCTTGAACGCGTCGCAGTTGGTCACCGACTCGCAGCTCGCCCGCGACATCTGCGCCAGCGTGTTTTCGTGCACGACGAAGTCGACCGTGTCGGGAAACTCGACATTTCCCCCACTGTGGTCGTAGTGCGTATGCGTCTTGATGATCCGGGTCACCGGCTTGTCGGTCAGCATGGCGACCTCGGCCAGGATGTCCTGCCCGTAACCAAATATCTTCGTGTCGACCAGTGTCACCCCGGACGACATGACGAAGATGGCCGTGTTGCCGCCACTGCGCGTCCCCTGCTCGGCTGGGTCGTTGGCCAGCATGTAGAGATTGTCGGCTACTTCGTGCACCAGGAGGTTCGCACGCGCCTGCCGAGCCTCGTAGCTCGCCGCCGTGGCGAACACCCCGGCGAATGTGACGACACACAGACACAGAATGCGCCTCATCTGCTCCCCCTGAGCCGGATTACCGCGCGAAAGCCTTCGCCCTGCCATCGTCCCGCCTACAAGACTCCCGCCTGGCGCATGACGGCTTCACACTTCTGGCGAATTTCGGTGCCCACCTCGAACGGATCGCCTCGCACATACTCGGCCCGAAAAAGCTCGACCGACAATGCCCCGGTATACCGCTTCTCGACCAGCTTCTCGATGATGCGCACCACCGGCGCGATACCGTCGCCGGGAATCAGTCGCGAGTCGTTGTTGATCAGCTCGCGAGGTGTATCGAGCAGATCCTGGAAATGTGCGTGAGCCAGCTCGCCCGGCTCGAGCAGATCCAGATCCTCGAACTTACTCAACCCCGACCAGAAGTGGAAGAAGTCGAGCATCGGCCGGACATTGGGATGCGCCGCCGCCCGAATCACGCTGAGCGCCGAGGTCAGCGTGGCCAGGTGGGTCGACGTGCGGAGGAACTCGATCATCGCCGTCAAGTTGAACTCGCCGGCGATCTCTCCTACCTCGCGGATGGCGTCCGGGGTAGCCGCAAAGTCGTCTGCGGTCACTGGCCGGTTGGTGATCGCCGGCGAGTAGACCTTCTCGAGGCCAAGACTCGCAAACTGATCGCACCGGCGTCTCCACGCCTCGAGCGACGCCGCACGTGCCGGGCCCGGAATCCAGAGATCGGGCAGCACCGCGGCGGCCGACACCGGTGTCAATCCCAGGTCGCCCATGAGGCGCCTGGCGGCAGGCAGCGTGTCGCTCTCGAGGAAGCCATCCAGCACCCTGTCGTTCAGCTCGACATACTGGATGCCGGCCTTCGCCCAACCCTCGAGCGACCCGCGGAATCCGGCCGCCCGCGACGTGTTCTGGTGAATGCTGAGCAGCATCTTGCCAGGAGCCGCCGATTGCGCGTTGACCAGCCGCGCCACAGACGCCGCCACCGGTGCCAGCAGAAGGGCTCGTCTAGTAAGCATGGCCCTGACTATACCTCCGATGCCGCTGGTCGAGGTTCCTCACGCGTCGAGCCCGTCAGGCTCCCTCCGCCCCGTCGAAGCAAACGACCGTGTTGCCGCGGCCCTGGTTGTGCTCGAAGAGCTCGAAGGCCTTGATGAACTCGTCGCGGGGAAAGATGCGGTCGACACGGGGCTGGATCACGCCGGTCGCCAGGAAGTCGATGATCTCTGCCACGTTGTGCTGATGCCCCTCCGGATTGTCTCTGGCCCATCGGGCCCAGATGCTCCCGACGACGGCGGCCTCCTTGACCAGCAACAGGCCGGGGCGTATCGGCTTCTGTCCGGCGGTGAAGCCCACCAGGCAGATCTTTCCGAGCGGCCGGATCGACGACACCAGCGCCGACTCGAAGAGCGCTCCCTGGACCATGTCGATCACCACATCCACACCCTCCGGATGACCCAGCTCGGCCGAGGCCTGCTTGACGTCGGTCTTGAACTGCCTGTAGCTGTCGCGGTCCCTGCCGTAACAGAGGACACGATCGGCGCCGACCGCGAGGGGGAATTCGGTCTTCTCGGGAACACTGACGCCGGCGATCACCTGCGCCCCCATCGCCTTGGCCAATTCGACCGCGGCCATGCCGACGCCGCCAGACGCGCCATCGACCAGCACGAGGTCGCCCGCGCCGACTTCGCCGAGGTTCTTCAGCGAGTGATACGCCGGAAAGAAATTGCGGCCCAGGTTCGCGAGCTTCGACAGCTCCATCCCGGCTGGAGCCTTCCAGACCGACTCGGCCGGCACCTTGACGACTTCTGCGAGGCCGCCGAGCTGCATCTGGGCGATGACCCGGTCGCCCACCGCTACCCGCTCGACTCCGACGCCCACTTCCAACACGGTTCCGGCCGCGTCCATCCCCGGCACATACGGAAGGCCCGGCTTGTGCTGGTAGAGGCCCTGCGCCTGCAGCGCGTCGGGATATTGCACGCCGGCGTAGTGCGTGCGGACCAGGACGTGGCCCTCCTCGCACTCGGGTGTCGGTATGTCGTCGAGCGCCAGCACGGTGCGCAACGGCTGGGGGGTCGGCACCGGTTTGCCCATGTCGTCGAGACCGGCGAAACGGTGGCAGCGGACGGCTTTGATGAGATCGCTCATAGTGTGTGTTGTCACCTGGAGTGGGGACGAGAACCAGGGGATTATACCCGCGGGGCCGACCTGCGGTTGAAGGCCGTCCCTACTCCCGTTTGACGATTACCAGCGTGATGTCGTCAGACGGAGGACTGAAGACAAGCAGGTCGTCCTGAATCGCCTCGTAAATTTCCCGGGCCGAGAGGTCCTTCACTTCGCGGAGCAGTTGTTCCACCCGCGCCGGAAAATACCGGTCGTCACCGTGCTCCGTCAAGCCATCGGTGTGGAGCACCAAGATGTCGCCGGAACCGAGCAGTGCCCATTCATTCACGGCATACTCCTCCTTGAAACCGAGGAGGCTCTCGTTCGCGTTGCGGTCAATGACGTTGAGCGACGGTTGGATGCCGATTGGTGGAAACGACACGCACCGGTCGGCACTGACCTCCATGAACCGATCGTGGAGGAAGGAGAACACACGCGGAAACGGCTGGCCGGCCGAGAGAAACCTGAAGGTCCCCTCTTCCGACACTTCACCATAGAGGAGCGACACGAACTTGTGGGTGCCGGATGACCGATACAACCTCGTGTTCAGGTTCTCGAACAGCTGTGTCGTGATCTGACCGAACCGGTCGAGCTCGTACAGCGCTCCCAGCAGGAACGCCTGATGCGTCATCGCCGCAAGCAGCGCATCGGTCATCTGATGCCCGGAGACGTCGAGCACCGCGATGCCCGCTCGCTGACGGCATCGCGCCAAGCTGTCGGCGATGGAGGACTTTCCCTCGGCGGACGCCTTGGCGATGCGGGCGTCCAGGTCGTATCGTTGCTTGAAGTCGACGTAGATGAGGTGGTCGCCGCCGGCGGCGCCACTGAGGGGCCGCGTGCCGCCCCAGACGTCAATCCCCTGCAGTCGCGGCACCTCTCCCGGCTCGGGGATCAGCTGCTTCGCGATCTCCTGAAAATTTTCGAGCTCTTTGGCAAGCGACCCTGACGCCTCAATCGAGTCCGATGTGCTCACGACGAGTCCCCTCGGAGCGGGCCATGACCGACCCCGGTCTTCCAACTTCGCACAGAAAGAAGCGCCCTGACCGAGGCCGAGCGAGGCACAGAATAGCAACGGCGCGCCGGATCAAGAACAGTCGATTATAACCGCTCGTAGGACAGCGCCAGACAGAGCGCGGCGGAGGACCGCGAGGNCAGCCTAGGGCTGCCATGGCCTTGGCGAGCCTGATAAGCTCTTTGGGGATGTCGATCGACGTCCTCATTTACGGATCTTCTCATCAGTGCTGCATTCATGCCTGCGAACGATCCGAACATCAAGTGTCTCGCGGAGTCTTCAGCTAGANACTTCATGGACCAGATTTCATGTATTGTCCACACATGCCAAGGAAGACAATCACCCTTGATCAGGACGCCTACGAAAAGCTCAAACGCGCAATGCGCTCGCCCCGCGAGTCCTTCTCATCGGTCGTCCGCCGCGGTCGCTGGGCCCACGAGACCACCACTGGCCGGGAAGTGCTGGCCGCCCTGGAGGCTTTGAGCCGGACGCATCCGGAGGCGCTGCTTGGCGATGACACGCTGGGCGATATCGAGCGCCGATCCACTCGCTCGACAGTCTGGGCGTAGAATCAATCCCTCGCNCTGTTCGCCGCCGTCGCCGCTACGATTCAGAGGTATCTAGATGCACCTCCTCCGCTGTTCGTCACCCGTCCTATTGGTCCTGTCGTTCGTCACGCTTGCCGGTTCGGGCGTGGCTCTCGCGCAGTCAACCGGCGACTTTACCCCGGTCACCGACGCGATGCTCGCTGAGCCATCGCCGGACGACTGGCTGATGTGGCGCCGGACGCTCGACGGGTGGGGCTACAGCCCGCTCGACCAGATCACACGCGACAACGTCGACCAGATCAGCATGGTCTGGACCCGAGCCCTGGTGAGGGGCAGCATGGAGGGCACGCCACTGGCGTATGACGGCATCATCTACATGCCGAACTCTGGCGACGTCATCCAGGCGATCGACGCGGTCAGTGGCGACCTCATCTGGGAACACCGACGCGATCTGCCGGACGATGTCTACGACTTCGTGGGAGGCAACGCCCGCAACAACCGGAACATCGCCATCTACGACCGGTTCATCATCAACACCAGCGACGACAACTACGCCTTCGGGCTCGACGCTACGACTGGCGAGATCGCCTGGGAGACGCAGATCTTCGACTATCAAGTCACGCCAGCCGGGCACAGCTCGGGCCCGATCATCGCCGACGGGAAGGTCATCTCGGGGCGGAGCTGTCGACCGATGGGCGGACCGGAGTCCTGTGTGATCGTGGCGCACGACGCGATGACCGGCGAGGAGCTGTGGCGGACGAGCACCATCCCCCGGCCCGGCGAGCCGGGCGACGAGACATGGGGCGGCGTGCCGTGGGAGGAGCGTATTCACGTCGGCACCTGGATGCCTCCCAGCTACGATCCCGAGCTGCGTCTGATCTACCAGGGCACCTCGGTCACGTCGCCGGCGCCAAAATTCCTGCTGGGCGGCGTCAACAACAAGCACCTGTACCACAACTCGACGCTGGCGCTCGACGTCGACACCGGCGAGATCCGCTGGTACTACCAGCACCTGAACGACCACTGGGACCTGGACCACCCGTTCGAACGGATGCTCGTCGACACCGCCGTGTCGCCGGACGCAAGCGCGGTGAGCTGGATCAACCCAAATCTGCGCCCGGGCGAAGTTCGGAAGGTGATGACCGGCATCCCGGGCAAGACCGGCGTGGTCTACACGCTCGACCGCGAGACCGGTGAGTTTCTCTGGGCCAACCCGACGGTGCCGCAGAACGTCATCAGCAACATCGACGGCGCCACCGGCGCGGTGACCGAGAACTCCGAGGTCGTCTTCAGCGGCCTCGGGCAAGAGGTGCTGGCCTGCCCCACGTGGGCCGGCGGCAAGGACTGGGAGGCAGGCGCCTACAGCCCGCTGACCAACACGATGTATTTTCCGCTGCGCAACACCTGCGCACGGATGCTGTCCACCCAGAACGTCCGGGGCGAGCGGGAATTGGCGTTGACCCAAGGGGGCCAGCGCCCGCTGGCCATCTACGCGCTTGCCGCGCGCCATCAACTGGCGCCAGGCACCGAAGACCTCGGCACCGTGCATGCCATCTCGGTGGAGACCGGCGCGACCAGCTGGCTGTATGAACAGCGGGCCGCCACGCAGTCGCTGGTGGCGACCGGTGGCGGACTGCTCTTCGGGGGAGACGCGAACGGACGATTCCGCGCGTTCGACCAGGAGACCGGCGAGATCCTCTGGGAGATCAACCTCGGCTCACCGGTGACCGGCTACCCGGTGTCGTTCGCGGTCGATGGCCGGCAATACGTGGCCGTGGCGACCGGCACCGGCGCGGGTATCAACCTCCGAATGACACCGGAACTGACCCCGAGCACCGGGAACAACCTGTTCGTGTTCGCGTTGCGGGATTGAGAAGTGCCCCTGTGGGGCAAGGCTTCAGCCGTACGATCGCAGATGAGATGAGAGGGCCAGCCT
>PBRZ01000021.1 GCA_002726085.1 Acidobacteriota bacterium
ACACTCCGCATAATCCACGACCGGAACAAGAGGCAGGTCACCCAGGCCAGGCGGCCGCCGACGGAGCGACCGACGCAAGCTGACAGCCATTCTGTCTAGGCGGGCTCCACAGTGCCGAGGAGGGCCTCGACCAGCGCCCGCTGAGCGGGGTCGCCACCGGTGGCAAGGGCAAGCTGCCAGGCGCGACGCGCGCGACGCCGGTCACCGCTTCTCTCGGCTATTTGCCCTAACAGCTTCAATCCCTCGAACGAGGTCTCCAGCGCTAGCGCCCGTTCGCAGTGTCGCAACGCCGCATCGTCGTGCCCGGCCGTGAAGTAGGAGGCGGCAAGCTCGAACTCTGCCGCGGCCGGCGACTCGTAACCGGTCAACAGGTCGAGCGCTGCCGGCCGATACCGGTCGAGCTCGGCCTGAATGACGCCGAACCGATCCTGATACAGGGTCCGAGGCGCGGCAAGCTCCAACCGCATGTTGTCATCGGTGTTCAGCATCGCGCCGGCTGCGAATGCCGCCGTCCCGCGTTCGTCGAGACGGAGCTTCACCAGCAGGTCGGTGGGGTACCGCACATGGGCCTCGGCGAGACTTGCCCGCACGCCCGGGTCGGCAAACCGCCGCGTCATCTGGTCCAGCGAGAAGGCGATCGGACTGTCCGAGCCAAGGAGAATGAGGTCGCGGTCCTTGAAGGCGACCACGTGCGGGTACACGCTTCGAAACGTCGCCATCACCTCGCGGGCCGACTCCTCCGACATCCCATACAGGTGAAACCACTGGGCGAAGATGCCGCCCGGCGCCAGTCGCGACGCGGTCAGCTCGAAGAAGTCGCGTGTGAAGAGATTGGCGACGCCAGTGATCCAGGGGTTCGATGGTTCGGAGATGATCACGTCGTATGGCTGCGCGTCTCGCCTCAGTTCGCCCCGCGCGTCGCCGATGACGAGACGGAGGCGATCATCGTCGAGGGGACGACCGTTGATCGGCTCGAAGTAGCGAGACGCCTCGACGACAGCGGGCTCGATCTCGAACGCGTCGACTTCGCGCACCGGGTGGGTCAGCACGGCACCGGCGGTCATCCCGCTACCAAAGCCGACCACCGCGACCCGGTCGGCCCGCTCCGCGGCCATCAGTGGCAAGTGCCCGAGCAGCGTCTGGGTCTCGATGTCACCTGCGCCGGTCGACGCATCGGTCTTGCCATTGATCTTCATCAACACGAAGCGGTCGACCCGCTGGACGGCGACCGACGCGGTGGGCCCATCGCGGTAGAACAGCAGGTCGTGCGAGGCGAGTAGATCGCGGATACCACGATCGTCGTTGTCGGCGTAGCTCGGGGCGCCGTGATACAGCCCGAAGCTGAGCGCCAGCCGACGCGCGCCGCTGTCGAGCGCCAGCACCAGCAGGACGGCGAGCAGCGTCGCCCCAATCGTTCTGGGGTGCGACCCAGGCAGTCGGACCATGGCGAACAGGGCCAAGCCGAGCGCGACCAGCACCCCGACCTGTACCGACACGCTGAGCCCGACGCTCGCCAACAGCATTCCTGACGCGACGAGCGCGCCGGTCGCCGAGCCGAGCAGGTTCGCAGCGTAGAGTGACGAGACTACGGGGCGTGCGCCCACATTGCTCGACGCCGGCGCCAGGCTGACCACCACCGGCAGCAACGCGCCGAGACAGACCGTGGCCGGAAGCATGAGGAGCGCAGCCAACAGGAACTGCACACCATACAGCTCGGTGGTCCCACCACCGACCAAGCGGTAGAGATCGAGAAACAGGAACGGCAATCGCCCCCCGACCCAGAGGCTGACGAACGCCGCCCAGGCCGAGCCAGCCAGCAACCACACCGCACCGAGCAAGGTCGCCGGGTGTCGCCGAATTCGAGTCGCCGCGAGCCAGGACCCGAGCGCGATACCGACGAGGAAGGTCGACAGCATGATCGACACGCCATAGACCGACGAGCCATAGACCATCGAGAGCGTGCGGCTCCAGGCCACCTCGTAGACCATGGCGGTCCCGCCTGAAACGGCGAGTATCGCGTAGAGCAGACGGGGGACCGGCACGTCTGCCGTCACCCCTTCCTGGTGTGCGTCACCAGCAGGTACCACGGCGCGCCACTGCGCCGACGCGCTCGCCCAGCAGGACCGCGCGCACCAGACCGCGCCTGCGACAAGGAAATTGACCACCGCCGCGACAATCAGCGTCCGCGACAGGCCGGCCAGCGGGAAGAGAATGAAGACCGTCAGCAGCGGACCAGCCACGCCCCCGGCCGTGTTGGCCGCATAGAGCCACCCGACCGTGGTCGCGCGAGCCGTCGACCGTGCGTCGAGCACCTGCACCAAGACCGGCAGCGACGTCCCCATCGCCACCGTCGCCGGCAACAAGATGAGCACCCCCACCGCGAGCTGGAAATCCGACGGCGCCAGATCGACCAGCCGCAACGCGAGTGGCGTCGCCAGCGCGTAGAGTCCGATCCATGTCTCGAGCCCGACGTAGACCGCGATTGGCGGCACGCGCCTCATAACAGCTCGTCCGGCCAGCCAGGCGCCACCCGCCATCCCCCCCATGAATGCGGCGAGGACGACACTCATGGCCACCGGTGTCGTCCCCAGCGACAGCAGCAGCAGGCGGGTCCAGACGACTTCAAAGATGAGCGAGGTGGCGCCGGTCAGAAAGAAGGCGCCCAGCAGCATGGCGCTGGCGTACCGTGTTCTCACATTTGCACTTTTCGGCACACATGTGGCACGGCTTTAGGGCAAGAACCGACCCGGCGGTCAGAGCACAGCCTAAACCCTTATGAAAATGTGTCTTATGCGATCCCAGCCTGTGAGAGCAGGAAGGCGTACTGCAACGCGGTCTCCCGATACTGGCGGTAGCGGCCGGAAACACCGCCGTGTCCCGCGTCCATGTTGGTCTTGAGCACCAGCGGGTTCTGATCGGTCTTCAACGCCCGCAGCTTCGCGACCCACTTCGCCGGCTCCCAGTACTGCACCTGCGAGTCGTGAAGCCCTGCCATCACGAGCAGGCTGGGATAGTCCTTCGCCTCGATGTTGTCGTAAGGAGAATAGCCGAGCATGGCGTCGAAGGCGGCCCGCTCGTGCGGGTTGCCCCACTCATCGTATTCGCCCGCCGTCAACGGGATGCTGTCGTCGAGCATGGTCGTCATGACATCGACGAACGGCACCAACGCGACCGCACCGGCGAACAGGTCCGAACGCATGTTGATGACGGCGCCCACCAGCAGCCCGCCCGCGCTGCCACCGATCGCGAACAGCCGCTCCGGCCGCGTCAGCCGCTCGGTGACGAGATGCTCCGCGCAGGCGATGAAATCGGTAAAGGTGTTCGGCTTGCGTCCCAGCCGGGCCTCATCATACCAGCGGCGCCCGAGCTCCTGACCTCCGCGCACATGCGCGATGGCGAACACGAAGCCGCGGTCGAGGAGACTGAGCAGGGCCGAGTCGAACGTGGCGTCGATCGAGATGCCGTAGGCGCCGTAGCCATACAGGAGCAGCGGGTTCGTCCCATCACGCGGCGTCCCGACCCGGGCCACGAGTGAGATCGGAATCGATTCGCCGTCTGGCGCCGTTGCCGTCAGCCGCTCGGCCCGATACCACGACGGATCGAAATCGCCGAGAACCTCCTCTCGTTTCCGCAGGGTCCGGATGCGAGCCACCATGTCGTAGTCGTATGTCGAGACGGGTGTGGTCAGTGACTCATAGCCAAACCGCAGCACGTGTGTGTCCGCCTCCCGGTTGGTCAAGAAGTATGAGTCGTAGGTTGGCTCATCGAACGCGATGAGGTGCTCCCCCTCCCCCGGCTTCACCCAAGGACGCACACGCAGCTGAACCAGCCCGTTACAGCGCTCCTGCACCACCAGATGGTCTCGGAACAGCTCGAAGCCGCCAAGCAGCACGTGCTCCCGGTGCGGGATCAGCTCGACCCATGCCTCCGGGTCGCACTGCCCGTCCGCCGCCTCCATCAGCTTGAAGTTGCGGGCGTCACGGTTGGTCCGGATGAAGAAATGGTCGCGGTAGTGGTCGAGGTGATACTCGTGGTCGCGCGTTCGGGGCACGAACACCGTGAACGAGCCATCCGGCCGATCGGCGTCCAGATAACGGTACTCGGTGGAAACGGTCTGATACGACGCGATCAGCAGATACCGCTTTGACCGGCTTTTCCCCACTTCGCAGTTGAACGTCTCGTCCGGCTCCTCGTAGACCAGGATGTCGTCCACCTGCGGCGTGCCCAGCCTGTGACGATAGACCCGGTACCAGCGAAGCGTCGTCGGGTCCTGGCAGGTATAGAAGAGAGTCTGGCCGTCGTTCGCCCAGACGACGTTCGCCGTCACCCCGGTGAGCTCGTCGGTCAAGATGTCACCGGTCGTCAGGTCTTTGATGCGAATCGTGTGGATGCGCCGGCCCTCGAGGTCGGTCGCGTAGGCGAGTAGCTGCTGGTTCGGGCTGACTTGGCGTCCTGACACCTGACAGAAGTCGTGACCCTCTGCCAGCAAATTGACGTCGATCAACACCTGCTCGCGGCCGTCTTCGCCGATCGGTGTGCGGCAGTAGATCGGATACTCGCGACCGTCCTCGTAGCGGGTATGGTATGCAAAGTCCCCTTCCCGGTATGGCACCGACATGTCGGTTTGCTTGATCCGGCCTTTGATCTCGGCAAACAACGTGTCCTGCAATCCGTCAGTGGGGGCCATCACCGCACCCGTATAGGCGTTTTCCGC
Source organism: Acidobacteriota bacterium (assembly GCA_002726085.1). Classification (GTDB taxonomy): domain Bacteria; phylum Acidobacteriota; class Vicinamibacteria; order Vicinamibacterales; family UBA8438; genus NP936. The sequence goes on from PBRZ01000021.1 coordinate 4,715, forward strand.
CTCTAGATAGGCAATGACCTCCGGATTGTCCCGTTCACGCAGCCAGTAGTAGTCGTCGACGCGAACTACCCCGTGGGCTTCGAGGCGGGTCGGCGCAACCCGGGCATGTGGCGGCTCTGGTTCGATGGTTACAGGTTTGATCACAAGGTCTTGGACCGCGGGCGCCAGCAACCCTGACGGCCCGCCGCAGCCGTCGGCGACGCCACAGAAGACCGAGCGCGGCCTCTATTCGGAACGCAGTGCCGCTAGCAGCGGCGACTTGACCGCAACGGCGGTGGCCGCCAGCGACGAAACCAGGCCGGCCATCGCTACAGCCAGCAGGAGGCCACCCAGCGTCACAATCGGAAATTGCCCGCCGCGCTCGATCCAGGCCGGCGCAATCGCCACCAGCGCGCAGAGCGTGCCAACGCCGAGACCTCCGAACAGCAACAGGCCGTTCTCGACCAGCACCATCAGGGAGACGTGCCCGGTGTCGTAGCCGACCGCGCGCAGCAACGCCAGCTCCCGGCGACGCTCCAACACGTTACGCAGCAGCACGGCGCCCAGCCCGAATGTGCCGAGCAGCAACCCGAGCGCCCCCAGCGTCTGAAACGTCGCCAGATAGGTGTTCTCGACTCGGTGGAACGCGGCAAGTCGCTCCGACGCCGAGGTCACATCGAAACCGAAATCGGCCAACCGGTCCTCGAGCGCCGCGGTTACCTCGGCAGTCTCGTCGAATGATGCGTCGACCAGAAAGAACCGGTAACCCTCGTGCTCCGGGAACAACCGCGCGAAGTGCGGCTCACCGATGATCAGCTCACGCTGGAAGATGCTGTCTGACAGCGCCGCCACGATCCGCAACCGGATAGGGTTGTCGCTTTCCCGGTTCAAGATGAAGTCGTCACCCACCGACAGATGCAATGCATAGGCCAGTGAAGTCGCGTCGGCAATCGCCGGCACCGCGCCGTCATCGAACACCCGGTCGAGGAGCAGCCAAGGATTCGCCGCTTCCGCCTCGGTCTGGGCCAAGGTGCGACCAAACCCGAATCGTCCCTGTTCGACGAACGCCATATCGGGCGCCAGCAGCCGAGGGTCTTTGGCCTGATACAGATTGAGGCAGCTCGCATCCTCGCCGGGCCGCACGCGAAATCGGGCATAGGCGGTTCCACCGAACACGTCGTCATCGACCGCCGACACCCCCAGCTGCGCCCGACCGTCCTCGGAGGACAGGTCGAGCACGATCGGCAGCAGCGACTCGGCCAGCAGCGGGTACCCGCCGGTGCCGGACGCGGGGTCCGACGTCGCCTCGCCGCCCTCCCGGTGGAAGGCGTCGACAGCGACGATGATGAATGCCGCGAAGGCAATGAGTGTGATGCAGAGCACCGAGCGGCCGGGTCGCGCGGTGGCGTTGCGGATTCCTACCTGAGAGACGGACCAGGCGGTCGGCGCGGCGACGACGCCGCGATCCTGCCGCCCCAGCAGGACCCACGCCAAAGTGAGCGACGCCGCCAGGAACAGCAGCCCGGCACCGAAGAACCCGGCTGTATCGCCGATGGCCCCGGCCACCGTAGCAGCCAACACGAGCGCGCCCGCAAGCCCGAGCGCCGTCGGCGCACGCTTCGCGAGACCGGCTCCACGCGCTTTCTGACCGCGGCCACCAACGGTGTCTGGCAGCGACCCGCTGATGAGGGCCCGCGGCGTAGCCGCCGCCACGGCACGCAGGGTCCACGCGATCGAGGCAAATGCGGCCAGCATGCCACCCGCCACGCCGGCCCCGAGCGCCACCGGCGACACGTGTAACGTCAACAGCGTGGTCCCCACCGCATCGACCCACCATGTGCGCAACCCCCACATGATCAGATCGGCGTAGCCGACCGCTCCCACCACGCCAAGAAGACTGCCGGCGAATGAGAGCGCCGCCCCCTCCGCCCAGAACAGCCGGCGGACCCGCGTCTGGTCGAAGCCCAGCGCTCTCAGCGCCCCGATCTCGGCCAGCCGCTGTTCGACGCCAAGCCGGAAGAAGAGGCTTGCCAGCAGAAGCGCCGACACCACGAGGAAGAAGCTGAAGTAGGTGAAGTACTCGCCGAAGTCGGTCACCCCGACGGCCGCCTCGAGCGCGAGCGCGCGCGCCGGATACACGACAAAGCCGGCCGCGAGCGGGTCGAGCGCGGACCGCAGCGCGGCGCTGTAGGTCTCGGCCACCGCCTCGGGCGGCCCGGTGGCAGGCACGACGCGTAGCGAGGTGACCTGCCCCCACCGCGACCGCCACAAATCCTGCCCCGCGCCGAGCGGGAGAAACCCTTTTGCGGCGGTTCGGTACTCGTCCCAGTAGGCCTCGTCCTTCTGGCGAACCAGATCGAGGTCGATCGGAAACGGCGGGTCCCAGTCGGAGACGTCGGTTGCCTCGGTGATACCGGGATACTCGGGCGCGAAATCCCGGTCGGCCGCCAGCCCCTCGAGCGGGACGACACCGGCCACCAGGAATTCGGCCTCCTCGGTCAGCAACGCCCCAGCGTCCGCCCACCGAAAGTACTGGACCGACACGACATCACCCGGCGCGGCCTGGAGGTCGTCGGCAGTCCAGCTGTTGAGGACAATCGGCGGCGGGTCGGTTCCGGTAGCGCCAATGTCGACGGCATCCAGCTCGAGCGCCTCGAGATCGAGCGCGGTGACGAGTGAATACGGCGTGATGCGATCGCCGAGGCGGATCTCGTTGGCTAGATAGGTCAGGATCGGCTGGTCGGCCATACCGGCCTGGGCGGCTGCTAACCGAGCTGCCGTGACAGTGTCGTCCCCGAGTAGGCCGGCCGCCGACTCGACCACCAGCGCACCGGGCCCCTCCAACACCCGCACCCGAACACCAAGGTCCTCCAGCCGCGTCTCGGTGCGCAGGGCGGCCTCGATGGCCGCGACCGCCGCCGACGTGTCCTCGATCGCGGTGGTCGCACCACTGGAACCCAGTAATATCGTGTTCGCCTGCCGGTCGAGCCCCAGGTCCCGCTGCATCCGGCCTAGACTGACAAATACCGCGCGCGCGAGTCCCTGCTGCGGCCGGAACGAGAATTCGCCAAGTTCGTCCGATGCCAGCACCTGCTGGATGCGCAGCCGCATCGTCTCCCCGAGATCGTCGCGGCGCCCGTGCAATGACTCAACCGGAATGGCTGACGGTTTCTGGACACGGACCAGCAGGGTCTCGTCCACTGCCACCCCGAGCTCCCGCGCGAGCCCGCTGCTGACCAGCACAGCGCCGGGCTCGGGCACCCGTCCCCCGGCCTCGAACCCGTGGAAGGCCCAGAACCGCTCGTCGACCCCGTACACCTGGATGCCGCCCGCCCGGCTCCCGCTTTCCTGATGGGTCGCAAACCCCTCGAGCGCGATCAGTGGCGCCGCCTCGGTCGCGGTAGTGCCCAGGTCCCCGGACGCCGCCAGCTCGTCGACCAGCGCCTCGCGGAAGAACAGACCGGAGGTGACGACGTGGTCCACCTGCCCGAGCCGCAGCAACGCCAGGTCACGTAAGCTCGCCCGCACTGAAGTGCCGACCAGGAAAGCGCCGGCGAGCACCGACACTGCTACACCCACACCGGCGATGACGGCGAGGTTGGTACGCCAGAAGTGGGTCAGGCTGCGTCGCAACAGGGTGTTAAACGTCATGCGATACCTGAGGTGTCTCGCTGCTCCAGCCGCTGTCCGACCAGCTCGAACCGAGTGGAACACTTCGCTGCCAGCCCGGTGTTGTGGGTCACCACCACCAGCACGGTGTCCTGCCGTTGATGGAGGTCGAACAGCATCGTGGCCACCACGTCGCCTGCGGCGTGGTCCAGGTTTCCCGTCGGCTCGTCACACAGCACCAGCGGCGGCTGCCGGATGAGCGCGCGAGCCAGCGCTACACGCTGCCGCTCGCCACCCGACAGCTCGGCCGGACGATGGTCGAGTCGATCGGCCAGACCGACCCCCTCGAGCAAGTCTCGGGCCCGGCCCGGCGCATCCGCGTCGCTCTGGCCCACCAGCGTCGGGATGAGCACATTTTCGAGCACGGTGCACTGGGGCAGCAACAGGTGGTCCTGAAAGACGAACCCGACACGCCGGTTCCGGAACGCCGCCAGCTCGGCCGGTGCCAGCGTAAACGGATCGACGCCGTCCACGGTGACCGTGCCGGAGGTAGGCGGCTCGAGCGCGCCAAGAATGTAGAGGAGCGTGCTCTTGCCGCTGCCGGACGGACCGACGATCGAGGCGGCGTCGCCGGGTCCCAACGAGAACGACAGATCGGAGAGGATCTCCAGCGGACCGCGCGGGGTCGGATACGACTTGGCGAGGTTGGTGACTTTGAGCACGGCGTGGGCGATTCGTCAGCGGCCCTGCAGGGCCTTGCCACAACTGCCTCGGCCCCGATTGGTAACGGCCAAGCCGCGCACGTGCGCGGCTCGCGGGTGCGGAGTGGGGCCCTCCGGGTCCCCGCGTAGCGCCCGCGGGGGCCCGGGGCGAAGCCCCGTCAATTGATGCAGCCCCGTCTAATCATGCCCGCTGGAATGCCCGCGGCCGGAAGAGGAAATCCACGATGTTTCCCTCGTGCGGCTGCAGCCAGTTGAGCTTGATCGTCGGAACCGGCCCGATATTCAGCCGGTCGATGTTGCGTGCGTCCAGAAGCGCCCGCGTGAACGCCGGGTCCTCGGTGAGACCGGTCGCCACCAGCGTCGTGCCGATCGCGCCGATCATCTTGTCTTGCGGGCACTCCACCACCGTCACGAACGGATACATATACTCCTTCTTGGCCATCGCCACGCCGGGCGAAGCGCAGTGCATGACGGTCGGGCGGATGTAATCGCACCGGTCCTGTGGCACCAACCGACCGCCGTCCTGATGCCTGGCCGACACTTCCTCGACACCGTCCTCCTTCAGGGCGTTGTCGATATCGGCCGAGATTGCGGCCGCCTGCCCCGGCACGGTGAACGCCGCGAGCGCCGCCAGTGGGTCTTCGGGCGGCAACGGCGCAATCGGACCCAGCCGCTCGGCCACCGCCTCGGCGATCTCGCGCGAGTGGCGCGGCGCCCAGATACCAGAGCAATTGATACAGCCGCGTCCGCTGTTGGTCAGGACGCTGTCGACCATCAGATCGACATATTGCTCCCAGTCATCAACCGTGTCCTCACCCAGCAGAATCTTGCTGAACCCTGGACCGTGCACCTGCACACCGGGGCTGGCAGCGTACTGCTCCACCGTGGCCGTGCCGCCAAAGATGAGGCTGCGTGCGGTGTTGTTCAGCACCGCCGCGCCGACGTCGCCAAGACCGGGGTAGAGCGCAATCGCTTCCTTCGGCACCCCCGCCTGGAAGAACGCCTGCGCCATGCGCCACGGGGTCCAGGGCTCCTGGGGACCCGGCTTCAGCACCAGCCCGATCTGCAGCGGGAGGATCGGCAACCAGAGGCTGTGCACCCCGGGCGAATTTGACGGCAGCACCATGCCGACCACCGGCGTCGTCGCCTGGTAGCTGCGCATCACGCCATCCTCTTCGCCATACCCGCGGGTCAGGATGTCATAGTCGAGCTTGCGGGTGAGCGACGTGAGCACGTCGTCGAGGTGGCTGAGCACATACTCGAGCTTGCCCATGTTCATACGGCACATGTGCTCGGGAAGCCCGGTCGTCGCCGACTGCTGACGCACGAAGTCTTCCGGGGTCTGCGTGCCATCACCCAGCGGTAGCTCGGCCGACTTGAACAGCTCGCCGCCCTTTTTGACCATCTGGAGCAGCTCGACACAGGGAATCTCACGCAACGCGTCTCGAGCGCGCTCGGCGCCCTTCCGCATGTCGCGGGCGACGATGCCAGGGTTCGCCTGGCTCACCTCGGCCACCGGCTCGCCGGTCGCGAAGTGCTCGACCTTGGTGGTGTCGAGACTCGTATACGGCTGTCCCCAGCGAAGAATCGGAAAGTGAATCACGGCTGTGTCAATCCTGCCATTCTGGCTGCACGCGTTCTGGCGTCGGCCCTTCGACCTACTGGACGGTCACCGAGATCGTCGTGCACAGGCCGTCTTGGGTTCGGTGCTCGTCGTCGCCGATCTGCAGTGTCAGCGTATGTTGCCCCGCGGGCAACATCGTGTCGAACACCTTCGACCCGTCGCCGAAGTGCACCCACGGATCGGCCTTGGGAATCACCTCGCCGACTGCAAGGCACTCGGTGTCGATACCGACATGGTGATGACCCATTCCCTCGCGCGGCATCTCGACCTCTTCGGGCACCGGCGAGATGTTCAGATTCGACACGATGAACTCCGTCGCCACCGGGCTCGACACGGTCGCACCATCGGCCGGCGTCACGAACGACACCGACGGTGTCGTCGACGACCGATCCGCCATGGTCTCCATCGGCGCCGCGGCCGCCGGCACCGGCTCCGCCTCGGGCGCGCCGCCACCGCAAGCAACGAGCCCAGTCGCCAGCGGGAGCACGCGCATCCACCGCCGCCGTCCACATCTCACAGTCAGCACAGCAACCCTCCCCGCCCCTAAGGGCCCGAGCACTCGAGCAGGCTGGCGAAGATCGGCGAAGCCCTCCAGCTTCTCCTGTCTCCTTACTCCTGCCTCCTGTCTCCTTCCGCGTTAGTACACCCCGACGGTCGTCGCCGACGCCAGACGGCTGAACGGACGCACACCGCTCACGCCGTCCCACGGGTACTGCTCGCACGGAGGCTCGCGCTCACCCTCGTCACGTTCCTGGAAACGTGGCACGAAGAACTCCTTCGTGAGTGTTGTCAGCATCACGCGTCCGGTCTCGCCGTATCCGACCGCGTGGCCCGCATCGTCCGGGTCGACCACCTGCAGCACGGCGCGCGGCTGAGGTGCGTAATAGGTAATCTTGTAGCCGTTCTCCGGACCGCTTGGCGGACTCGCTGCCAGCCCCATCAGCGTGTTGCCGTAGGTCGGCGTCATGTAGATGCCGTCGAGCAGCTCCTCGTGGGCGAACCGGTTCCACTGCGGCGTGAACTCGGTGCCACCGGCGAAGATGCCGGTGATTCCAGCCTCTTTCAAGCTCGAGCCGTCTTCTTCGAGCCGATTGGCCAGCGCCTCGAGCAGTTTCGGCGTGGTGAACATGCACTTGATGTCGTGTCCCGCCGACAGAACCGTGACCGCCTGGTCGATGACGTGGGCCTGATACGCCTTCAGATGGTCAGTCCAGCCTTTCTTGATCAGCTTGATGACCCATCGAGGATCGAGGTCCACGCAGAAACAGATGCCACCCCGCTGCTGTGCCAGATGCTCGACCGCCAGCCGGAGCCGACGTGGACCGCTCGGACCCAACATGAGCCAGTTGCTCCCCTTGGGGAAATGCTCGTCGGGGAGCGTCTCGGAAAACAGCTCGTAGTCGATACGGAAGTCCTCCTGCGCGACCCGGGTTTTCGGGATGCCGGTCGTGCCACCGGTCTCAAAGACGAACGTCGGCCGGTCGGCGTAGGCCTTGGGCACCCAGCGCCGGACCGGGCCGCCGCGCAGCCACTCGTCTTCGAAGTGCGGAAACTTCGCGAGATCGTCGAAGTTCTTGACCTCCTGCCGCGGGTCCCACCCGGCTTTCTGAGTCCACTCGAGCCAGAACGGACACCCGGTGTTGGGGTCGAAATGCCAGTCGATAATCTCGCGCACCCGCGCGTCGAGCGCCGTACGCGCCTCGGTTACGCTTGTCTCTGTCGCCGCAATATCCGTACTCATGAACCTGTGATCTTATCACTTCACTCGGCCGGAACGAGCTGATCGGACTTGGCGGCAAACACGAAGTCGCTCTCGGTCAGACCGTCGATCTTGTGGGTCCAAATTGTCACCGTGACCTGCCCCCACGACAGTCCGATATCAGGATGGTGGCCCTGCTCCTCGGCCATCTCTCCGACCCGGACGGTGAAATCGAGCGCCTGACGAAAGTCGTCGAACGGGTACACTTTCTCGAGATGATGTTCGTCGACCACCTGCCAATCACCACCCAGCGCCCGCTGCAAGGTGACCAGCGCATCGCCCGTCAACGGCGGCACACCCCCGCGACACGGCACGCACTGCTGTGCTGCCAGCTCAGTGATGGTCGTCCCCTCCCCGGAACCCGACGGCCCCCAGCCGGCGTCCGAATCTGACGACGTGGCGCCAAGCTAGTCTATAGTGAGCCAACACGCTCACCCCATGGAGGAGGATCGATGGTCGACCAGGAGCAGAACTTCGCCAATCACACGCGTCTCGTCCCACCATTTCACTACGTCGCCTTCCCGATCTTGCTCCTCAACTTCATCTGGGAGGTTCGCGGTCTCTTCAACGGCATCACGTTCGACGCAATCCTGAATGTCTTGGTCGCTGTGGCGCTGATCATCGTCGCGCTGTTCGCCCGTGTCTTCGCGCTGAAAGCCCAGGACCGTGTGATTCGGCTCGAGATGCGGCTGCGCATGCGGGAGCTGCTACCCGAGGACCTGCAGAGTCGGATCAACGACTTCACAGCGACCCAGATGGTCGGCCTGCGGTTCGCCAGCGACGTCGAGCTGCCGGAGCTCGCCCGCACGGTGCTCGACCAGAACATGACGACCGCGACACCGATCAAGAAGCTGGTCAAGGACTGGCAGGCCGACTATTGCCGCGTATAGCGCGCGCCAGGGTCCGTGAGACGGCTGCATCCACCGAGCCGAGAGAAGTCATTCTCTTTGGTGCAACGGTTCGCTATGGGACCATTGCTGCCTATCGCTTCCAATAGCAGAACTCCGGCTCGTAGCACGTTCCGTCCAAGTCGCCGACGCGTTCCTGCAGGTGCGCCTGCGCATCGCCAATCGCGGCGTTGTATACGGAGGGGCCGAGTTCCTTGAGAAAGAACTCGAGGAGCAATCCGGCCTTCAGGTCGCCGATCTCCTCTTCCATGTCCTCTTCGAAGTAGCGCTTGATCGAGGAAATCAGCCGTTGCCGCGTCTCGGATCTGACCTTGATCGCCATCGGTCTACCAGCTCCAATCGGGCGCGCAACCGGTCGGGCGACACCAGACGACGTTCACTGCCGTCCCATCAGCCAGGTGTATCCAACGCGGAATCCAAGATGGTGATATCCGTTCTGCGGCCTGTCGATCGTGACCGCGTCGCGCAGCTCGAACCGCAATCCTCGTCGGCGGTCAAGCCAGTACGTCACGCCACCAGCGGCGTTGACGAAATAAGTCTGCTGCCCGTCGGGAACAGGCTCCCAACCGACCGACAAGCCACCGCCGAGAAACGGGACGACTGCGTTGGCAGTCGGGCTCGAGCGCCCATGATAGCTGACGTCGACCGACACCATCAGATCGTCGAGACGGGTGAGTGCATGGTCCTCGAACCGCGGTCCGGCCTCGAACCCAAGACCCAGTCCGCGTGGATAACGCCACTCAAAGCCGAGGCCGGGATACAACATGCTTCTGGTGCCGCCGAGTCTCCTGAGCTTGGCTCCATTGGACACAAACACGTGGCCATACCGCAGCACGCCAGTCGCGCCCGATGTTTGAGCGTAGGCGGGCTCCGGTGTCGCGATCGCGGCCACCGAGACCAGCACCGGCGACAGCATCTGGACGATCGACCACTTGATGACAATCGACCCCTTGATCATGATGAGCTGACTCGCCCTCCGTTGCCCGGCTTTCTCATCGTCGTTCACGTCCGTGCAATGTCGTGAGATGTGGCATCCACCCTATCAGCGGCCGGTCGGAGCCGAGTTTTCGTACGTTGCCTCAATGGGCTGCTAGCAGCCCGTGGCAAAAGCCCCGCTGCATTCGAACGGCGCTGCATCGCGCCGCACGGCGTTGTTCCGCGGTCGAATACAGGCGGGTATTCTCCCTTGTCGCGCCTTGTGGGACGCGCGCATCGCCATTCTCGGTGCGACGCGGGGTTTTGCCACGGGCTGCTAGGCGAAACCTCGGCTTGGCGGTCAGTGTGGAGCCTCGTGTCTGCCTGCTCATAGATTCTCGTACTCCGCCCTGACCTCATCTGGACCATGGGTTCGCTCCAGTCGCCGTACGACAAAGTGCCCGCGTGCGATGTCCTGAAAATGGTCTAGAAATATGACGTTGAGCCCAGCACCACCAACGGCCCCGATTATTGGAATCGACTGAGCGGCCGCCTTTTCCGACACCACGACGCCAAAGCGAGAGGCTACCTGCGTAATGAAGCGGGCAATAGCGGGGCCTCCCGTCTCAGCGAGACCGTTCTCGGCGATCTGTTGAGCGGCCCCGGTCACTGCACGCGATAAAGCGGTCCGGACAGCAAAATAGCCTGTTTCGGACGCATCGTCCGCCGTTGACGGGCCTCCCAGCGCAAAGACTTCAATGCAGGCCAGCTTTGTCTCGAGCAACGAAATGCGCTCGCCTTCGCTACGGGCGACGTCCATGATGGAACGCAGCATCACGACCGCGGAAATCGGTAGCTCAACGGCCAACGCGGGAAGTCCGAGCGCACCACCTCCTGCCCCGGTCGCCGTCACGACCATCTTGTGGAGGATGTTCCGTGAGGGTGCCGGCCCGCTGTCGTCCATTGTGGCGACCGCAAGACGTAGCGCCGTCTGCAGGGCGGCCTCTGTCGCACCCTTGACTGTGTCAGACCAGGTGATGGGCAGGAACTCGAGCCCCTTCTCGATGGGTGACCCAACAACGTTGGTTATCCTTGCTGCAACACTTGGATTCTCGAGTAGACCCTTGGCGTATCGAAGGTCGTCCAGTTCCGACATCTTCATGGCTGTCGTCGCTCTAGTAGGCGCGCCCATTCCCGCCTGGTGCGGCCACATGGAGCCTCGAGTGTAAACGACCATCTGCGTTCTAGCTCGCCAAGCGTGTGGCGATGCTACGCCGACCGCCGTCTCGTCGGTTTGAGGCGCAGGTTCGCTAGGATCCCGGACTGAAATACAATACCGCCGGTCTTGCGCATTCTCTCTCGATTGACGGCGGCCTTTCCGCTCTGGGTGCTGGTCTGCGCCACCCTGGCGCTGATCAACCCACCGCTGTTCACCTGGTTCAGCGGACCGCTCATCACGATCGGGCTTGGCGTCATCATGCTCAGCATGGGCATGACGCTCGGTTTCGACGATTTCCGCCGCGTGGGCCGCGAGCGCGGCCGCGTGCTGCCCGGCGTGCTGCTCCAATATACGGTGATGCCGGCGCTCGGCTGGAGCCTCGGGTGTCTGCTCGCCCTGCCGACTCCATTGGCCGTCGGCCTAGTGCTCGTCTCCTGCTGCCCGGGCGGCACCGCCTCGAACGTCATCTCCTATTTGGCCAAGGCTGACGTGGCCCTGTCGGTCACCATGACGGCGCTGTCGACGCTGCTCGCCGCGCTGATGACGCCCACCCTGACAGCCTTGCTGGCCGGGAGCCGCATCGACGTGTCGGCCACCGGTCTGTTCCTGGACACGGTGCAGGTTGTCATCCTGCCGGTGGTGGCCGGCGCCCTGCTCAAGTGGCGCTTTCCCCGGGCCATCGAGCCGGTCCTGCCAATCGCGCCGCTCGTGGCGGTCCTCACCATCACGCTCATCGTCGCCTCGGTCATCGGTGCCGGACGCGAACAGATACTGGACGCCGGTCCACGCCTGCTCCTGGCTGTGTTCGGCCTGCACGCTTTCGGGTTTCTGTTCGGCTATCTGGCCGGCAAGGCGGTCCTCGGCCGAGAGACGGCAGCGCGCACCGTCGCGATCGAGGTAGGCATGCAGAATTCAGGTCTGGGCGTCGTGCTGGCGCGGGGCAACTTCGCGAACCCGCTGGTGGCCATCCCGAGCGCCATCTCCACCGTCGCTCACTCGCTCATCGGTAGCCTCGTGGCCGCCTGGTGGAGGCGATCGGCAGCGGGAGGTGAGTTGGACAACGCCGGTCGAAGCGGGGTCGCTGGCGCTGCGCGACCTGACCATTGACGGTCGCGCGGCTGCACGGAATCGGCCGCAGACGGTCTGCGCTGTTCTCGGGTTCAGACACCTGCGACGAGTGTCATGACGAAATGCTAGGCGAACACCCCGAGTGGGTCGAAGTCGCCGCGAAGCAGCGTCCTGGTATCGTCGTAGCCCATCCACTCCGCGATCATCGTGGCGTACACACGGCGGAAGTCGGTGGTGAACCTCAGATTCCCGTCCTCGTAGCCGGGGATGACCTCCAGATCCGTCAGGCTGGGATACGCGCCGTAGAGCCCACCCGTGACCGGTTTGCCGATGATGAACATCGGCCCGGCCGTACCGTGATCCGTTCCGGCGCCCGCGTTCTGCTTGACTCGGCGCCCGAACTCGCTGAAGACCATCATCGCGACATCGTCGGCGCGACCGATGCGATCCATGTCCTCGAAGAACCCCCGGATCGCGTCGCCCGCGCCCAGGAGGAGCCGCGCGTGCGAGGCCTCCTGGTTCGAGTGGTGATCGAACCCGCCGTAGTTGACGTAGTAGAAGCGGGTCGGCAGGTCACCGGCGATCAGGGCCGCGACCGTCGTGAGGCCCGTCTGCCCCCCGGCGTCGCCATAGTCCACCGTCGTCGAATAGCTGCTCACGGCCTCCCGCACCAGCGCCGAGCCCGTGGCAGCGTTTCTCGAAATGCTCTCGATGAACCCCAGCACCTGCCGGCTGGCGTCCGGCATCTGCTGACCGAGCTCCTCGGCCGCCATCAACGCCATGTCACTGCCCTGACGCCGGAACGTCTCCGGGTCACTGAAGACCACCGGAGCATGCACCCGAGCCCGCACCGCGTTCTTCATCTCTGTGCCGACGTTTACGATGAAGTTGTCCTGCGGGGTCGCCCGAACGGCGTCCGCCGCGAGTCCCACCCATCCCTCCTGCCTGGGCGCATTCGGCGAAGCCGAATGCCAATAGTCCAGCGACGTGAAGTGCGAGAAGCTGGGATTGGGATACCCACATCCGTTGATGATCGCGACCCGGCCCTCCTCATAGAGCCGACTGAGGCCGCGCAGTTGCGGATTGAACCCCAGCTCGTCATTGAGCTTCATCACCACACGAGCGGCGATCCCGAGGGATGGACGCGCTTTGTAGTACTCGTCATTGCTATACGGGACAACGGTGTTCAGCCCGTCGTTGCCGCCGGTCAGCTCGAGCACGACCATGATGCGGTTGGGATAGGTCTCCTGCCCAGCACCCAGAGCTTGCGCCGCCACAGCTGTAGCGGAGTGTCGAAGGAATGCGGGGAGGGCGGCGGTCGCGCCGATGCCGAACAGGCCCTGGCGAACAAAATCACGCCGGCTGCATGCACCGTCGCAGGAAAGCTTGGTCTTGGCCATTGCTGCGTCTCCTTCGCTCTTTCACACATCTGTCAGATCGCGGAACGTCGCGCGCGCCTGACGGGCCTCGGTCACGCCAGCTGATACTCGGACATGCCCAGCAGGACGTGGAGCGCCTCCCGCAACGCGGTCTCGAGATCCGGCTGCCTGTAGTCGATCGTGGCCGACCCGGTGCCGCGCGTGAGGACGTCAACGAGGATCTGGCGGCGGTTGTCGGTCAACGGGACGCGCAGAAACCGGTGAATGAAGTAGTCGGTCACCTCGTCGACCCGCGTGAGCCCGGCCCCGCGGATCATCGCCACGAGATCGATTTCGGCCACGGTGAGCGGGATCGGCGGCGACAGCCGACGCGCGCGCCTCTGCCCTGTGGGGGTGGCGTAGCTCCGGACCCACCCTTCCTTTGCCCGCTGCAGCTCGGGATCGGCCGCCACAGCCGCGTAGTCGGTCGACAGGTCCACCGTCAACCCGGCGTCAAGGGGGATGTCCGCGCTGTCTTCGCCTTCCGCTTCGTCTCTATCCGGGGCGGCAGCCCGCTGAGCCTGCCGCTCGGCACGGGCCTGCCGAGCCGCGGCCTGGCGCTGGTCGGCAGCCACCATCTCGATGAGGAGCGGATGGTCGGCCAACACCGGACTCATGCCGGTCGTGTCGACACATCCCTCTCTCCAACACCGGTACTGGAAGTTGTAGGTGGCGGTGTTCAGGTTCGGCTCCGGCTCCGGGAAGAAGACCCGCTTGGCGAAGTTGGCCCGCGTGAGCAGCGTCGCGGGGTTGATCCAGGCCGGGCCACCCGTCCAGCCGGCGACGTTCGGCGGATTGAACGGCTCCTGGCCGAGGGCCTGAGCCGTGTACTTGAAGTTCGGCGTCCCGGGCACTGCCGTGACGCCCAGCTTCTTGTAGGTCGACACCAGCAAGTGGACGGGCGATTTGATGTGCGTCGCATAGGAGGCCTGGCTGTAGAAGTCCCGCGACAGAAAGATCGTCTTCAACAACGGTTTCAGCTCGTAGTTCGCGTCCCGCAGCACGGCGGCCAGCTCGAGCTGGAGCTCGGGAGACGGATCTTCGCGCACGAAGAACCGATAGATCTTCGGCGCCATGAAACTGGCCGTCGCCTCCTGTTGCAAGATCAGGTCGACGACGTCCTCGCCCTCGAAACCGCCGGTCTGCCCGAAGATTGTCTTCTGGCCGTAATCGTGCGCGTCGGCCCTGAAGACGAACTGGTGTTCATTCTGGGGATGATAGGTCCACCCGGTGAACGCGCGGGCGGCGTCGCGAATGTCCGCTTCGGTGTAGCCCCGGCCTTCGCCCATCGCGAACAGTTCCATAATCTCTCGAGCGAAGTTCTCGTTCGCATGCCCCACGACGTTGTCGACGTTATCGAGATACCGGATCATGGCGGGATCTTTCCCGATGCCGATCAGGAGGTCCCGGAGACTGCCGGTGGCGTTCGTGCGGAACATCTCCTGCTGGATCAACATCTTCTCGTAGTCGTGGACCTTCTGCTCCTGTGTCGCAAAGTGCCCGTGCCAGAAGAGCACCATCTTCTCCTCGAGCGGCCGGCGCGTATTCAGCATCCGGTCGGCCCACCACTGCACCGCCCGATCCATTTCCAGACGCGAGCCCGACACCATGAAATAGCCCGCGGCGGCCGGTTCCTGATTGCGATTCGCCGGATCCGAGTAATCGACCTCAACCCCAAGGCTCTGGCCGTGCTCCAGGGCGTACTCGATGTTGTAGAAGATCTCGAGGTGAAAGGGCGGCTGCAAGATCTCGTGAAACATCTTCCGACCTTGCTCGTCCCGGCTGTGAGCGAACGCCGGCAGGTGGCTGTTGTCGATCGACTCATAGGCTACGAGGGAGTCGACGGCCGCTTCCGGGGTCATCGCGGCGAACCGCTCGATCTCGTCAGGCGTGCCCCCGAACGCAGCGCGCTCGAGCAGATGCGCCGCGCGGTCGTAGCTCCAGTCCGCCGGTCCGATTGGCGAGAGGTCACCGACCCACGCTGGCGGGCCGGCCGCGCCCTGGTCCTGCCCAGCACCTGCCGCCACACCGGTGCAGGCCAATATTGCTACGAGCCCCGCAAGCCGACGTTTTGGTCGCATTCCACAGCCCTCCTGGTCGACGTTCACACGCGCTCCCGAGACATGTCGCCGCGTTGGCCCAGACGAGACGCTGGAATCAGACTCAGCATGGGATGCTAGCCCTTCTTCAGCACTGGTGAACAGACACGTTGAGCATACGATCGTGAGGGACGCCGCGCCACCCCGCTATGACAGACGTCATGTCCCAGACCGAGGACGAACGGTGCGAGTGGACTATGGGACCTCGCTATCCGCGATGGCTCTCTCCACCAGCGCCCGCAGGTGGGGCGCCAGGTCGAGGGACAACGCCGCGCGGTGGCCCTCGTCCGACATCTTGCGCCAGGTCTTGCGCAACAAACCGATCAGCTTCTCTTCGTCGTGCTTGGGGGCGAAGGCGGCGAGGTAGTGCTCGAGAAAAACCAGGCAGATCACATCCTCGAGCAACTGCACATCGGGGTCGGCCTTCAAGCGCTCTTTCCTCAGGAGCGACTCGACCCGCGACACCGTGGCATCGTCATAGCCGACCTCCCGCAGGATGGCGGCAGCGGTGACGGCGTGGAACCGTGCCAGATCGGTGCGCCACCGCCGATAGCCATCTCGGCCTTCCGGGTAGTCAGTGCGGGAACTGGTCCAGCGGCGAATGTGCTGGGCACGGGCAGCAAGCCGTACAGGCTCCCGGGCGTCGGGATGGAACCGTTCGAGACACCCACTCATCCGACGCGCATAGAGCAGCTCGCTTGGCTGCTCCACGCCGTCGACCACTTCGCGGGTCGGGTCCTCGGAGTTCGCGGCGTCGAACCGCTCGATCGCCAGCTCGAACCGATCGGCCCCCGGCATCGGTGCTGTCCCTCACACGTCAGGCGCTCGGCTCGTGCAGCAATTGAACCAGAAGCCGGCGAAGCCCTCCGGCTTCTCCTGTCTCCTGACTCCTGCCTCCTGTCTCCTTCGCCCCGCCCTACGCCTTCCCCGCGACGTACCCTTCCTTCTCGAGGTGCAGAATGATCTGCTGCGCGGCCTCCTCGGCGGTCAGCGTGGTCGTGTCGATCACGATCTCGGCATCCTCAGGCGCCTCGTAGGGATCCGATATGCCGGTGAACTCCTTGATGATCCCGGCGCGCGCCTTGGCGTAAAGCCCTTTGCGGTCTCGCCGCTCACACACCTCTAGCGGCGTGGCGACGTGTACCACCATGAAGCCGCCAAGCGGCTCGATCATGGCGCGCACCTGCTTGCGAACGCTGTCGAAGGGAGCGATTGGCGCGCAGACGGCGACACCGCCGTTCTTGGTGATCTCTGACGCTACATATCCGATCCGCCGTATGTTGATGTCGCGGTGCTCGCGCGAGAACCCGAGCTCGGACGACAGGTTCTTGCGTACCAGGTCGCCGTCGAGCAGGGTCACGGCACGACCGCCCATCTCGAGCAGCTTCACCAGCAGCACGTTGGCGATGGTCGACTTGCCAGACCCGGACAGCCCGGTAAAGAGCAGCGTGAACCCCTGTTCGTGGCGCGGCGGATGGCTGCGCGCCAGCTCCTCGGCCACGGTCGGAAACGTGAACCACGAGGGAACTTCCTTGCCCTTGGCCAGCCGGTCGCGAAGCTCCGTGCCAGACAGGTTCAGCGTCCGCTTCCCTTCCGGCACCTCGTCAATTGGCGTATACGAGTCGGTTTCCTCGACAAACACCATCAGCTTGAACGGCACCATCGTGACACCAAGCTCCGCCTCGTGCTTGCTCAGCAGCTCCTGGGCGTCATAGGGACCGTAGAAAGCGTTACCGTTCGAGTCGCTCCCCGGACCCGCATGGTCGCGGCCGACGACCAGATGCGTGCACCCGTGGTTTTTGCGGATAATCGCGTGCCACACCGCCTCGCGCGGACCGCCCATGCGCATCGCCAGCGGCAGCAGCGACAGCATCGCGGTCTTCTGCGGGTAGCGCGGCAGCAGCGCCTGGTAGCAGCGCACGCGCGTGTAGTGGTCGACGTCGCCCGGCTTGGTCATGCCGACGACCGGGTGAATCAACAGGTTCGCCTCGACCTCTTTGGCGGCACGGAGCGTCAGCTCCTGGTGCGCCCGGTGCATCGGATTGCGGGTCTGGAACGCCACCACCTTGGTCCACCCCAGCTTGGTGAACGCCGCCCGCAGCTCGGTTGGCGTGTGTCGCAGCTCCTTGTAGTCGTAATGCGACACCGGCTGCAGGCCTTCGAGCCGCCCGCCGACATAGACGGGCTCAGTGCGGTCGAGCAGCTGACCCACTCCGGGATGCTCCCGGTTGGTGGTGCCGAACACCGCCTGGGCCTCGGCCTCGCGGTCCGGTCGCCAGATATCCTCGGCGTGAAGCACCGCCAGCATCACGCCTTCGTCGTCGCGCAATGCCAGCGTGCCGCCGGTGGACAGCTTCTCGGCTGTCGCCTCAGGCACGTCGAGTGTTATCGGTATCGGCCACAGCGTGCCATCAGCCAGACGCATGTCCGCGCAGACGGACCCGTGGTCGGCCGAGGTCATGAAGCCGGTCAGGGGTGAAAAGCCGCCGTTGAGCAGCAGCTCGAGATCGCAGAGCTGACGTGGCGTGACGTCGTGCGACACCCAGTCGCGCGACTCCGCCTTGATCTCTTCGGTGCGAGTCGAATCGGCAACCAGATCGACGAGCGTCCCGCCATGCGGGGCAGTGAGATGGTCTGACAACGTGGTGACTCCTCTGAGAATCCGGGCGGACCGAAACAGCAGGTCGCGGTCTGCGGTTACAGAAAAGGGATGAGCGAACCGGCGGGACCCAGACAACCAGCGACCCGGGTCGTGCTGACAATCGCTTCAATGTATCACGGAAGCCGACCGGTCAGTAGGAAACGACGCCGGCGAAGCCCTCAGACTTCCTTCTGACTTCTGTTCTCTGACTCCTGACTTCTTTCGTCGTCGGGCAACTCATATGTCCCCGGCGCCAGCCCGATGACGAAGCTGCCGTTCTTCAAGGAGGGCTTGTTGTAGCGCAACGTCCCCGGGTGAGGCTTCGGATGCCCGGAATTGCGATACACACAGTCGCCGGCCGCCACATCCCATTCCATTGTCGGGCCGAGCCGAGGATAGACGTCGGCGCGACCGTCGGCCACCACGCAGAACTTCAGCGAGCTGCCGCTCTTGACCCGTTCGGCAATCGTAAACGGCTCGAGAAACACCTCGAGCGCCGGGCTCGGGTGCGAACGGCTCTCCACGATCCGTAACGGGCCCGACGGGTCCGCCAGGGTGGACCGGAGACGCTCGGGCGCCCCATCGCCCTCCCGCTTCCAGGCTCCATCGCCGGTCCGCGCGTAATAGAGCAACCCGGACGCCGGTGCGACAACCACGCCGAGCAACGGTTCGTCACCGTCGATCAGGGCGATGTTGACGGTGAACTCGTCGGTCCGGTTGATGAACTCCTTGGTGCCGTCGAGCGGGTCCACCAGCCAGTACCGCGGCCAGGCGCGTCGCACGTCGTAGGCTGGCAGCTCACGCTCCTCGGACACGTAGGGCATCGAGGCGTCGAGCCGCAGCAACCCGTCCCGGATGATCTCCTCCGCCTCCAGATCGACGCCGGTCACCGGCGACCCGTCCGCCTTCTTCTTCACCCAGGTGTCATTCGCCCGGTAGTGCCTGAGCACCACCTCGCCGGCGCGCAGCGCCACCTCGTTGACCGCGTCGATCGTTACCATCGCGAGGCGAAGTGTAGCGCCCAGAACGGCCGCGCAGCAAACCCAATGGCGGCGCGACCTTGACGCTACCCCGGCCATCGACTCAAATAGCTGCCGTAGTGGGATTCCTCAGTCGTCTTTTCGGTGGCGGCGCCCCCGATGTCGATCACTCGGTGGTCGTCGTCTCGGGCCTGCCCCGGTCCGGGACGTCGATGCTCATGGGCATGTTGGCGGCAGGCGGACTCGAGACGGTTGTCGACGGCATCCGTGTAGCGGACGACGACAACCCGAAGGGCTACCACGAGCTGGAACAGGTCAAGGAGCTCGACAAGGGCGGAGACGCATCGTGGCTCGATGGCGCCCATGGAAAGTGCCTGAAGGTCATCTCGTTCCTTCTCCAGCACCTGCCATCCACGCATCACTACAAGATCGTGTTCGTCCGGCGGAATCTCCAGGAGGTGCTGGCGTCCCAGCGCAAGATGCTCGAACGCCGCGGCGACCCAGGCGGCACCGCCGACGATGAGGAAATGGCCAAGCTATTCGCCGCCCACCTCACGAAGATGGAACGCCAGCTCGCTGGCCGGCCCAACTGCGAAGTGCTCTATGTAGACCACCGCGCGGCGCTGAACAGCCCGCGCGAGGTGGCAACCCAGGTCAACCGATTCCTCGGCGATCGCCTCGACGTCGACAAGATGACCGAGGTGGTCGACGAGCAGCTCTATCGCAACCGCGCGACGTAATCGGACACGAGGGTCTTCGATGGCCGCCATCCGCATTCGACTCCTCTTCGCAACCTGCGTCCTGGTCGGCGGTCTGTTGTTCGCACCGACGCCGGCCCAGGCGTATGTTGGGCCCGGTGCCGGCTTCGCTTTCGTCTCCTCGCTCTTCATCCTCCTGTTCACGATGGTTCTGGCTGTGGTGACGCTGCTGACCTGGCCGATCCGCCTGGCCATCCAAAAGGTGCGCGGGAACCGCGCGCTGGCCGCCAGCCGGGTGAAGCGCGTGATCGTCCTGGGTCTCGACGGACAGGACCCGGAGCTGACCGAGCAGCTGATGGAAGAAGGAGTGCTGCCAAACTTCTCCAAGTTGCGGCAACAAGGCAGCTTTCACCGACTGCGGACCACACTGCTTGCCGAGTCACCGGTCGCCTGGACCTCGTTCCAGACCGGCTGCAACCCCGGCAAGCACCGGATCTTCGACTTCCTCGTCCCGAACCGGAAGTCACATCTGCCCGAGCTCTGCTCAGCGCGTGTGGCGCCGCCGAAACGGTCGCTGCCACTGGGACCATTCCGTATCCCCCTTGGCAAGCCGTTGATCGAAGCGGGACGGCGCAGCCAGCCGTTCTGGAAGACTCTGGGCGACCACGGTATCGTCAGCACCATTTTGCGGGTGCCCATCACCTTCCCGGCCGAGAAGTTCAACGGCACGCTGCTCTCGGCGATGAGCGTCCCGGATCTCAACGGAAGCCAGGGCACCTACTACTACTTCAGCAGCGACACGACCGAGCGGCTGAGCATGACGAGCGGTGTGCGGGTGCCTGTGGAGTGGACGAACGGGGTCGCTCGCGGGGTCTTCACCGGACCCGAGAACAGCCTCCGTAAGGGTGGCGGCGAGCTCACCCTGCCGTTCGAGGTGCGCGCCGGCTCGAACGGCGACGCCGAACTGCATCTCGATGGCGCCGTGCATCCGCTGAAACACCGCCAGTACACGCCCTGGGTCACGCTCGACTTCAAGCCGGGGCTGGCGATGACGGTCACTGGCATCGTGCGGTTCTATCTGCTCGAGACCGACCCATGCCTCAAGCTCTACATGACGCCGATCAACATCGATCCTGACACTCCGGCGTTGCCGATCTCGCACCCGTTCACCTACGCCGTCTATCTGTCCAAGACCCAGGGGCGCTACTCGACGCTCGGGCTCTGCGAGGACACCTCGGCGCTGAACGAGGAGGTCATCGACGAAGACGCCTTCCTCGAGCAGACCTACCTGATTCACGAGGAACGCGAGCGGATGTACTTCGATGCCCTCGACAAGACCTCGCGCGGCGCGGTGGTCTGCGTCTTCGACATCACCGACCGGCTGCAGCACATGTTCTTCCGGCACCTCGACGCAAAACACCCGGCCAACCGGGGGCGCAACGGGAAGCACAAGGACGCGATTCGCAAGCTCTACATCGAAATGGACGAGCTGGTCGGCCGCACGATGGAGGCGACAGCCGACGACGACACGGTGCTCTTTGTCATGTCGGACCACGGGTTCAAGCCGTTCCGGCGCGGCGTCAACCTCAACTCGTGGCTGTTTCAGCATGGCTTCCTTGCGGTCAAGGGTGACCAGCCGACCGGCGCCGACATGTTCGGCGACGTCGACTGGTCGCGCACGAAGGCGTACGCGGTCGGCTTCGGCGGCATCTACCTGAATCTGGAGGGCCGCGAGGCCCAGGGCATCGTAAAGCCAGGTGCCGTCGACGAGTTGAAACGGGAGATCAGAGAGGGGTTGCGCGCGCTGGTCGACGACGTGGAAGGTGTGCAGCCGGTGCGCGAGGTCTACGACGCACAAAAGGTCTACTCGGGCCCGTATGTGCGGGACGCACCGGACCTGATCGTGGGGTTTCGACCGGGTCACCGGGTCGGGTGGGCGTCGGTCACCGGCGGTATCAGCGACGAGGTGATCGAGGACAACACCCGCTACTGGAGCGGCGACCACAATTTCAACCCGCCGGACGTCCCCGGCATGCTGTTCTCGAACCGCGCGATCGCGGCCGAATCCCCCAGCATCATGGACCTCGGCCCTACGGTGCTCGACCTGTTCGGGGTCGCCGTCCCAGCCTATTGCGACGGGAAATCGTTGATGCCGGCCACCCCGGCCGCTGGCGACGTGTCGAAATCCGGCACGAGTGCAGCACGGGCGGCGGCGCTATGAGAGTCGTGGCACGGCTGGTCGTCGCGCTGCTCGCCCTGACCCTCGGCGCGGCCGGCTGCGGTAACGGTGCCGGAGCCAAAAAGGTCATCGTCCTCGGCATCGACGGCATGGACCACGGGATGCTCGAGGCGTTCATCGCCGACGGCCGGCTCCCGAACTTCGCCCGGCTCGCCCAAGAGGGAGACTTCTCGGCGCTCCAGACGACGATGCCGCCGCTCAGCCCGGTGGCCTGGTCCACCTTCATCACCGGGATGGACCCGGGAGGACACGGTGTCTTCGATTTCCTCCTTCGAGACCCCGCCACGATGGACGTCGTCGAGCCCTTCTACGCCATCGGGCCGGAGGGCCGCAGCCTCGAGCTCGGCTCATGGGTGGTGCCGCTGTCGGGTGGTGACGTCGAGCTGTATCGACGGGGGGAGGCGTTCTGGGAGCTGCTCGACCGGGCCGGGATAGAAACGACGATCTTCCGGATGCCGGTGAACTTCCCACCGGTTGACGGCGGGCGATCGTTTGCCGGCATGGGCACCCCCGACATCCTGGGTCTCCACGGCATCTACACCTACATTACCGACTATCCCCCGGAAGACTCGGGCGGCATGACCGGTCACCTCGAGATCGTCGAGGTGGTCAACGACCGAGTCGAGGCCCAGCTCTTCGGACCGCCCCACCCGCTCAGGCAATTCCCGGTCGGCGGCGTGGCCAGCGGCGGCGAGGTCGAGTACGAGAGCCCGGATCTCGTTGTCGATTTCGAGGTGCACGTCGACCCCGACGAGCCGGTGGCGAAGATCGTGGTGCAGGACACCGAGCTGGTGCTCAACGAAGGCGAGTGGAGCGACTGGGTGCCCATCGACTTCGAGGCACTCCCCTACATCGTCAACATCAGCGCGATGGGACGCTTCTATCTGCAGGAGGTCCGACCCGACTTCAAGCTCTATGTCAGCCCGCTCCAGATCCACCCCGATGACCCGGCCATGCCGCTCTCGAGCCCCGAGGACTGGGCTGCCGACCTCCACGATGTGCTGGGCCCGTTCTACACACAGGAGCTCCCCGAAGAAACGAAGGCATTCTCGGAGGGCATCTTCAGTGGTCGCGAGTTCTGGGAGCAGTCGCAGTTCGTCTACGGTGAACGGCGGCGGGCGCTGGACCACTTCCTCGACACGTTCGAGGAGGGGCTCCTGTTCTTCTACTTCTCGAGTGTGGACCAGGGCTCGCACATGCTCTACCACTACGCCGACCCTGAGCACCCGCTCTACGAAGCGGACGACCTGCTGCAAGACGGGATCGCCACGCTGTACGAGGAGATGGATGAGGCGGTGGGACGCGTGCTGGACGAGCTGGGCGAAGACGGCGACACGACCCTGATTGTCATGTCGGACCACGGCTTCTCCCCGTTCTACTGGGGCGTCAACCTGAACACCTGGCTGCTCGAACAGGGCTACATCACGTTGACGGACCCGTCCCGACGGACCGGCCTTCCGATGTTCGTCAACGTGGACTGGTCCAGAACGCGGGCCTACGCGTTCGGCATGGGCGGGGTCTTCGTGAACCTGCAGGGCCGCGAGCCGAACGGGATCGTGATGCCCGGCGCCGAATACGACCAGCTGCTCGAGGAGCTCCAGCAGGGTTTGCTCGCGATGGTGGACGAGCGCAACGGCAACCACCCGATCGCGTCCGTGCTCGAGACCCGTGACGAGTTTGTCGGGCCGCATCTCGAGCTGGCCCCGGACCTCCTCATCGGCTACGACCGCGGGTATCGCTACTCGTGGGAAAGCCCGCTCGGCGAGTTCTCGGACGAGATCATCGTCGACAACGACGACCCCTGGAGCGGAGACCACACGAACGACCGCCGACTGGTGCCCGGGGTGCTGCTGACGAACCAGCGGATCAGCCTCGAAACGCCGGCCCTCCACGACCTGACCGTGGCGGTGCTCGACGAGTTCGGGGTGGCGCCGCTGCCGGAAATGATCGGGGAGGATACGATCGACCCGAGGTAAGAACCCAGACCTGTCGGCTTTGGGCTTTGGGCATTGAATGCGGTTTTCTGACTTCTGACTTCTGACTTCTGGGGAGTACGAAAGCATGTTTGGCTCGAAAGTGAAGCTCGACAAGGTGTTGCTCGAGAAGGCGACCCGCTATGCGGAGATCGCCGGCTACTCGACGGTCGAAGAGTTCATCAACCACGCGCTCGAGAAGGAGATCTCTCAGCTCGAAGGCGCCGACTCCGAGGAGGAAATCAAGAAGCGGTTGAAAGGCCTCGGCTACATCTCCTAGGTGCGCGCGCTCATGGTCGCTCTCGTCAACCTGATCAACGTCGTCCTGACGCCGATTTTCGACGTCATCTGCTGGCCCTTCCGCGCGCTGGCCCCGGTCTGGGCGCTGACGGTCATCTCCTTCGCCTCTGGCATCTTCCTCGTCTGGCTGTTCGGCAAGACGTCCGACCAGGACCGCATCCACGAGATCCGTGACCGCATCCGCGGGAATCTGATCGGAGTGCGGCTGTTTCAGCACGACATCGGCGTGGTGCTGTCCCTGCAGGGCCGGATCTTCGGCGACACGTTCCGGTTCATGCGGCTCGCCCTCGTGCCGCTTGTCATCATGATGGTCCCGGTCGTGCTGATCATGACCCAGCTCAACTTGCGGTTTGCCGTCCGGCCGCTCGAAACCGGGGAGCCAGTCCTCGTCAAGGCGCTGGTGCGTGACGCCACGGCGCTCGACCGGCCAATTGCGCTCGACGTGCCAGACGGGGTCGTCATCGAAACGCCGCCGGTGAAGATTCGCTCGACCCGGGAGATCGCCTGGCGTCTGCGCGTGGACCGCCCAGGCGACCACGCGCTCGTGGTGCGCGTCGGCGAAGACACCATCGAGAAGCGGATCGCTGGCGGCACGCGGTGGGGCTCGGTGGTGCAGTTGCGCAGCGGCCGGGGCATGCTGGACACGCTGCTCTACCCGGGAGAGCCGCCGATCGCGACAAGTCTCAGCATCGAGGCGATCGAAATCGCCTACCCACCGCTCGAAATGCACCTCCTCGGGTTCAGCGTCGACTGGCTCATCGGCTTCTTCGTGCTGTCGATGGTGTGTGGATTTGCCTTCAAAGGGGTCCTGGGCGTCGAAGTGTGACCGGCTGACCGCGCACTCGAGGGACCGCGGAGGCGGCGCGCGGATTGGCCGGACATCCCGGACGCAGGTTCGGTTTACTTCGTCCCCTCGTTTTCAAGTCGAAAGACCGCTGTCGGCGCGTCACCGGTTCCGACGTTCCGTAACGCCAGTATCCGTCTGGTATGTTCGTGACTCGATGCTCTCGTGGTCGCGGACGGACAGGAGCCCAACACAGGGGAGGAACCGATGCCGAAGAACATCGTGCTCTGCTCGGACGGAACCGGAAACAAGGGGGGCTCGGGCTCGGACACCAATGTCTTCAAGATCTACAATGCCGTCCGGATCAACGACATTCCTGACAACAAACGGCAACAGGTCGTCTTCTATGACAACGGCGTCGGAACATCGAAGCTCGGGCTTCTGAAGGCGCTCGGGGGCGGGCTCGGACTGGGCTTCCGACAGAATGTGCGAGATCTCTACGAATTTCTGGGCCGCCATTACACAGGCTCGGAGGACCACGTCTACATCTTCGGGTTCAGCCGCGGCGCGGCCACCGTCCGCGCCTTTGCCGGCATGGTCGAGTACTGCGGACTCGTGGTGAAGCACCCGCGCGACGTGGACGGAGGTCTTGACGAGGAGGTTTTTCAGGATCGGATCGACGCCGTCATGCGGCACTACGCCAACCGCGGTGGCAGGTGGTCGATTCGAAAGTTGCTCAGGTCGGTGCAGGAGCTGTTCAGGCAGACCCCGGCATTCGAGCGCGAGTCCACGATCAAGATCGAGTTCATGGGCATCTGGGACACCGTTGCCGCCCTCGGTGCTCCCCAGCTCCCGCTGTTCGATCACGTCTTGAACTTCATCCGGCGGCACAAATTCTACGATCTGGAACCGGCGACCTGCGTGAGAAACGTCTATCACGCCATGGCCGTCGACGACGAACGCAGAACATTCTGGCCAAAGGTCTGGAACGAAGCGACGTTCAAGGGCGGGGGCACAATCGAACAGGTGTGGTTCTCGGGCATGCACTCGAACGTCGGTGGCGGATATCCCCGCGATGAGCTGGCAAACGTCACACTCGACTGGATGATGGAGCGGCTGAATGAGCACCGTGACGCGCTGAGCGGCTCGGATCCATCTGGCGGGCTCTTGTTGAAACCGGAGACGAAGCGCGATGCACGGGCCGACGCGAATCCGTTCGGGAAGGTGTACGACTCGCGCAGCGGGTTCAATATCTTCTATCGCTACCAGCCCCGTCCCATCGAAGATCTCTGTTCCGTGGCGAAGACGCTTGTCCGGATTCACGAGTCGGTTCTCGACAGGCTGGAGCTGAGAACGGCCGGCTACACACCGGGAAATCTGCCCGCGAAATTCCACGTGGCCGTCACACCGGCAGGCCCATTGTCTCCGGCAGACGCCGACGCGAGCCGGGTCGGCTCCGGAGCACGACAGGACGCCGAAAGCTACAGCTCATTTCGCGCTCGGCTCGATAGTTTCAAGAACAGCCGGATCGGGCTGTACTGGACGTTCCTGATGAGCTCGCTCGCCGTGGTGGCGGCGTCCGGCGTGCTGTGGATTCGCGGTGCGGATCGGCCGCCCATCGACTGTTGCTGGCCCGAGCTCTCGACAGCGCAGTCATGGCTCGTCGACATCCTGCGATATGTCCTGCCGACGTTCTTCGACGGCGCGATCACGTATCTTGCGATCGAGCATCCCGTCAGGTTCGCAATCCTGGTTAGCTACGCCATACTCTTGTATTGCCTGCGCGTGTCTCATCAAATTGAGATGGAAGCCCTCCAAGGCAATGCGCGACTGGTCATGCTGAGTGCGATGGGTCGGCGCACATGATCGACCGGAGCGACAGGACACGTCGGCTGCGCTGGCTTGCCGTCGCGGCGCTGTTGTCCGGCTGCGCCGGAATGCCCGAGGCGCCATACACCCAGCACCTCGTCGACCTCCTGGACGGGGACGGGGTCGAGATCCTTGACAGCGCGGCGCCGACCGCGCCACCACGTGCGCGCTGGCGCTTTGACGAGCCCGGCTCTGGCGAGGCGGGGCTGTATGGGTGGCAGGACGGGGGCGGCGTCACCGGGCTGGCGGTCCACGACGGCCTGCTCACGGGTGAGACGACGACCGAGTCGGGCATCGTTCACGTCGAGTGGCGGGACGACGGGGGACGCCGCGACCGGTTGCACGCGGTCGACATCGAGCTGCTGGTCTCCGACGGCACGACCCTCGAAGTCGAATTCCGCGGACGGGGTGAGGTGGATCTCGACAATGTGCGCGCCGACGAGACCTGGGCCTTGTCGACCCCGCTGCTGCCTGGGGACGAAGTGCGAACTTACCGACTGAGCGCGACCGACAACCGACCGTCGTCGTCTATCGGTCGTGTGTTCCTCAACCCAAGCGATGCCGTCGGCGCCCGATTCGCGATCCGCTCCGTGCGTCTGGTGTTCGACCGGGAACAGCTGGCCGAGACCCCTTCGGGCGTGTCCTGGCGTGGTCTGGACGACGTATTTCACGAGTCGATCGTGACCAAAGCACCCGAAGCGATTCGGATCCCGGTCACACTGTCGGACCGACCGTGGCTCGATCTGTCGATTGGTACCATGGACGAGAAACCGGTCACCTTCCGGGTCGAGGCGCAGATTCGCGGCCCCGCAGGCAGTGACGGCAGTCAGGTTCTGCTGGAACGGACCGTCACGACACCCGACCGGTGGGAGCGGGTGCCCGTGGACCTGACAGCACTGGCGGGCCAGGACGTGACGCTGTCGCTCTCGCTGGAGGCAGGCGAGACGGGTGTGATCGGGTTGTGGGGGTCGCCGGTTGTACGCCACCGGGAAGCGCGCGAGGCGGGGACCAAATCGACGCCGCAAGGTGTCATCGTCGTCATGGCAGACACGATCCGCCCGGATCACCTCGGCGTCTACGGTTACGATCGCGATACGACACCGTCGCTCGCCCGTCTGGCCGCCGCCGGGACGCGGTTCGACGACGCGGTGGCACAGGCAACCTGGACCAAGGTATCGACGCCGTCCATCTTGACCTCACTCTACCCGACGACACACACCGTGAAGGACGTGCCCGACCGGCTGCCAAGCTCGGCCACCACCCTGGCCGAGCTGTACCGGGCGACCGGCCACGCTACACTGTCGTTCTCGTCGGTCAACTTCAGCGGCGCCGCGACGAATCTGCACCAGGGGTTCGAAGAGCTGCACGAAGCAGCCTCACGAACCGGACCCAGCCAGGGCAAGTCGGCGCGCGAGTACGTCGACCGGTTGCTGCCGTGGCTCGACCTCCATCGCGATGTGCCGTTCTTCGTCTTCCTGCACCTGTTCGACCCGCACAGCCCGTTCGAGCCGCGGCCCCCGTACAACACGATGTGGGCCGACCCCGCCGGTCGGGCCGCGCACGAGAAGCGTGTCGCGGAAGTGCGGCCGCATATCGAGAGCCCGTTCCTGCGGGGACAGGTCATGCCGAGTCGGGCCAACGTCGACACCTCCGGCATCGATGTGGACGCGTTCATGGCGTATCGCCAGGCCTGGTATGACGGCTCGATTCGGGGCATGGACGCCGAGATCGGCCGTCTGCTCGAGCACCTCGAGCAACTAGGCCTCGCCAATCGTGTGGTGGTAGCCGTCGTCGGCGACCACGGTGAAGAGTTCCTCGAGCATGGCAACTCCTGGCACGGGCAGTCGGTCTACGGCGAGCTCACACGCGTGCCGCTGATCCTCTGGGCGCCCGGTCACTTGCCGGGCGGCCACCACGTCGATGAGACGGTCAGGACGATCGACCTGATGCCCACCCTGCTCGAACTGAGCGGCGTGGGGGTGCCAGACAGCCTACAAGGACAGAGCCTGATGCCGCTGCTTGGCGTGGAGGGCAGGACAGACGAGCCGGGCTGGATTGTGCGGCCCGCGGTCTCCGAGGAGCATGTGCGAGCAGAAGCTGGCGCCGACGACCGTCACGAATCGTACGCGCTGATCCTCGACGGATGGCGACTGATTCACAACACGGCTCGCGAGACGAGTGAGCCGGAGTACGAGCTCTATGACCACCTGGGAGACCCGTTGAACCTGACCGACGTCGCGGCCGATCACCCAGAGGTTGTCGAACGGCTGGCTGCGGAGCTGGAACGGTGGCGACGGCGGTCTGAAGCCGCACGGCTGCCAGCAGACGACGAGCTGACCGACATACTGTCGGGCGAGGAGCTCGAGCGACTGCGCAGTCTGGGGTATCTCCGATGAGCGGACCGGCGGAGGCTCCCCACCACCGCATCACGGAGCACGAAGCCTGGAGTGGCGGATTCCCTGGAACCGGAGCCGACATGAGTTCGACGGCCCTGGGGCCCATCCCCCCGCTTGACGAAGTCCCCTCTCAAGCGGTAGATTGAAAGGGCTGTGATCATCCGCGCACGAGCCGTCTGCTGTTGTACGGAGGCCCCCTGGGCCCCCGAGCCGACGGTCCTGTAGCGCTGAAGCATCACGCCAACAAGTAAGCAAGCGCCAACGCACGAGATCGAAAGCCCGGGGCCACAAGCTCCCGGGCTTTTTTTGTGGACCGCGGCAGGAACTGTCGCACGCACGAGCAGGAAGACACGATGTACGAAGAATCGGCTTGGCGGTCCGTTTACAAGGCGGTCTCGTGGCGCATTCTGGCCACATTGACCACGACGTTGCTGGTCTACGCCTTCACCGGTCGGACCGACATCGCGGTCACGATCGGTCTACTCGAGGGTGTGGCGAAGATGGTGCTCTATTACGGCCATGAACGGATCTGGAACCGGCTCAACCTCGGACGCCGACCGATCGACCACCGCCCCGGCAGCTCCACCAAGCCCGCACTGGCGTCACCGAGCCAGGAACACGAATGACCAGCACACTGGCTCGTCCCGACACGACAGAGTTGGCCGATTCGGGCCGCGCGCTCGAAACGGCAACAGCGCTCGAGATACTGCAGTGGGCCGTCGATCAGTTCGGCTCACAGCAGACCTTCGCGACCGGATTTGGTGCGGAGGGCTGTGTGGTGATCGATCTGATCGCGCGCCATCGTCTTCCGATCGATATCTTCACGCTCGATACGGGCCTCCTGTTCCCGGAGACCTACAACCTCTGGCGACGTCTCGAGACGCACTATGCGCTGACAATCCGCAGCGTCGGCCCCGATCTCACGGTCGACGAGCAGGCGGCGGAGCACGGTCCAGAGCTCTGGACGCGGGAGCCGGAACGATGCTGCCAGATGCGCAAGGTCATACCGCTAGAAGCGGAGCTCGACAGGTTCGATGCGTGGATTACCGCCATCCGCCGTGACCAGACCGCCGCTCGCGCCAAGGCGCTCGCAGTCGAATGGGACGCAAAGTACGGTCTCGGCAAGGTAAACCCGCTCATTCGCTGGACCAAGAAAGACATCTGGTCTTATCTGCTGCGTCACGACGTACCCTACAACCCGCTGCACGACCGCGGATATCCGAGCATCAGCTGTCTGCCGTGCACCAGCGGCGTTGCCGCGGGCGAAGACGACCGGGCGGGCCGCTGGCGTGGCGCCGCCAAGACCGAGTGTGGTCTTCATGCGCCGCTGGCCGAAACGGCGGCCGCGCCCGACGCCACTGATACGAGCCGCTAGACCGGACCTCTTCGTCATTGCAGCGGGAGTCGTTCATGAGCGCAGCAGCAGCGTCGCTGTTCCCGGTATTCCTGAAGCTGGCGGGTCGTCCGGTGGTTATCGTCGGGGGCGGGTCGGTCGCGACGTCCAAGCTGGGCTCTTTGCTCGATGCCGGCGCCCAGGTCACGGTGGTCGCGCCGCAGGTCACGCCGGAGATCGCCGGGAGCACGGCGACCATCCGGCGCGGGCCATTCGAGGCATCCGACCTGGATAACGCCTGGCTGGTTGTGGCAGCCGGGCCGCCCGCCGTCAACCGCGAGGTCGCGGCGGAAGCGGAGTCCCGGCGGGTCTTCGTCAACGCGGTGGACGACCCACCGAATGCCAGCCTCTATCTCGGCGGCGTGGTGCGGCGCGGCGGAGTCACGGTGGCTATCTCGACCGACGGGCAAGCGCCGGCGCTCGCGGCGCTGATCCGCCAGGCGCTCGACGGCCTACTGCCGGAGGATGAGATCCCGCGCTGGCTGGCGATCGCGCGTGACCAGCGCATCGAGTGGGCGGCGACCGGCGTCCCGATGGACCAGCGGCGACCGCTCCTCTTGCGCGCACTGGCCGGTCTCTATGAAGATCGACAGGGCTGATTTGTGATGAAGGTGGGATTCGTCTCGCTCGTCGGCGCCGGACCGGGAGACCCGGACCTCCTGACCGTGCAGGCGCTCGACCGCCTGCGAGCGGCCGACTTGGTCCTCTTTGACGCGCTGGTCACCCCTGACGTGGTCGCACTGGCCACGCGCGCGCAACGTTTCTCGGTCGCCAAACGCGCCGGCCGCAAGTCGGTCCGTCAGGAGACCATCACCCGGGTCATGATCCGGGCCGCGCGTCGCGGACGCCGGGTGGTCCGCCTGAAGTGTGGCGACCCGTATGTGCTCGGCCGTGGTGGCGAAGAAGCCCTGGCGCTCCGGGCACACGGTATCCCGTTCGAGGTGGTACAGGGAGTGACGACGGCGGTCGCGGCGCCCGCGCTCGCCGGAATTCCAGTCACTCACCGCGGACTGTCCTCCGGGTTCGTCGTCGTCTCCGGGCACGACGAGGCGAGCTACCGGCCGGTTCTGGGCTCGCTTGCGCCCTCGACGCTCACCGTGGTCGTGCTGATGGGCCTGGCGCACCGCGACGCGATCGCGACCTGTCTAATAGACCGTGGGTGGCCAATCGGGACGACCGTCGCCGTCGTGTTCGCGGCATCGACACCGCACACCCGCACGTGGGTCGGCACGCTTGGGGACCTCGGGACGGCACCGGAGGCGACCGATGCCAACGACCCCGGCACGATCGTCATCGGAAATGTCGTCGATCTGCACGCACAGCTCGCGGCGTGCCCCGACCGAGCCCCGAGCGCCGTCGTCGAGGGGAAAGGCTGACAATGACCTGGAAG
Organism: Acidobacteriota bacterium; assembly: GCA_002726085.1. Classification (GTDB taxonomy): domain Bacteria; phylum Acidobacteriota; class Vicinamibacteria; order Vicinamibacterales; family UBA8438; genus NP936. The sequence goes on from PBRZ01000021.1 coordinate 36,698, forward strand.
GACGCCCTGGGAAACCGCATACCGGCGGCGCTCGCTCGAGAGATCGACACCTACGAGAACCAGACCGCCCTGAAACGCCAGGGCAAGATCGACGACAAGGTTTTCGCCGAGACCCGGCTGCGCCGGGGCGCCTACGGACAACGTTATGACAACGGCCAGCGGAACGACGGCACCGGCGTGAAGATGCTGCCGTTTCCTTCGAACGGACAGACCAAGGGTCCCGACACGGTCTGGGATGCGCCCGGGATGCAGCGCATCAAGATTCCGTTCGGCGGGCTCACGGCGGACCAGATGGATACACTCGCGGACCTGTCGGAGGAATACAGTGACGGCGTCTGTCACATCACCACGCGCCAGGACGTGCAGCTGCACTACGTACACATCGACGACACGCCATCATTGATGCGGCGGCTCGCGGCGGTCGGCATCACGACCCGCGAGGCGTGCGGTAACACCGTCCGCAACGTCACCGCCTGTCCGATTGCCGGGGTCTGCCGAGACGAGCCCTTCGACGTGACACCGTATGCCGACGCCGCGATGCATTTCCTGCTCGGTCACCCCGACGCCCAGAATTTCGGCCGTAAGTTCAAGGTAGCGTTCTCAGGCTGCCGGGAGCACGCCTGCGGGCTCGTCACGATGCACGACTTCGGTGCCATCGCGGTGACCCGCGAGGTGGACGGAGTCGAGCAGCACGGTTTCGAAGTGCATGTCGGGGGCGGACTCGGGGCCGTGCCACACGAGGCCCGGCTGTTCGAGCCGTTCATGGCGGCAGACGAGATCCTGCCGACCCTCCAGGCGATCGCCCGGGTGTTCGCGCGGCTGGGCGAAAAGCGCAACCGCGCCCGCGCCCGCGTCAAGTTCCTCGTGGCGCAGCTGGGTCTCGATGAATTTCGGCGGTTGGTGCGCGAGGAACGGGCCACGCTGGCTCACGATGAGGCGTGGACCGACTATTTGGAACGCCTGCCGGCCTACGGCGAGCAGCCGCTCAAAACCGGGCAACCGCTCGGCGATGGTTCAGGCTCACCGGCCTTCGCAGCCTGGGCACGGACCAACGCATACCGCCAGCGTCAGCCAGGCTACGTGGTCACCACGGTGAGTCTGCCGCTCGGCGACCTGAGCGGCTGGCAGCTCCGGCGGCTGGCCGACGTGGCGCGGCGCTTCGTGGGTGACACCATCCGGACCACGGTCGAACAAAACATCGCACTGCGCTGGGTGCGAGAGTCTGATCTGCCGGCGCTCCATCGCGAGCTCGAGTCGATCGGGCTGGCCAGACCTGGAGCAGGGGCGATCGCCGACATCACCGCCTGTCCCGGCACCGACACCTGCAAGCTGGGCATCGCGTCGTCTCGGGGGCTGGCCGCTGAGCTCGAGCACCGGCTCGCCGAACAGATGGAAACACTGGATTACGCGGTTCGGCAGCTGCGCATCAAGATCAGCGGCTGTTTCAATTCGTGCGGACAACACCAGATCTGCGACCTCGGCTTCTACGGGGTCAGCCGCCACATCGGCGGTCACATCGTGCCGCACTTCCAGGTCGTGCTCGGCGGCAAGTGGGCCGACAACGGCGGCGCCTATGGGTTGGCCATCGGCGCCGTGCCCTCGAAGAACATACCGGGGGTCGTCCGGCGCATCACCGACCAGTTCGTGAGCAACCGGCGGGAAGCAGAGAGCTTCTACGACTTCACCTCGCGGGTCGGCAAGCGGGCGCTACGCGAAATGTTCGATGACCTGACGGCGGTGCCGCCCCATGATGTGGACTCGGATTACTACCGCGATTGGGGTGACCCGCGCGAATTCGGCATCGGCGACATGGGGGTAGGCGAGTGTGCCGGGGAGGTGGTCTCGCTGACCGAGTTCGACCTCGTGGGCGCCGAGAGCCAGGTCTTCGAAGCCCAGCTCCAGCTCGAGACGGGCGACGTCGTACAGGCGGACGCGCTGGCCTACGGCGCGATGCTTCAGGCTGCCAAGGGGCTCATCAAGACGGAGTTCATCGACATCTCGGACGAACCAGACCAGATCGTCACCGAGTTCCGGACCCGCTTCTTCGATACCGAAATCTTCTTCGACAAGTACGCCGGCGGTAAGTTCGCGCAGTATCTCTTCCGCCGTCACGCGCAGGCCGAGCCGGCAGTCGACCGGGACACGGCCCGTCAACTGATCGCAGAAGCCCAGCTGTTCCTGGAAGCGACGCACGCCTGTCAAGCGAAGCTGGCCAGTCAGCCCGCGATGCCGACGGCAGCTGGCCGAGCGGCAGTCACTGAGCGGCCACAGTGACGAAAATGACGAACAGCACCGTGGCCACCGCCCCCCCCGACACGACCGACGTCGCCAACGTGCAGCGGCTCGCCGTGAAGATCTTTCTCGATGACGAGTCGGTGCTCCGGCCCGCAGACGTCATCCCGGTGTTTCACCGCTGGATCCAGACGCGGGCAGTGGACGGTCTGCTGATTGACGTCGCCGACTACTCTCACATGGCGACCGGACCGTGTGTCCTGCTCGCGGCTCATGAGGGACACTATGTCCTGGACCGAAGCGGTGGACGGCTGGGGCTCCAATACGCGCGCCGGCAACCGCTCGATGGCGCGCTACCAGAGAGACTGGCCTCCCTGGGCCGGATACTGCTAGGCGCGGGACGACTGCTCGAAACGGACACGTTGCTGCCCGGACCGGTGCGGTTCCGTGGAAACGAGCTCGAGTGCGTTGCCAACGATCGTCTGCTGGCTCCGAACCGGGCCGAGACCCTCACGGCGATTCGCCCGGCCCTGGATGCCTTCCTGACCACACTGTCAGGCGGCGCCGTCTGGACACTCACCCGCGAGGCGGACCCTCGCGCGCGGCTCGAAGTGCTCGCGCGCACTCCGGCGGCGGCAACACTCGAAACAATCGCCGCGCGGCTGTAACGTTGCACCGTCTTCGATCCGCGCCCCCCGCGGCGGGTGTCGCCGGAGGCGACATTGGCATAAGCACGGCTAATATCGAGAGCTCGAGTCATTAGCTGAGCATGTGATAGAGTGTTCAGTCCCATGCACATCGAAACGCTCAACATCTTCTGCGACGTGGTCCGCCACCAGAGTTTCTCCCGCGGAGCGGCAGCCAACTCTGTGAGCCAGTCGGCCGCCAGTCAAGCGGTGCGCCAGCTGGAAAAGCATCTCGGCGCGCAGCTCATCGATCGCTCCAAGCGCCCGTGGGTGCTAACACCGGAAGGCAAGATTTTCTTCAAAGGGTGCCAGGAAATCGTCGAGCGATATCACGAGCTGGAGGGCGCGGTGCAGCGCCGCCAAGACCGGTCGGGCCACACAGTCAGGCTGGCCGCCATCTACTCGGTTGGGCTACACCACCTGAACCAGTACGTGGATCAGTTTCGCGCCGTCGCACCAGGCGCCGACGTCGACCTGGAATACATGCACCCGGACGGCATCTGCGAGCGTGTTCTGAACGACCAAACTGACCTCGGTCTCATGTCGTTCGTGACGCCCGGCCGGGAGCTCACCGCCATTCCCTGGCACCGTCAGCTGATGGTGGTCGCCTGCTCCCCGACGCATCGATTTGCGCGACTTGCTGCGCGGCAGGGCGGCGTGCGGCCAACCGACCTGGTAGACGAGCAGTTCGTGGCGTTCGCCCGCGAGCTGCCGGTCCGACGAGAAGTCGACCGGTTTCTCAGGCGCCACGACGTGGAGGTCAACGTCGCCGCCGAGTTCGACAACATCGAGACGATCAAGCAGGCGGTCGACGAAGGCGCCGGAATCGCGGTCCTGCCGGAGCCGACACTACAACGCGAGGTGCAACGCCGAACGCTGGTGCAGGCGAGATTTATCCTGCCTCAGGGCGAGCCGCAGCTGGTCCGCCCGCTCAGCATCGTGCATCGACGCAATCGGCGGCTGAACCCGACGGTCAAGGCGTTCATCACGTTGCTCCAGAACGGCAAAGCCAGCGCCCCGACCCAACCGGTCCATTCACGCACGACGTCCGGGCCGCGTCCACTCGCCGGCGAGGGCCGGACCTCGGAGGGCGCGCGGACCCGTCCGAGCACCAACGCCACAGGGGAAGCGACGCTATGACGCGACCCCACACCAGGCGACCGTCCGCCCAGGGACTCTACGACCCCAGTTACGAACACGACGCGTGCGGGGTCGGTTTTGTCGTCAATATCAAAGGCGTCCGGTCCCACAAGCTGGTGGAGCAGGCGTTCGAGGTAGCGGTCAATCTGCTCCATCGCGGCGCGTGCGGATGCGAGCAGAACACCGGCGACGGCNCCGGCCTGCTGTTGCAGGTGCCCGACAAGTTTCTGCGCCGGGAGACCGCCGCGCTCGGGTTCACGCTTCCGCCCGCCGGGGAATACGGCGTCGGCATGCTCTTTTTGCCGCGTCCCGCCAACGAGCAGATCCGTGTCGAGGAGCGCGTCGTGCGGATCGTGCTCGAAGAAGGTCAGCACGTGCTTGGCTGGCGGAAGGTCCCGACCGACGACAGCGCGCTGGGCGAGACCGCCCGCCAGGGTGAGCCCGCCATCCGACAGGTGTTTATTGGTCGCGGCGCCGACTTTGGAGACNGTCCGGACGCCCAGGCGCGTTTCGAGCGCAAGCTCTATGTCGTCCGGAAGCGGATTGCCCGCGAGGTCACCGAGCTCGGGTTGGACGAGGCGGACCTGTTCTACATCGCGAGCCTGTCGTCGCAGACGATCGTCTACAAGGGCATGCTGATCGCCGACCAGGTGACCACCATGTTCCCGGATCTGGCGGACCCGGACGTCGAGTCGGCGCTAGCGCTCGTCCACTCGCGCTTCAGCACCAACACGTTCCCCTCGTGGCCGCTGGCGCATCCCTATCGCTACGTGGCCCACAACGGCGAGATCAACACCCTTCGGGGCAACATCAACTGGATGCGCGCCCGCGAGTCGCTCTGCCGATCGGAGCTGNTCGGAGACGATTTGCAGAAGCTGTTTCCGGTGGCTCGCGAGGGCCAGAGCGACACCGCCACGTTCGACAACGTGCTCGAATTCCTGGTCATGACCGGCCGGTCGCTGCCTCACGCGATCCTGATGATGATCCCGGAGCCGTGGAGCAAGCACGAGTCGATGTCCCCCGACCGGAAGGCGTTCTACGAGTATCACGCCTCGCTGATGGAACCATGGGACGGCCCGGCGTCGATCGCGTTCACCGACGGCACGGTGGTCGGCGCTGTGCTCGACCGCAACGGGTTGCGTCCGTCACGCTACTACGTCACCAAGGACGACCTGGTCATCATGGCCTCAGAGGTCGGTGTGCTCGATGTCCCGCCGGAGGATGTCCTGGTCAAGGAACGACTGCATCCCGGCCGAATCTTCCTTGTCGACACGGCCCAGGGCCGCATCATCGATGACGAGGAGATCAAGTCGACGCTGGCGGCCGAGCACCCTTATCGGGAGTGGCTCGACACCCACGTCATGCATCTCCGGGACCTGTCCGCTCCTCCCTACACGGCGCCGCCCGACAGCGAGTCGATCCGGCGCCGGCAGCGGGCATTCGGCTACACCGAAGAGGATTTACGCTTTCTGCTGGGCCCAATGGCCGCGAAGGGGATCGAGCCGATCGGATCAATGGGCACCGACACTGCGCTGGCGGTGCTGTCGGACCGGCCGCGATTGCTCTACGACTATTTCAAGCAGCTCTTCGCGCAGGTCACCAACCCGCCGCTCGACGCGATCCGGGAGGAGCTCGTCACCGACATGGGCTCGACGCTGGGCCCGGAGCNCAACCTGCTGAAACCGGAGCCGGAATCCTGTCACCAGATCCGGATCGACTACCCGATCCTCGACAACGAGGAACTGGCGGCCCTGCGGAACAACACCGACCCGACGCTCCGCGCCGTGACGCTGTCGATGCTCTTCGACCCTCGAGAAGGCGCGAGCGGGCTCGAACGCGCGATGGACGAGCTGTGTCATCAGGCCAGTGCCGCGGTCGAGGCGGGGGCCGCGTTGCTGCTGCTCTCAGACCGCGGGGTCAGCGCCGAGCATGCGCCGATCCCGAGCCTGCTGGCGACCGCCGGCGTGCATCACCATCTTGTCCGCGAAGGCACGCGGACCCGATGCGGACTGATCATCGAATCGGGCGAGGCGCGGGAGGCGCATCACATGGCGCTGCTCCTCGGCTATGGCGCTGGGGCCATCAACCCGTATCTGGCATTCGAGACTATCGAAGAGCTGATCTGCGAAGGTGAGATTTCCAACATCGACCCGCCGCAGGGCATCCGGCACCACATTCTTGCGCTGACCAAGGGAGTGCTGAAGGTGATGTCGAAGATGGGGATCTCCACGCTGCAGAGCTACCGCGGGGCTCAAATCTTCGAGGCCGTCGGTCTGAATAAGCCGTTCGTCGACCGCTACTTCACCTGGACCGCCTCACGGATCGGCGGCATCGGCATCGACACCGTGGCGGCCGAGGTGCAGCAGCGCCATCAGCGCGCGTTTCCGACCCGCGGCGACGAGGGCCGCGAGCTCGACAGCGGGGGCGAGTATCAGTGGCGTCGGGACGGCGAGTATCACCTGTTCAACCCGGAAACGGTCTACAAGCTTCAGCACGCCAGCCGGAGCGGTCGCTACGACATCTACCGGGAATATGCCCGGCTGGTCAACGACCAGAGCCGAAAACTGGCGACGCTACGTGGCCTGTTCGAGCTGCGGTCTGCCGACACCCCGATACCGATCGACGAGGTCGAGCCGGTGGAGGCGATTCTCGCCCGGTTCTCCACCGGAGCGATGTCCTACGGGTCGATCAGCGCTGAGGCGCACGAGACCCTGGCCATCGCGATGAACCGCCTCGGGGGCAAGTCGAACACCGGCGAGGGCGGGGAGGACCCCGCGCGGTTCACCCCGGACGCCGCCGGCGACCTGCGGCGTAGCGCGATCAAGCAGGTCGCATCAGGACGCTTCGGAGTGACCAGCGAGTATCTGGTGAACGCCGACGACCTGCAGATCAAGATGGCGCAGGGGGCGAAGCCGGGAGAGGGCGGACAGCTGCCCGGCTACAAGGTGTACCCGTGGATCGCAAAGGTGCGCTACTCCACCCCGGGTGTGCCGCTGATCTCGCCGCCCCCCCATCACGACATCTACTCGATCGAGGATCTGGCGCAGCTGATCCACGACCTGAAGAACGCGAACTCGCGGGCACGGGTCCATGTGAAGCTCGTCGCCGAGGTGGGTGTCGGCACGGTCGCGGCCGGGGTCGCGAAAGCGCATTCCGACGTGGTGCTGATTTCCGGCCATGATGGCGGCACCGGTGCGTCGCCTCTGACCAGCATCAAACACGCCGGCGCGCCGTGGGAGCTCGGGCTGGCCGAGACACAGCAGGTCCTGGTGCTGAACCGTCTGCGCGACCGGATCGTCGTGCAGGTGGACGGACAGATGAAAACAGGCCGTGACGTCGTCATCGCCGCCCTGCTCGGTGCCGAGGAATACGGTTTCTCGACCGCACCGCTCGTGGTGTCGGGATGCATCATGATGCGAGTTTGCCATCTCGACACCTGTCCGGTCGGCATCGCGACACAGAATCCGGACCTCCGCAAGCACTTCACCGGCCGGCCGGAATTTGTGGAGACGTATTTCCGATTCGTAGCCGAGGAGATCCGCGAGCTCATGGCAACCATGGGCTTCCGCACCATGGAAGAGATGATCGGACGGGTCGACCGCCTGAACACCGCCGAGGCGGTGGGCCACTGGAAGGCCAAGGGGCTGGATCTGTCCCAGATTCTGTACAACCCGGATGTGCCGGAGACGGTGGGACGGCGGGCGATCAGGACGCAAGACCATGGTTTGGAGCGGGCGCTCGACAACACGCTGATCGAGCGCTGCGCGCCGGCGATCGAGCGACAAACGCCAATGTCGTTCAGTGTGCCGATCTTCAACGTCAACCGTGCGGTCGGAACGATGCTCGGGTCGGAGATTACGCGTCGATGGGGACAGGATGGGCTGCCGGACTCCACGATAAACATTCGGTTTACCGGGTCGGCCGGACAGAGCTTCGGGGCGTTCGTGCCCCGCGGGGTCACGCTGACCATCGAAGGTGACGCCAACGACTACTTTGGCAAGGGGCTCTCGGGCGGGCGCCTCGGCATATTTCCGCCACGCGCGTCCACGTTCGTCGCCGAGGAGAACATCATCATCGGCAACGTGGCACTCTATGGGGGCACCGCCGGCGAGGCGTACGTGCATGGCGTCGCTGGCGAGCGGTTCTGCGTCCGCAACAGCGGCGTGCATGCCGTGGTCGAAGGAATCGGAGACCACGGGTGTGAATACATGACCGGTGGACGGGTCGTCATTCTCGGACCGACCGGACGGAACTTTGCAGCTGGAATGAGCGGCGGAATCGCCTACGTCCTCGACCGGGATGGCAAGTTCGCCAGCCGCTGCAACACGGGCATGGTCGATCTCGAGACGCTCGACGACGACGACGCTGAGCTCGTGCGCGAGTTGATTACACGCCACATCGACCACACGTCGAGTCCGTGTGGACAGCAGATTCTCGACCAGTGGACCGAGCTGCGCGCGAGCGTTGTCAAGGTGATGCCACGAGACTACAAGCGGGTCCTGGAGGCCGAGGCCAGGGCGCGGGCCGAATCGCGGGAGCCGGGGTTTGCGGAGCTGGTCGGAACCGCCGGGGACTGAACGGGCACTCTCTTCTCCGCTCATCACGCACTGCGCTTCTGCGCACCTGGCTCGGCAGAGTATCTGTTATATTAGGGGTTTCGTGTCACGGTCGGATGAGGGGGCTCGTCTCCGCGCCGCACTTCGACGCGGGGANAGTCGTCGACCAGTGCCGCCGATGTGTTAGTTCTGATGGGCAGACTCAAAGGATTCATCGAGATCGACCGACAGCACCGGTCGACCCGTCCCGTCGAGGAGCGGGTCCACGACTGGCGCGAGGTGGATCTTCCCTACGCCACCAGAGATCTGCGCGCGCAAGGCGCGCGCTGCATGGATTGCGGGATCCCGTTCTGTCACGAGGGGTGCCCGCTCGGCAACCTCATCCCCGACTGGAACGACCTCGTCTACCGGGCCAAGTGGCAACCGGCCATTGACCGTCTGCACAAGACCAACAACTTTCCGGAGTGGACCGGACGATTGTGCCCGGCGCCGTGCGAAGGCTCGTGTGTGCTCGCGATCGACCGGGACGCCGTGACGATCAAGTCGATCGAGCTCGCCATCGTGGAGCGCGCCTTCGAGGAAGGCTGGGTCCGCCCGGAGGCCCCGACGACACGCACCGGGAAGATGGTGGCGATTGTCGGATCCGGACCGGCCGGTCTTGCCGCAGCCGACCAGCTCAACCGGGCTGGTCACCGGGTCACAGTGTTCGAGCGTTCGGACCGGATCGGCGGTCTCTTGCGCTACGGCATCCCGGCCTTCAAGATGGAAAAACGCTTCCTGGACCGCCGGTTGGCCATCCTCGAAGCGGAGGGTGTCACGTTTCAGGTCAACAGCGACGTCGGCGTCACGGTGCCAGCCGACACGCTGAGACGGGAGTTCGACGCGATGTTGCTTGCCGGCGGCGCCGGCCAACCGCGCGACCTCGCGGTGCCCGGACGCGAGCTCAGCGGCGTCCACTCCGCGATGGAATATCTGGTCCAGCAGAACCGACGCTGCGAAGGCGACGTGGTCGCCGACGACGAGTTCATCACGGCGAAAGACAAACGCGTCGTGATCATCGGCGGAGGCGACACCGGCGCCGACTGCCTTGGCACTGCCCACCGGCATGGCGCGCAATCGATCCATCAGTTCGAGCTGCTGCCGCGACCGTCGGACCAGCGGGACGAGACCAACCCATGGCCGGAATGGCCAAACATCTTCCGTGTCAGCACGGCGCACGAAGAGGGTGGCGAGCGCGTATACTCGGTCTCCACAGAGCGGTTCACCGGCAATGAGGCTGGGCGGGTGACGAAGCTGCACGGTTGCAAAGTCGAGATGACGCGGGAGAACGGGCGTCTCGCTTTCACGTCAGTGCCAGGTAGCGCGTTCGAGTTGGAGGTCGACCTCGTCCTGCTGGCGATGGGCTTCCTCGGACCCACACGCGACGGGCTCCTGGACCAGCTCGGCGTTACGCTCACCGACCGCGGCAACGTGGCGCGGGACGCCAACTGGATGACGAGCGTCGACGGGGTGTTCACCGCCGGCGACATGCAGCGCGGCCAGTCGCTGATCGTGTGGGCGATCGCCGAAGGCCGTAGCGCCGCGGCTGGCATCGACCGCCATCTGATGGGCGAAACGCAGCTTCCCATGCCGGTGCCGTAGGACGAACCCTCAAAGAGGCAGGAGGCAGGAGGCAGGAGACAGGAGACAGGAGGAGCCGGACGGCTTCGCTGGCCTCTGTCTTACAATCCGCTCTCCGAGACAGCCCAACCCCGTCGTCCTGATCGGCAACCACACACCGGCGACCCAGTGGCCAAAGAACGCGCCATCTCACACGACGCCTCCCGATTGACCGCGCTGGCCGAGATCAACGACGCGCTGGCGGGCGGGTCCAGCCTGCGGGCGGCGCTCCAGCGCGTGCTGCAGCTTCTCGACCGACGATACAGCGTCGTGTGCAGCTCGGTCACCCTCTTGAGCCCCGATACCGGACTGCTCCATGTGGAAGCGGCCGAAGGCCTCACCAAGGAGGGACAATCGGCCTGCTACGCGGTCGGCGAAGGAGTGACGGGCCGAGTCGTCGAGAGCGGCAAACCGGTGATCGTCCCGCGTGCCAGCAAGGAGCCGATGTTTCTCAATCGCGCGCGGCGCAAGGACCTCGAGCGCCGAGACATCAGNTTCATCTGCGTGCCAATCAAGACCCGAAAAAAACCGGTCGGCGCCATCAGCATCGATCTGCCCTTCGAGAAGGGGCGCGACTACCAGGACTACGTCCGCTTCCTCGGCGTCGTGTCCTCGATGATTGCTCAGGCCATCCGGGTCAGCCACCTGGTGGACGCGGAGCGTCAGCGGCTCGTCGATGAAAATGTCCACCTGCGCGGCGAGCTCCAGCAGCGCTACGATTTCGCCAACATCGTGGGCACCAGCAGCCCAATGCGGGAGGTCTACGCCCAGGTGGCCCAGGTGGCCGGCGCCACCACGACGGTGCTCGTGCGCGGCGAGTCGGGCACCGGCAAGGAACTGATCGCGCACGCACTCCACTACAACTCGCCGCGAGCCAAGAAGCCGTTCATCAAGGTGAGCTGCGCGGCTCTCCCCGACTCGCTGATCGAGTCGGAGCTGTTCGGCTACGAAAAGGGAGCGTTCACCGACGCCCGCACGCGTAAGAAGGGACGGTTCGAGCTGGCCCAGGGCGGCACGCTGTTCTTGGATGAAATCGGAGACCTCAATCAGTCGACCCAGCTCAAGCTGCTCCGCGTCCTGCAAGAGCGGGAATTCGAGCGTCTGGGCGGAACTGATCCGGTCAAGGTGGACGTCCGGCTCATCGCGGCAACCAACGCCGACCTCGAAAAGGCGATCGCCGCCGGCACGTTCCGGAACGATCTCCACTACCGGCTCAACGTCTTCGCGATCTTCGTGCCCCCCCTGCGGGAACGCAAGACCGACGTGCTGCTGCTGGCCGATCACTTCCTCGAGCGCTACGCCGTCGAGCACGGCAAGCAGGTGAAACGTATCTCGACGCCGGCGATCGACATGCTGATGGCTTATCACTGGCCGGGAAATGTGCGTGAGCTCGAGAACGCGATCGAGCGATCGGTGCTCGTCTGCGATGGCAGCGTCATCCACGCGCACGACCTGCCGCCATCGCTCCAGACCGGCGAGGCGTCGGGCACCGCGATGAGCCTATCCCTCAGCGACGCCGTTGAGGCCTACGAAAAAGATCTGATCGAGGACACGCTCAAAGCGACCCGCGGTAACCGGGTAAAGGCGGCCACCCTCCTCCAATCGACCGAGCGGATCATCAGCTACAAGGTCAAGAAGTACGACATCGACTGCAACCGGTACCGATCGTAGGTCACGACCAGGATCCAGGTCGGCGGGCAGGGGCGGCGCCTCAGGCTAGGCGCGGCGCTACATGAACGTCGGATCGGTTTTCCAGGCTCTACAATTTTGTCGATCCGCACCGCTGCCTGATAACCGCACGCCTCGATTCAGCCCCGGTTTCACAGTGCAAACGGCCCGATGCCATCGTGCAGCTCGAGCTGGCCCCAGCTTTGCTACCTGNCTCTGGCGGCGGTGCACTCGTGTGCGTGGCCGCGGCTCAAGACAACACGACGTCGTCAGCCATCACCGGTGGGCGTGCAGGCGTCCGCCACCGGCAGCCAGGAGATGCAGATGAAGNTAATCAGCGCCATCATCAAACCTCACATGCTCGACGAGGTCCGGGACGGACTGGCCAAGGCCGGCGTCCAGGGGCTCACCGTAACCGAAGTGAAAGGCTTCGGCCGACAGAAGGGACACACCGAGATCTACCGCGGCGCCGAATACACGGTGGACTTCGTGCCGAAGATGAAGCTCGACACGGTCGTCGGCGACGAGCTGGTCGAAGCTGCAACCACTGCGATCATCGAGGCGGCGCGCACCGGGTCGATTGGGGACGGCAAGNTCTTCGTCAGCGACNTCGGACAGGCGATACGAATCAGAACCGGTGAGATCGGCGACGAGGCGCTGTGATGGGCCACGTCATTCCCAGTGATTGTGCAGACGGAAGGAAAACACCAATGACGAATAGGTTGCCGCGATTGGTCGGTCGATACACGACCCTCCTGCTCCTCGGTCTCGTGCTCCTGCCGAGCGTCGCCTACGCGCAGGATGAGGTCTCGCAGGAGATGTTCACCGTCAACAACACCTGGATGCTGGTTGCCACGTTCCTAGTCTTCATCATGCACCTGGGCTTCGCCACACTGGAAAGCGGGCTGACCCAGGCGAAGAACACGGTGAACATCCTCTTCAAGAACACCGGCATCGTCGCCATCGGTCTGCTGACCTACGCGATCGTCGGGTTCAACCTGATGTATCCAGGCGACTTCAGCATCGGCCAGTTCTTCGGCTTCGCCGGCTTCGGGCTCGACCCGGGCGCCGAAGGCAACACGATTGCCTATGCGAGCGGAGCCTACACCTACTGGACAGACTTCATCTTCCAGGCCATGTTCGCCGCCACCGCCGCCACGATTGTGTCGGGCGCGGTGGCGGAGCGCGTCAAGCTGGGACCGTTCCTGATTTTCACGACGATTTACGTGGCGTTCATCTATCCGATCGCCGGGTCATGGAAGTGGGGCGCCGGCTGGCTCGACCAGATGGGCTTCTACGACTTCGCGGGCTCCACCTTGGTGCACTCCGTTGGTGGCTGGGCGGCACTGGCCGGCATCATCGTCCTGGGACCGCGGCTGGGCAAGTATGTAGACGGCAAGATTCGGCCGGTCGCCGGACACAGCATGCCGCTCGCCACCATCGGGGTCTTTCTGCTGTGGCTTGGCTGGTACGGATTCAACGGCGGGTCGGTGCTGAGCGCTGATCCTGCGCTGGTGTCGCTGGTGTTCGTCACCACCTCGCTCGCGTCAGCCGCCGGCGTCCTCGGGGCAATGGCGGCCTCCTGGACACTGCAGCACAAGCCGGACCTGTCGATGGTGCTCAACGGGTCGCTGGCCGGTCTCGTCGGCATCACCGCCGGCGCCGACACGGTGAGCGTGAACTCCGCCATGATCATCGGTCTGGTCGCGGGCGTCATCGTCGTGGCGTCCGTGCTGCTGCTCGACCGTGCAAGGATCGACGATCCGGTCGGCGCAGTCTCGGTTCACCTCGTGTGCGGGGTCTGGGGCACACTGGCGGTCGGTATCTTCAGCACGAACGCCGAACACTCGTTCATGACCCAGCTGATCGGGGTCGGATCCTACGCCCTCTTCTGTTTCTCGGCAGCCCTCATCATCTTCTTCGCCCTCAAGGCCACAGTCGGTTTGCGGGTAAGCCCGGAGGAAGAGCGCACGGGCCTCGATGTGAGCGAGCACGGCATGGAAGCCTATGGTGGCTTCCAGATCGCTCACCGCTAGAACGGCAACAGCCGCGTGCGACCGTCGGACACCGTGTGTCCGGCGGCGCACCGGCACTCGGTCGATGACGCCCTTGTCGGAGATCGTCTTGTTCTCGACATAAATGTAGATTTCGAATCACCCACGACACACCGCCAGCGCACCGGGCGGGATCTTCCAGGAGGAACCAGGCAAATGANGTTCACCCGCACATCTCTGACACACGCCANGACCCGGCTGGCACGTATCGCCCTGGCGGTGACCGTGGCCTTCGGCCTGCTGCCAAGCACCGCGGCCGCCCAAAACGACGGCAACGTCTCACTCGGCGCCGGTGTTGACTTCATCAACGAGTACTACTTCCGCGGCATCATTCAGGAGACNGAGGGGTTCATCGCGGAGCCGTTCTTCGAGGGTAGCATCACGTTCGGCAATGCGTCGATTACTGCTGGAACCTGGAGCAGTCTGCACTCTGACCACGGGATCCCCGACGGCGGGTCGAGTCCCCAGATCTGGTATGAGAACGACTTCTACGCCGGTGTCGGGTACGGCGCCGACCTGTGGGAGGCCGGCGCCACCTACACCGCCTACTCGAGTCCAAACGGCTCGTTCGGCACGGTGCATGAGATCGCGTTCAGTCTCGGAATCAGTGATCCGGTCGGGCTGTCGCCCTCGGTCACCGTGGCGGTCGAAGTGGACGGGCAGGCCGACGGGGGCTCCAACGAGGGCACCTATGTCGAGNTCGGTATCGAACCGGCGATTCCGTTGCCGGACGACGCACCGGTTGGTCTGTCGGTCCCGGTCACGTTGGGGTTGAGCGCGAGCGACTACTTCGAGGTGAACGGAGAGGACAACAAGTTCGGTTTCTTCAACGTTGGTCTCATGGCAAGCATCCCGCTCTCGGGCGTGCCGGAGGAATACGGGTCGTGGGAGATCGCCGGCGGCATCCAGTTCATGGTGTTCGGCGACGGGCTCGAGGCGCTCAACGGCGACGACTTCCGCCCGATCGGCGTGTTCGGTCTCAGTCTCGGCTACTGACCGTCGTCTCAGCCGGAGCGTCCGGCGAGGGGATCCGCCTCCGCTACCCTCGCCGGACGCCCGACCCCCCGACCCAATGACGCGATCGTTCCCGATCCTCTGGTAAGATGGTCCGTTCATTCGGGCGGCTGACATTTCCCATGGGCCAGATCTTGACGTTTGAAGCAAGTTTACGTGGCACGAGGAGATGTCTGGCCCCCGCGTAGCGGGGCTGCAAGAAGAGCCTGCTAGCGGTGCGGAGCCGACGTCGACCGGGCGGTTCGAGGCGGTGCTTCGCTAGCGGTCTGGAGGCACACACATGTCAGCTGGTTGGCGACCCATACGACTTCTGGGCGTTGCCGCGACGGTCGCGCTCGTGAGCGGAGTCCTGGCGAGCAGCGCGATGGCGCAGAGCAANACCGGCAAGGCGTCCTTTTCCACCGGAGCCGATTTCAGCCACGCCTACTTCTTCCGTGGCATCAAGCAGGAGCGCTCGGGGATCGTCGCCCAGCCCTACATGGACGTGACGTTCAACCTGTTCGAGGGCACTGAGGGTCTCAACAGCATCGCGTTCACCATCGGACAGTGGAACAGCTTGCACACCGGGCCGAGCGGAAACGACGGACCGGCCGCCAACGTTGGCGCCTGGTATGAATCTGACTTCTATACCGGCTTCGCGTTCGGCATCGACAACTGGGACTTCGGGCTCACGTATACCGCGTATGTCAGCCCAAACGACTCGTTCGGCACGGTGAAAGAAGTGGCGCTGAGCCTGGGTGTCGACGACAGCACGTTGCTGGGTGCCTTCGCACTGTCTCCGCACGTGCTGATGGCTATCGAGCTGGACGGGCAGGCCGACGGGGGGGCGGGTGAAGGCGTCTATTTCGAGATCGGGGTAGAGCCGGGTCTGAGCCTCGACGGCATGCCCGTGTCTTTCGCATTTCCGGTCATACTCGGCCTGAGCCTGACGGACTACTACGAAGGGAGCCCCGGAAACGACGACGCGTTCGGCTATGCCGACCTCGGACTGCTGGCAAGCCTGCCGCTACCCGTGCCAGGGCCCTATGGCGCCTGGGAGGTCAGTGGCGGCGTCCACCTGATGGCGTTTGGAGACGCGTTGGCATCGTTCAACGACGGGGACGACTTCCAGGCAGTCGGCACCTTCGGTTTCAACATCGGGTACTGAACCAACATCAGGTACTGAACGAGGACGATACCAAGTCAGTTGCCCAGCCCGCGCCGGGCCGTGCCGGGCGTAGGTGGAGCTTTCCCACATCGATGACGACCGAGCACGCCACCGTCGACGCTGTGCCGGCCGGCGAGCGCTCACTCGCCGAGACCCTGCGCGCGGCGCGCGACGCCTACCGCGCCGAGATCCGTTTGGCACGGGGTGGCGTGCAGGCTGCCGAGGCCTACTCCACCCTCATCGACGGCCTGCTTGTGCGGATCCACGAGGAGGCCGCTGCCCAAACCGACACACCGGTCGCGCTGGTCGCAATCGGGGGCTACGGTCGGCGCCACCTGTGTCTCCACTCCGACATCGACCTACTGATTCTTTTCGGCGGTCCAATCGCCGCCGCCGAAGAGCGGTTCGTCAAGGCGCAGCTGCACCCCCTCTGGGACCTCGGTCTCGATGTCGGTCACCAGGTGCGGCACGTGGGCGAGCTCGAGACGCCGGAGACAGACAATCCGGAGTTTCTCGTCGCGGTGCTCGACGCCCGCTTTCTGACGGGCGATGCCGGGGTCTTTGAACGATTCNACACACTCGTCCACGGTCCCGCATCCGTTTGGCGCCAACCGACCATCGAGGCGTTGTGCGGCCTGGTCGCCGACCGCCATTCGCAGTTCAATACCACAATCTACCAGCTCGAACCGGACGTGAAGGAGGCGCCCGGGGCGCTACGCGACGTGGCGGCGATCCGCGCGCTCGTGGCCCTCAGCCAACCAGGCGCCGCCCGCACCGTGCCAACCTCGTCCGGCCGACTCGACGAGGCGATCGACGAAGCGGAGGAGTTCTTTCTTCGGATCCGGTCGCTCCTGCATCTGGAGAACGGACGCAATCTGAACGCCCTGAATCACGAGCATCAGGAGGCGGTTGCCGAACGGTTCGGGTCACCTGGCACCCAGGCGCAGAGTCAGGTCGAGGCGTTGATGAGCGTCTACTTCCATCACGCGCGGATCATCGCGCGGGTCCTGGCCAACGCCATCAAAGAGGCGCATCCGCCGTCGTCACCCGAACCGACGAAGCCAGTCAGTGACAATCTACGGCGTGACCGCGACGGGATCAGCATCATCGACATGGTGCGGGCATCGCTCCAGCCTCACACCTGGGTGCGCGCGTTTCAGGCGGCAATCGACGAGTGCTGCCCGGTGTCGCCCGAGACGCTGGCGTTCGTGGAACGGCATGGCGACCGCTACACGTCGGAGGAATTCTTTCCGACCACGGCCGAGCGCGACCAGTTCCTGCGCCTGCTCAAGCCGACCCCCGGGCTCTACGATCGGCTGTCCGAGATGCACGAGAACGGCCTGCTAGGGCGCATGTTTCCGGAGTTCCGCAAGGTCTACTGTCGCGTCATTCGGGATTTCTACCACAAGTACACGGTCGATGAGCACACACTGTTGACCATTCGGAATCTCTCGGCCCTCGCCGACCCGAACTCGACCGAGCGAGGGCGATTCGCGAGTATCTTCGCCGAGCTGCGACAGCCGGAGCTGATCGTCTTGGCGCTGCTGTTTCACGATACCGGCAAATGGACGGACAAGAACCACGCCGAGGAAAGCGTTCGGATGGTGGGGGGGCCGCTTCGACGACTCCGCGTGCCACCCGAGGACATCCGCACTGTCGAGTTCCTGATCCGGCATCATCTCCAGATGTCGGTCGCGGCGTTTCGTCGGGACAGCGAAGACCCGGAGGTCGCCCAACAATTCGCCCGGCTGGTCGGCACCGAGGACAGGCTCAAGATGCTGTGTCTGCTCACACTCGTCGACATCCAGGCGGTGAGCCCGGAGACCCTCACGCCGTGGAAGGAGGAACTGCTGTGGCGACTCTACGTCGACACCTACAACCACATCACGCTGGGCTATGGCGACGAGGTAATCGCGACTGGGCAGTCGAGCATCTCCGGGCTCCAGGCTCACCGGCCGCCGGAGATCTCGGAACACCAGGTGACCGACTTCCTCGAGGGGCTGCCCCAGCGTTATCTGCGGCTCGTCGACCCGCTGACGGTGTACGACCATATCCGCCTGTCACGAGACCTGGAGCCGGACGAGGTGCGTCTGACCCTCGACCAGCACGATGACGTCTGGGAACTGAGCGTCGTCACCAAGGATCGGCCACGCATTTTCTCAAATGTCTGCGGCGTCCTCTCTTACTTCGGCATGGACATCCTGCGCGGACAGGCGATGAGCAATCGCCAGAAGGTCGTGCTCGACCTGTTCCGCTTCGTCGACGCCGATCGGTTTCTGGCGCTCAACGAGTCGGGTCAGTCAGAGGTAACGAGGTTGTTGCAGGACGGGGTCACCGGCAACGCCGATCTGGCGGCGATGCTCAAGGGCCGGGAGGCGGCGACCCGGGCGCGGCGGCGCACGATTCGCCTCCGTAGCATGGTGCACTTCGACCACCACTATTCGGATCGCTACACGGTGCTCGAAATCGGCGGCGCCAACCGATGGGGCCTGCTCTACAACGTCAGCCGTGTCATTTCCGAACACGGCTGCGATATCGATCTCGTGCTGATCTCGACCGAGGGCGACCGGGCAATTGACGTGTTCCACCTGACCCGCGATGGCGCCAAGCTCGCGCCAGACGTGGAGCAAGACCTGCGGACCGGTCTCGAGGCGGCACTGGGTGTGGCGGATGAAGCTCGTTAAGGCGATCGTGCGACCCAACAAGGTCGATGAGATCAAGGATGCGCTGGCCGCGTGCAGCGTGGCCGGTATGACCGTGACCGAGGTGCGTGGTCACGGACGGCAACGGGGACACTCCGCCGTCTATCGCGGACGCGAGTACGAAGTGAGCCTGCTGCCCAAGATCAAGATCGAAGTGGTCGTGCCGGATGACATGGTGGAGGACGTGATCGACGCGATCATGTCGGCCGCCAGGACCGGCGAGATCGGCGATGGGCGAGTCTTCGTGATTCCGGTCGAGGACAGCCGCAAGATTCGCACGGGTGAACGAGACGTCGTGTGATGACTTTCTGCTAGACAACCACCATTGGGATAGGGAGGAACACGGATGACACCGAACGATGTAATGGCCCTGATCAAGGACAAGGGCATTCCGGCAATCGACCTGCGTTTCATCGATCTACCGGGTCTCTGGCAGCACTTCACCATTTCCGCCAAGGAGTTCGAGGTGGACGTCTTCGAGGAAGGGGCCGGGTTCGACGGCTCGAGCATCCGCGGATTCAAGCAGATTCAGGAAAGCGACATGCTGCTGTTCCCGGATGCGTCGACCGCGTTCGAGGATCCGTTCACGGAGCACCCGACCTTGAACATCATCTGCAACGTCAAGGACCCGATCACCGGCGAGTCCTATTCCCGCGACCCCCGCTACGTCGCCCAAAAGGCCGAGGCGTATCTGAAAAGCACCGGGATCGCGGACACGGCGTATTTCGGACCGGAGCCGGAGTTCTTCATTTTTGACGACGTGCGCTTCAGCCAGGGCTATGACCATGGCTTCTACCATGTCGACTCGAAGGAGGGGTTCTGGAACAGCGGGCGCGAAGAAGAGCCCAACCTCGGCTACAAGGTGCGATACAAGGAAGGCTACTTCCCGGTCCCGCCGATGGACAGCCACCAGGATCTCCGCACCGAGATGATGCTCGAGCTCGAGAAGGTCGGGGTGGCGATCGAGGTGCACCACCACGAGGTCGGCACCGCCGGTCAGACCGAGATCGACATGCGCTTCGACTCGCTCGTGAGCATGGGCGACAAGCTTCTGAAGTACAAGTACATCGTCAAGAACGTGGCGCGGCGGCACGGCAAATCGGTGACGCTGATGCCCAAGCCGATCTTTCAGGACAACGGTTCCGGCATGCACGTCCACCAGAGTCTCTGGAAGGGCGGGACGAACACGTTCTTCGAAGCCGGCACCTACGCGGGGCTGAGCAAGACCGCGCTCTACTACATTGGCGGCGTCCTGAAGCACGCCGCGGCCCTGCTGGCGTTCTGCAACCCGACCACCAACTCCTATCGCCGTCTGGTGCCGGGTTACGAGGCGCCGATCAACCTGATCTACTCGTCGCGGAACCGGAGCGCCGCGGTGCGNATTCCGGTCTACTCGGGAAGCGAGAAGGCGAAGCGAGTGGAGGTCCGGTTTCCGGATCCGACCTGTAACGGTTATCTGGCGTTCAGCGCGATGCTCATGGCTGGACTCGACGGCATCCAGAACAAGATCACCCCGCCGGGACCGCTCGACAAGGACCTCTACGATCTGCCGGCCGAGGAGATGGCCAAGATCGAGAGCACCCCTGGCAGCCTCGAGGAGTCGCTCGACGCGCTGGCGAAAGACCACGACTTCCTGCTGAAGGGCGATGTGTTCACGAAGGATCTGGTGGACACGTGGATCGACTACAAGCGCGGTGAAGTCGACGCGNTCCGCCTGCGGCCGCACCCGTGGGAGTTTGCGATGTATTTCGACATATAAGGTCATGCTCCAAGGAGGCAGGAGACAGGAGACAGGAGACAGAAGGAAGCCTGAGGGCTTCGCCGTCATCTGACTCGGTCGATCGCGTCACCAAGCGACGATCATCGGTCCGACAACCGTCCTGGCCGATGATCGTCGCGTTCTTCAACTCGCCCCGGACAGCGGTCGATGACGTCCCCATCCTCGCAAACCGTCACCGCCCGGGATCTGTTTCTGTCCGCGGATCTCACCGACGACGCCGCGCGGACCTATCTCGCGTCCCGCGGCTTCCAAGACCCGGTGGCCGCCGACGAGCACCTGCAGACGATGGCCGCCGACCTGTCGACACGGCAGGCGCTCGGGGCGATGGCCGACACGCTGCTCGACGCCTTGTGCGCGTCGGCCGATCCGAACGGCGCGCTCGTGGGTTTCACACGGTATCTGGCCACACGCACGCCGCCACGCTCCTTTCTCGGATATCTCCGGGACGACCCGCGGGCGACGCAGATCTTGACGCAACTGCTCGGCGCGTCGCCGTCGCTCGGCGAGATTCTGATCCGCAGTCCCGAGTACTTCCACTGGCTCCAGCTCGCACTCAAACGCACGCCGCCCGACCACATCGACTACCACACCGAGCTCGACACGCTCCTTGCAACCGGCGCCGACACGGGCACCAGGCTCGACGGAGTGAAACGGTTCAGACGGCGGGAGTATCTCGGAGTCGCCGCACGGGACCTCCTCGGAGTCACCGACCTGACCGATGCGACCCGGCAGCTGTCAACACTTGCCGATGTCGTGGTCCACGCGGTTCTGCGGTTGCTGAGCGACGACCTTCGCGCGACAACCGGACGGGACGCCGTCCCTGGCCGATTTGCCGTGATCGGCATGGGCAAGCTGGGAGGCATGGAACTGAACTACAGCTCCGACATCGACCTGATGTATGTCTACGACCCGGCCGACCCGAAAGCACCTGCTGACCACGAGTTCTTCCACAGGCTGGCGCGTCGGCTGACAAAGGCGCTTGGCGACCACACAGAAGAGAGCTATCTGTATCGGGTCGACCTGCGTCTGCGCCCGATGGGACGACACGGCGACGTCGCCAGCGGGTTGAAGCAGTACGAGCACTACTATGAAACCATGGGCGAGACATTCGAGCGCTTCGCGTTGATCAAAGCGCGCCCAGTCGCAGGAGACGCCCAGCTCGGGCAGTCGTTCCTCGACGTCGTTCAGCCCTTCGTCTATCGCAAGTATCTCGACCACGCGGCGCTCGAGGAGATCGCCCGCTACAAACGGCGCGCCGAGCAGGCAAGCGACAGCGACCGGAACGTCAAGGTCGGGCGCGGCGGCATCCGGGAAATCGAGCTGTTCACGCAGGTGCTCCAGGTCACCTACGGTGCCGAGCACGAGTCGGTGCGGTCTCCCACCACCCTCACAGCGTTAGCCGCGCTCCGGGACAAAGGCATCATCGAGACCACGGTGCATGACGACTTGGACCGCGCCTACCGGTTCCTGCGCATGGTCGAGCATCGTCTCCAAATCGTGCACCAGAGTCAGACCCACACGCTGGATGAGTCGCCAGACGTACTCGATGTGAGCGCGCGCCGCATGGGGTTCGACTCGAGCGCCGCGCTGGAGTCGACACTGGCCGCGCACCGCGACCGGGTGCACACGGTCTATGCCGACCTGCTCGCCCCACCCGGAGACGAAGTGGACGACGGCCGCCGGCTCTTCCGACTGCTCGGCGGAGAGTTGTCCGACTCCGAAGCCATCGAGCTGATCACCGCGTACGGCTTCACGGACGCGTCGGACATCCTGCATCTGGTCCGAACACTGGACCAGGTCCCCTCGCTGGTCCAGGCTCGTTCGACGTCACGGAATCTGTTGGCCAACCTCCTGGCCGAGATGCTGGCCCGGGTCGCCGCGGCGGCCGAGCCATCCAGGGTGTTGAACCGGCTGGAACGGATCGTCACCTGCTCCGGCGCTCCCGGTTCGCTGTATCGCACCTTGCTCGAGACACCGATGCTGCGCACGCAGATGGTCACGCTCCTCGACACCGGCGACCTGCTTGCCGACCGCCTGTCCAAATACCCCGAGCTCCTCGACTCTCTTGTGGCCGCGCCGCTCGACACCGAGACGCACCGGACCGCCTGGGAGCGGGTGCTGGACCAGCTTGGCACGGGCGACCCCGCCGCCAGAGCCGACCGGGTTCGTCGGCTGCGTCAAATCGAAGAGGCCAAGGTCCTGGTGGAATGGCTGGCCGGCGGTGACCTGGCAACGCTGCAGGAAAAGCTCTCGGCTCTGGCCGACACCTGTGTCGGACGGATCATGACCTGGCTGCGCCAGGAAACCGAGGCTGCCGACATGGAAACCGAGTGGGCGGTTGCGGCGCTGGGCAAGCTGGGCGGGGGCGAGCTGACGGTGCATTCGGACCTGGACCTCGTCTTTGTTTACAGGGTCTACCGGGGCGGGCGGGGCGACAGCGCACTCTTCACCCGATGCGAAGCGCTGGTCAAGAAGCTCTACCGCTTCCTCGAAGCGCCGACGTCTGAGGGCATCATCTACCACCTCGACACCCGTCTCAGACCGGATGGGAAGAAGGGTGCGCTCGCTTTGCCATTCGACAAGTTTGCGGAGTATCTGGCCGAGCGCGCCGAGCGCTGGGAGCGGCTGGCCTGGACCAGGTGCCGCGTGCTGACCGGGTCTCCGGCCCTGACCGAAGAGATGAATCGCCTCGTGACCGACTTCGTCTACGGCGACTGGGACCCCAGCCTGCCGGCATACGCGCGACACATCCGGTCACGCATGGAAACGGAGCTCGGGAAGGAGCAGCGTGGAGACCGATTCGACCTGAAGGTCGGTCGCGGCGGTCTGGCCGACATCGACTTTCTCCTCCAGCTGCTGCAAATTCGCCACGGCGCGAACCACCCGGCATGGCGTGTCGCCGGGTCGCGGCGGCTGCTGGCCGCATCGCCCGCCAGCCCGGTGCTCGACACCAAGGAGACGGAACGCCTGCGCGACGCACACCTGTTTCTCCGTACGCTCGAGACCTACCTTCGGATCGAGTCGGACGCGGGCGCGTCGGTGCTATCGACCGACCCGGAGCGGCAAAGGGTGCTCGGCGCTCGCATGGAGCTGCAGACCCCGACCGGGGACGCACTGCGGCAACGTTACACAGAGGTCACCGGGGACGTGCGGCGGATCTTCGAAAAGGGGATTGAGCGGTTGGAAGGGGAAGGGAACGGCTGAGGCACGAGCACCGGCTTCAGCCTGGCCTCGCAGGCCTAAAGGCCTGCGCCACAAAAGCAACCCGTGCGCGCTCTGGTTTCAAAGCCCATAGCCCAATGCCGGCGAAGCGACGCGGCGGGCACTCGAGCGGTCGTTCCCGCGCTAGGAATGCCCCAGCACCCTGTGCGGGGTGTAGAGCTCTTCGAGAAACGCGCACTCCTCGTCATCCAGCTCGACATCGAGCGCAGCCACCAGCTGGTCGAGCTGCTCGAGCTGCGACACCCCGACGATCGGCGCCGTCACACCCGGCTGACGGACCAGCCAGGCCAGAGCGATCTGTGCGGGCGTCACGTCGCGCCGGGCGGCCAGCGCCCTCACCCGCTCGACAATCTGGAAATCGCTCTCCGCGTAGTANAGCTTGTGAGCAAAATCGTCGCTCTTCGCCCGATCGGTCGTCCCCCACTCCTCCGACTCCGGCTTCCGCGTCCCGGCCAGGAAGCCGCGCGCCAGCGGACTCCACGGGATGACCCCGACCCCCTCGGCACGACACAGCGGGATCATCTCCCGCTCCTCCTCGCGGTAGACCAGGTTGTAGTGGTTCTGCATCGAGACGAACCGGGCCGAACCATGGCGATCAGCGGTATACAAGGACTTTGCGAACTGCCAGGCAAACATGCTGGACGCACCAAGATAACGTGCCTTGCCGGCCCGCACGATGTCGTCGAGCGCGGACACCGTCTCCTCGAGCGGTGTCTCGGGGTCGCAGCGGTGAATCTGATACAGGTCGACGTGGTCGAGGCCCAATCGGCGGAGCGACCCGTCGATCGCGTCGAAGAGGTGCTTCCTGGAGAGTCCGCGATCGTTGGGACCGTCACCGATCGGAAAATACGCCTTGGTCGCGACGACCACCTGGTCGCGCCGCGTCATGCTCTTGATGGCACGTCCCAGGATCTCCTCGCTGACCCCGAGCGAGTACATATCGGCAGTGTCGAAAAAATTGATGCCGTGCTCGAGCGCCCGCGCCACGATCGGTTGCGCGTCCTGCTCCGTCCGCACCCAGGATCGCCAGCTCGGTGACCCATAGGTCATCATGCCCAAGCAGAGCCGGGACACTTTCAGACCGGTGCACCCGAGGGGAATGTNTTCCATCGTATTAGGCCGGATATATGNGAAAGCCGGCGAAGCCCTCCAGCCTCCTTCTGACTTCTGACTTCTGAGAGTATCCGCTTAGTGACAGTGTCCGTGTTCCACCGACCACATCTGCCCGGGCGGACAGGTGATGTTGGTGAGCTCGGTCGTCGTGGTGAAGCTGAGAATGATCGCCGCCAGCGCCGCGACCGCGACACCGACGATCGCGATCCAGGCCATCGGGCTCAAGGCGTGCGCCTTCTGCTCGCAGCACTGCTTGTATTTCTTGCCGCTGCCACACGGACAGGGGTCGTTCCGACCAACCTTGCCAGCACTTGCCACCGTGACGACCTCCTCGCCCGCTTTCAAGGCTCAGCGTGACGAGCCAGTATACTGCAGGGAGGGGGAGGACCGGACGGCCAGCAGTCGGCTTCACGAGCGTGTGTCCCGGAACAGTGCATGACGAATCAGAAGTCCTTTATCTTCGACACGGAGCTGCGTCTGGTGGCGCTGACCGGCATCAAGGTTCGCAGTCTCCAAGAGTTGCGCGACGAGTTGCCCAGAATTCCTGGCTCGTCGATCTTCTTTCACACACACCAGGAGTATCTGGCGCACGACTTTCAGCGTTCGGCGCACTTCAACGACTTTGCCCGTTGGGTGTCGCAGGCGCTGCGGGAAGAGGCCCTTGCCGAAAAGCTGGCGGCCATCGACCTGCTGGCCTTCACCACGATCAGGGAGCTCCGCGACGCCATTATCGCGACGGTCGACGAGTATCTCAACGACCTGGAGCGCCCAAGCTACGAGTGCCGTCCTGAAGAGGCGTTTCACTTCTGCCGGTCACGCAGCTTCGTGCTGCCAACCGGCATCGTTGCCGACGATGTCGACGACTTCTTTCGGCAAGTAGCGTCGATCTCGAATGCGTCGCTGTATTTCCACTTCTTCGAAGCCCGACTCCGTCTCGGGCGTCGCACCAGCGACTTCTCGCGTTGGCTCAACGACCGCGGGCGGCCGGATCTGGCGGCTGCGATCGATGCACTCAATCCCTACCACCGTACGCTCGACGAGCTCCGATGCGACATCGTCCAGCTCGGCACCAACACCGGAACACCCGCATGAGCGCCCATCTCGAGGACTACCGCAAGATTGTCGGGACGCAGGTCATCGACGAGCTGCTGCTGCTGGCCGACCGCGTGCGTCACCTTCGGCTCCAGCACATCAACTCGACCTCGGTCGGCGGCGGCGTGGCCGAGATCCTGACACGCATGGTCCCGTTGCTGCGCGATCTCGGGATCGACACGACGTGGGACGTCATCAAGGGCAACCAGGCATTCTTCGCCGTCACCAAGGCGTTCCACAACGCGCTCCATGGGGGCGAGGAGACAATCACCGAGGAGATGTTCGACGTCTTCCGCGCGACCACCGAGATGAACCTCGGCGAGCTGGACAATTGCGGTGATGTGGTCGTTGTGCACGATCCCCAACCGGCCGGGTTAATCGCCAAGAAGCCGGAGACCGGTGGGCGATGGCTGTGGCGCTGTCACATCGACGTCTCGACACCCGCCCCATCGGTCTGGGGCTTCCTGCGCGACTACGTCGGACAATACGACGCCTCCATCTTTTCCATGCCGGACTTCGCCCAGCAGTTGACGATTCCGCAGTACATGGTGCCACCTTCAATCGACCCGCTCGCCGACAAGAACCGTGAATTGCCGGACGACGAGGTTCGGGCGGTCGTGGCGCGGCACGGGCTGGATCCGGACCGGCCGATACTGACGCAGATCTCGCGGTTCGACCGCTTGAAGGATCCGCTCGGCGTCATACGCGCCTACCGTATGGTGCGACGGCGCCAGGACTGTCAGCTGCTGCTAGCTGGCGGCGGGGCGACCGACGACCCGGAAGGTGCAGAAGTGCTGCGCGAGGTCCGCGAGGCGGCCGGCAACGACCCCGACATTCATGTCCTGGAATTGCCGCCGTTCAGCGATCTCGACATCAACGCGCTGGTCCGAGGGTCGACCATCGTGATGCAAAAGTCGATCAAGGAAGGATTCGGACTGACAGTGACCGAGGCGCTCTGGAAGCGAAAGCCGGTCATCGGTGGCGCGGTCGGCGGCATTCGCCTACAGCTGCTCAACGGCCTGACCGGTTTCCTGGTGCATTCGCCAGAGGGTGCGGCCAACCGCGCGATCGAGCTGCTGGGCGACCCCGAGCTCTGTTCCGCGCTGGGCTCGGCCGGGCACAAGTATGTCAAGGACAACTTTCTGACCACCCGGCACATCCGGGACTACCTGCTGTTGATGCTCGCCACAGNGCACGACGGAACGGACCTGTCGCTGTTGACGGGGGGGACGGCGTAGCAATGCCCTGGCGGCGAGCTCATTGGCTACAAGCTTCGGGCTTCAGGCGCTCTGACAGGTCCAGCCGACGCAAGCTGCGCACCCCGCGCGGTCGGCGAGATACCTCCGGTCAGGTGACCAACAACAGCTTGCCGATGTGACTGCTGGACTCCATGAGGCGGTGAGCGTCGGCGGCCTGCGCCAGCGGCAGACGTTGATAGATGACGGGGCGCACCCGTCCAGTCTCGAGCAGCGGCCAGACACGCTCTCGGGCCGCATCCACGACCGCTGACTTCTCCGCAACGGATCGCGCCCGGAGNGTGCTGCCGGTCACCATCAGACGACGCCGCATGAGCGTCGCCAGATCAATCTCAGCGCGCGCACCGCTCATCAACGCGATGATGACAAGCCGTCCCTCNATGTTGAGCAGGTCCAGATTCTTCTGGAGATAGTCGCACCCCACCATGTCCAAGACGACGTCCACCCCACGGTCGCCCGCCGCCGTCCTCACCGCCTCGACGAAATCGGTCTCCCGATAGTTCACCGCCCGATCGGCGCCGAGCGTTTCACACGCAGCGCACTTCTCGGCAGAACCGGCGGTGACGAACACGCGGGCACCAAACGCACGGGCAAGCTGTATCGCCATGGTACCGNTCCCGCTCGACCCGCCGTGAACGAGCAGCGTCTCACCAGAGGCAAGCCGTCCCCGCTCGAACACGTTGGTCCAGACCGTCAACACCACCTCGGGCAACGCGGCGCCGTCAACGAGATCGATGCCACCAGGTACCGGCAGACACTGCGGCGCCGGTACGGCGCAGTATTCAGCGTATCCGCCTCCGGCAAGTAGCGCGCACACCGCATCGCCGACGCGCCACCCCGACACGGCGGCCCCCACCGCCGCAACCACTCCCGACACCTCCAGACCCAGCACGTCAGACGCTCCCGGCGGTGGAGGATAGTTGCCACGGCGCTGCATCACGTCGGCCCGGTTCACGCCGGCGGCCGCCACCCGAATGAGAACGTCGTCCGCTCCGAGAGGCGGCACAGCCCGCTCGCCGATGACCAGCACCTCCGGCTCGCCCGGTTCGGTCACCTCAATCGCTCGCATCGTGTTCGGAATATCCATGGCCATATCGACACGCCGCATTGAATCGGAGCCAGCGAAGCTCTCCGGCCCCTCCTGACTTCTGTCTCCTGACTCCTGTCTCCTGACTCTCTAGTATAATCACCTCACTTCGATGGCTCCGCCGGTCGCTCCAGCCGACCGGCGCTTTACACATGGCGGTCAAGATCAAACGTATCGGACTCTGGCGCACTGACGTCCTGAGGCGTCCAGGCGCGCTTGCCGAGACCCTCGAGCCACTCGCGCAGGGCAACGCCGACCTGAAGGTGGTCCGGGTGCGTGCGACGCCGGGTCGCCCCGGTCGCAATACGATCGAGATCTACGGCGGTGAGAGCAGGCGATCCGCGATGGTTGCGCGTGCCGCCGGGTTCAGCAAGTCGCCGGCCACGACCTTGCTGCTGCAGGGCGATAATCGTCCCGGGCTCGCGTATGCGGTCGCCAATGCGATCGCCTGGGCCGGTATCGGCGTCCGCGATCTGGAGGCTGAAGTCGTCGATGCGCGCTACTCCGCCACCATCACGTTCAACAGCGAGGACGACGCGAAGAAGGCCGTCGCCGTTATCCGCAAGGTCACGCGTCGCGGGGCGGTCCGGACCGATCGAACGCGGTAGATCATGCGTCTCCTCCTGATTGGATACGGTCGGATGGGCAAGCTAGTCGACGAGCTCAGCAAGTCATATGACTTCGAGGTGGCGGGACGACTCGACATCGACAACAACCGTGACGGCACCGGCATTACAGCCGAACAGGTGCGCAACGTGGATGTGGCGATCGACTTCTCGACGGCCGACGCCGTGGTCACCAATCTACCGCGCCTGGCTGAGCATGGCGTCAACCTCGTGGTCGGCACCACCGGGTGGGTGGCCCAAGAGCGTGCGATGCGAAAGGTCGTGACCGACACCGGGATCGGGGTCGTCGCAGCCGCCAATTTCTCCCTCGGAGTCAACCTGTTCCTTGCTCTGGCCGCGCGCGCGGCGCGGCTGTTCGAGCCGCATGAGGAGTTCGGCGCCTGGATTCACGAGATCCATCATGCCGCCAAGATCGACGCACCGTCCGGCACCGCGCTGGCGCTGCAGACAGAGATGGTGCGGAACGGCTACACCCACGCCATCGACATGGCATCGACCCGGGTCGGTGCCGCGCCGGGCACGCACACGGTCGGAGTCGACGGCCCGAGTGAAACGATCGCCCTTACACACACCACGCGGGATCGCGCGACGTTTGCGCGCGGCGCACTCGAAGCGGCGCGCTGGGTACAGGGCCGACACGGATGGTTCTCGATGCGCGACGTCCTCGGGCTGAACGCAGACTGACGAAACCTGAACATTGAACACTACACACAAGACGATGACGAACAACTGGTCGGGATGTGGCACGGCGCTGGTGACGCCGTTCACGGCGGGCGGAGCCGTGGACGAGGCGGCGGTGCGCCGTTTGGCCGAGCGGCAAATCGCAGGGGGAATCGACTTCCTGGTCCCATGCGGCACCACCGGTGAAAGCCCGACCCTCTCCGGCGCTGAACACCGGCGCGTCGTCGAGCTGGTCGTGCAGACGGCAGGCGGGCGGGTTCCGGTGCTGGCCGGCGCGGGCGGCTACGACACCCGGGCCGTCATCGAGCGGGTCGGCGACATGCAACGCGCCGGAGCCGACGGTATCTTGTCGGTCACGCCGTATTACAACAAGCCGACGTCAGAAGGCCTCTATCAGCACTATCTGGCGATTGCCGACAGCACTCCATTGCCGATCGTGGTCTACAACGTGCCGGGTCGTACTGGCTGTAACGTGGACGCGGCCACGCTGTGCCGGCTGGCCGACATCCCGAATGTCGTCGGCGTCAAGGAGGCCTCGGCGAACCTGCCGCAAATGTGCGAGATCTGCCGGGAGGTCCCCGCCGGTTTCAGCGTGCTGTCGGGCGACGATCTGTTCACGGTGCCGCTCATCGCCGTCGGTGGCTCGGGGGTCATCTCGGTCGCCTCCAACGAGATACCGGACGAAATGTCACGCATGGTGTCGCTGGCGTTGAAGGGCGACTTCGATACCGCCCGCCAGCTCCATGCCAGGCTGCTCCCGCTGATGCAGGTCAACTTCATCGAAGCCAACCCGATGCCGGTCAAGGCGGCGATGGCGCATCTCGGGCTGCTCGAGCCCCACTATCGTCTGCCAATGGTCCCACCGCGAGCCGAATCGGTCGTGCGGATCGTGCAGGTGCTCGACGATCTCGACTTGAGGCCCCACCTCACACCGGCCGCATCCAACTAGCAAGCGACGCTGCACCTCGACGCGCCAGACAACGGAGAACGCGACAGTGACCGCTGACCTTTCGTCGCTCCAGACGACCATCGAACGTCTTCACGCGGCGGGCGCCGACGCCGACCGCGATGAGGCCCGCACCGTCTTCGCGACCTTCCGGGCCGAGCTGTCGTCGGGCCGTGTCCGGTCGGCCGTTCCGGACCCTAGCGCGCCAACCGGGTGGACGGTGAACACCTGGGTCAAGCAGGGCATCCTGGTCGGGTTCCGGTGCGGAGACATCGCGCCGCTCGCCGGACCGGACCCCGGCGCGCCGTTTCTCGACAAGGACACGTTGCCACTCAAGCCGCTCGCCGCCTCGTCGCGAGTCAGGCTGGTGCCAGGCGGCTCCTCGATTCGGGACGGCGCGTATGTCGGCGAGGGGGTGATCTGCATGCCCCCGATGTTCATCAACATCGGGGCGTATGTCGGCGAGAACAGTCTGATCGACTCGCACGCGCTCGTCGGATCGTGCGCGCAGGTCGGGCAACGCGTGCATGTCAGTGCCGGGGCACAGATCGGCGGAGTGCTCGAACCGATCGGCGCGCTTCCGGTGATCATCGAAGATGATGCGCTGGTTGGGGGCAGCACCGGCATCTACGAAGGAGCCGTCGTGAAGGCGCGCGCGGTGATCGCGGCGGGCACCGTGTTGACCGGGTCGACCCCGGTCTACGACCTGCCGCGCCAACGTGTGATACGCCGGGAAGCGGGTTCCCCCCTCGTGATCCCCGAGGGGGCGGTGGTCGTTCCTGGCACGCGGGCAGTCACCGCCGACGCCGGGCGCGAGTGGGGTCTCGCCCTGGCCACCCCGGTGATCGTCAAATATCGCGACGACAAGACCGACACCGGCACAGAGCTCGAGGCATGGCTGCGGTGACGACGTTCGACGTGGTCGAGCTCGCGCGGTCGCTGATCGACATCGAGTCGACCACCGGAAGCGAAGGTCCGGTCGTCGGCTGGCTCGCCGACTGGCTGCGCGCGCGCGGATACACCGTCGAGACGCAGCCGGTTGAGGGCGAACGCTGCAATCTTTACGTGACACTCGGCGCGCCGATCGTGGTGCTGTCGACTCACCTGGATTGCGTGCCGCCGTTCTTCCCGAGCCGCGAAGAGGACGGCCTGCTGTATGGACGGGGCGCCTGCGATGCCAAGGGGATCGCCGCGGCGCAGGTCGGGGCGCTCGGGCGGCTGCGTGCTTCGGGAGAGACGCGGGTCGGTCTGCTCTTGGTGGTCGGCGAGGAGCGCGGCAGCCACGGAGCCCACGCGGCGAACCGGGTGCCGCCGGGGTCCCGATATCTCCTCAACGGCGAGCCGACCGACAACCGGCTTGGCGCGGCGACAAGGGGTGTCTACCGGGTCAAGCTGCGCGCCCGTGGACGCGCGGCGCACTCGTCGCATCCCGAGCAGGGCGAATCAGCCATCGAAAAGCTGCTCGATGCGCTCGTGGCGCTTCGCACGCTCGATCTGCCGGTCAGCCCGACCCTCGGAGCCACCACCTACACGGTCGCCCTGATCGACGGCGGGGTGGCTCCGAACGTGGTGCCTCCCCACGCCAGCGCCGAGGTGAATTTCCGTATCGTGGGCGCGGCAACGACGGTGCGGACGGCGCTGGAGCCGCTGACGCCCCTGGTCGGAATCGAGGACGTGGTCGAGGTGCCCCCGGTCGAGATGGTGACCGTACCAGGATTCGACACCGCCGTGTTCCCGTTCACCACCGACATCCCCTTTCTCTCGGCCTGGGGACAGCCGCTGCTGTTCGGTCCCGGCTCTGTGCTGGTTGCCCACACGGCCGAGGAGCACGTTCGAATCGACGAGCTCCGCGCAGCAGTTGGCCATTACACTCGAATCGCCACCACACTGCTGGAACGCACCGAAGCCTAGACACACGATCGCTCGGTTTTGGGTTTTGAACGGTCCGACAACGCTGTGGCGCAGGCCATCAGGCCTTCCATGAGAGGACCAGCCGGTGTCAAGCCGGTCAGGGACCCTGGCTTCCATCCGCACT